>CAZPMO010000159.1:0-11392 GCA_964587515.1 uncultured Rhodospirillaceae bacterium | reverse complement strand
GGCGTCGGCGACGCGCCGACCGATATCGACATGATCCTGCTCTATCGCCGCCCGATCCTCGATTACTGGTGCGAGAGCGGCGAGGACCTGACCCACCTGGTGCGCCACGTGCTGATCCACGAAATCGGCCACCATTTCGGCTTCTCGGACGACGACATGGAGCGAATCGAAGCGGCGGCCGGCTAACGGATTCTAGGGTCGGTGGCAAACCAGTCGTTGGAAAATTCGCGCTCGATCCTCGGACTTTCGCACCAGACCTGGACGGCATGTTCCCTTACAAATATATGCCACGTCTGTTTATCGACCGGCCCGGCGTTGGCGAAGGCCGATAACGCGAGGATGGCGGCATTCATTCCTTCGTTGATATCGCGGACGGATCGATACCTGATAAGTTCGACTTCGGCCGCTCTGGCGGAGTCCGCAAGGTCCTGACACGGCCCGTAATCCGTGGGGTGACTCCAGAGAGCTGAGTCGCCATTAAAAGCAGGGGCAGTCAAGTCGATGTGAGCACAGGCACGAACCTGAACGCAAATGGCGGTGTGTTCGACGGAGTTCTCCGGCAATTGTGTTTCCGGGGACTCCCTGAAAAACAGCAGCCGATAAAACGCCATCTCCGCGATCGCGGTCGTCGAATTCTCCGAGGCGTAAAATACGCCGTCCGACTGCCCCGCGCGTCGGAACCTCGAGCCGTAGGGATAGGGCCAATACCGAAACGGCGTCGCCACAAGGAAATCCAATCCCGCCGCCTCTGGCGGAAGCGCGGGTTTCGACGCATCGAGAATCTGTTCAAGAAGGGCTTGCTCGGCCAGCGTATCGGTTATTCGTACGGTCGCCGCTTTCCACTGATCTTCGACGACACGCCAGACGCCCCGTTCATACGACGTCGTTTCACGTCTTAGCGCGCCGGGAGTCCACATACATCAGAACCTGGTTGAGACCGGAAATGGTTCGAATGAGTTCACTGGGACGGCCGTGCAAGGCGGTGTTCTCGTTTGCCAGCCAACTCCTGGACGACTGTTGGTCGCCGCCGGTGATCGCGTAAATGCCCCGGAACAAACGGACGAACAGCGCCGCCAGTTCGAACGCTTTTTCGGAACGGGACAAAACATATTGTCCGGTCTTCATCCGCGAAATCGAGGAGGGGGAAACACCCAAGATTTCCGCAAGCGCATTGCCTGAAACGTTCAGAAATTCGGCGGCATTCAGCATCGCCTTCGATAGCACCAGCGCTTCCCGCTGGTGGCGTTCAGTGACGACCGGCGTCGCTTCAACCATTGCATTTCCTTTCATGAGAAATAATAATATATAAATATTTCATATGCAATAAAAATCATTGTTAAAATCAAGTTAAACCATCCTGCTCAGCGCCGTGCATCGACCGATTCGCGCCAAGCGATGTAGTAGGTCGCGGCGCAGATGACCGCCGCGCCGATCCAGACATGGGCATCCGGCGTCTGGTCGAACCACACATAGCCGATCACCGCCACAAACGGCAGTTGCAGGTAATAAGGCGGCATTACCGCGCTGGTCGGCGCGGCGGCGAAGGCGCGCGTGAAGCACTGGCTGGCCAGCGCGCTGAATCCGCCCAGCAGCACCAGCCACGGATAGGCCGTCCAGGGCGGATCGGACCAGGACCAGATCGCCGGCACCGCCGACAGCGGCGCCTGAAGCAGCAGCGCATAGACCACGATTGCGCTCGGCGGCTCGGTCAGCGCCAGCGCCCGCGTCGTGGTGTTGCTGGCGCCGAACAGCACCGCGGCGATCAGCACCAGGACCACCGGCAGCGACAGCTCCGCAATACCCGGCCGGATAATGATCAGCGCGCCCGCAAAGCCGGTGATCACGGCGATCCAGCGCCGCAAGCCCACCTTCTCGCCCAGCGTCAGCGCGGCGAGCACGACCGTGAACAGCGGCGCTGTGAAGTAGAGCGCCGTCGCGTCGGCGAGGTTCATGTTGGCGAGGCTGTGAAACCACAGCATCAGCCCGATGACCATCATCACCGCGCGCGCGCCGTAGAGCACGGGGCGCGACGTGCGCAGGCCCACCAGCCCGGTCCGCACCACCCAGGGAATCATGAACGCCACGCCGAACAGGCTGCGCAGGAAGGTGATCTCCGGCGCGGTCATGTCGGCGCTGAGATGGCGCACGATGCCGAACGAGACCGAAAATATGAGCGAGGCGCCGGTCATCCACACCGCGCCCCGGGTGACCGGCGACAGGTCGCTGAAAGCGCGGATCGCCCACACCGTCATTGGCCGGCGCGCGCGGCGCGCGCCTCGCGCCGTCCGATATAATAGGTGCTGATGAAAATCACCGCCGCGCCGACCCAGGTCCACGGATCGGGCATCTCGGCGAACCAGATCAGCGCGATCACCGCGATGAAGGGCAGCTTCAGGAAGTTGAACGGCACCACCACGTTGGCCGGCGCGGCCAGCAGGGCGCGGGTCACGCCCTGCTGGGCCGGAACGCTGAGCAGCCCGAAGGCGAGTATCCATGGCAGATCGGACCAGGTGGGTGTCTTCCAGACCATCATCGCCGGCGCCAGCGCGATCGCCGCCATCAGTGCGAACATATAGAACACGGTCGCGTTCGCCGATTCGGTGCGAACCAGCGCCTTGGTGGTGATCTGGCCGACGGCATAGGTGAAGGCGGTGAACAGCGCCGCGCCGGCGGCGATGGAGAACTCGATCATGCCGGGCCGGATGATGATAAGCGCGCCGGCGAACCCGATTGCCGTCGCCATCCATTGGTTGGCACCGACGCGCTCGCCCAAGGTCAGCCCGGCCAGCAGCACCGAAAACAGCGGCAGGGTAAACATCAGCGCCGTGGCGTCCGACAGCGGCAGGGTGGCGAGCGCGAAGAACCAGGCCATCTGCCCGACATAGACCACTATCGCGCGGAACCCATAGAGCCCGCCCCGCGAGGTCTTGAGCGCCCCGAGCCCGGCGCGCATCAGCCACGGCGCCGACAGCGCCATCCCCATCACGCCGCGCAGGAACACCAGTTCCAGGATCGGCACTGTCTCTGTGAGCCGGCGGATGATCACGTAGAGGCAGGCATAGAGGAACGCCGAGAACGACATCCACAATGCGCCGCGCACCGCGCCGGGCAAGCCGTCGAAATAGGTTCGGATCGCGCCGATGCTCATTCCGCCGCACTCCGCGACGCCGTCCCGGCGCGGGCGCGCCGCGTCTCGAAACGAGCGATGTAATAGGCGCTGGCGCAGATGATCGCGCCGCCGAGCCAGATCCACGCCTCGGGCTTTTCCCCATACCACAGGAAGGCGAGACCCGCGACGGCCGGCAGCTGGAGATAGAAGATCGGCATGGATACCGCGGCCGGCGCGGCGGCGAGGGCGCGGGTCATGCACTGCATCGCGACCAGGCTCAAAATTCCGAAGCCGAGGATGAGAGGAACATCCGACCAGCCCGGCGTGATCCAGGTCGCGAGCGCCGGGATCAACGCCAGCGGCGTCACCAGCGTGAACATATAGAACACCACCGCGTTTGGGTTCTCGGTGGTTGCCAGCGCGCGCGTCGCGGCGTTGGACCCGCCATAGGCGACCGCGGTGTACATGACGCCGGCGGTCGCGATGCCGATCTCGGCGAACCCGGGTCTGATGATGATCACCGCGCCCACGAAACCGCACAGGATGGCGAACCAGCGGCGCGGGCCGACATGTTCGCCCATGAAGACGGCGAGCATGATCACGGTGAAGAAGGGCGAGGTGAACAGCAGCGCCGTCGCGTCGGCCAGCGGCAGGTTGGCGAGGCCATAGAACCAGCACACCATGCCGGAATAGGTAATGACGGCGCGAAAACCATAGAGCCTGGCGCGCGGCGTCCTGAGCGCCGTGACGCCGGATCGCGCCAGCCACGGCAACATCGCCAGCATGCCGATGGTGGCCCGGAAGAAAACGATCTCGAACACATGGAAGGTGTGGGAAAGCTCGCGCACCGCGACGAAGACCAGCGCATAGAGGAACGATGCGATTGTCATCCACAGCACGCCCTGTGTCACGGCGGGCAAGCCGGCGAGAAACTTCATTTGGCGGCCAAGATTCGGTGAACGATAGGGCGTGGTGAAGTAATATGCTAACCGAACGGAAGAATTGTCGAGAGGAAGACGTCCTTGGTTGGCGTGCTTTTTGTCTGTAGTGGAAATATCTGCCGCTCACCGACCGCCGAGGGCGTTTTTCGCGAACTGGTCGAGGCGGCGGGTCTGGACGCGGTGATCGCCGTCGATTCGGCGGGCACCGGGGCCTGGCATGCCGGCGAGCCGCCCGACGAACGTTCGCGGGAAGCCGCCTTGAAGCGCGGCATAGATATCGGCGACCAGCGCGCCCGCCAGGTGCGAAGCGACGATTTCACCCGCTTCGACCTGTTGCTGGCGATGGATCGCGGCCACCTCAACCAGCTCTGCCGGCTGTGCCCGGCTGGCGAGGACCACCGCCTGCGCCTGTTCCTCGAATTCGCGCCTTCATTCGACACGCTCGACGTCCCCGACCCCTATTACGGCAAGGGCGACGGATTCGCGCTCGTGCTCGACATGATCGAGGAGGGCGCGGCCGGCCTGCTCGCCGAAATCCGCGCCCGTCACTTGTAAGGGGTGTTACTCCTCAGCTCTCCGCGAGTTGGAAATTCGGCGTCGATTGCGAAACTTCCTTCTCTTCGTCCGTCATGTCGGCCGGAACCTCGGCGAACAGCGGCGTACTGAGATAGCGCTCGCCGGTATCGGGCAGCATGCAGAGCACCGTCGCGCCCTTCTCCGCCTGCTCGCAGACCTTGAGCGCGCCTGCGAAGGTGCCACCGGAGCTGATGCCGACGAAAATCCCTTCCTTTTTCGCCAATTCCTGGCTGCACCGGATCGCGTCCGGGCCGGCGATCGTCAGCAACTGGTCGATCACGCCGGTCTCCACCACGTCACCGGTCAGCTTTGGAATGAAATCCGGGGTCCAGCCCTGCATCGGGTGCGGCGTGAAGGCCGGATGACTGGCCGCCGGCGATCCGTTGGGGTTGCGCTCCTGTGCGTCGCCGCTGGACAGCAGCGGCGCGACCTCGGGCTCGCAGACGACAATCTTGGTGTCCGGCATTTCCTGGTGAAGAACCCGCGCGACGCCTTTCAGCGTGCCGCCGGTGCCGTAGCCGGTGACCCAGTAATCGAGCCCGCCGCCCTTGAAATCGTCGACGATTTCGCGCGCCGTGGTGCGCGTGTGGTAATCGGGGTTGGCCTCGTTCTCGAACTGGCGGGTCAGGAACCAGCCATGCGCCTCGGCAAGCTCGGCCGCCTTGTTGACCATGCCGGTGCCCTTTTCCGTGGCCGGCGTCAGCACCACCTGGGCCCCCATGAACCGCATCAGCTTGCGCCGTTCGACACTGAAGCTTTCGGCCATGGTCACCACCAGCGGATAGCCCTTCTGGGCGCACACCATGGCAAGCCCGATGCCGGTATTGCCGCTGGTCGCCTCGACCACGGTCTGACCCGGCTTCAGCGCGCCTGACGCTTCCGCCGCCTCGATGATGCCGAGGGCGAGACGGTCCTTCACCGAGCCGAGCGGGTTGAAGGCCTCGATCTTCACGTACAAATTGACGTCGGGCGGCGCAAGGTTGTTGATTCGGACCGACGGCGTGTTGCCGACCGTATCAAGAATATTCTCAAATCTGGCCATCTGATAGGTCTCCCCCTTATTCCGGACCGGCCGGTCCTTGGATAAATGATATACCGAGAACGGTCTGCAATTCCATTCCCTATCCGTTAGCGCGCGGTCTTCATGCGGATATCTGCGAAATAGGCGACGGTTTGCCCGCCGGTCTCGTCGGAATCGCAGAAGATCGCAATATCGACGACCCGCGCGCCGCCGGTTTCCTTGAACATTTTGCGATAGAGTTTCAAGAGGTCCACCTGTTCGTCGTGCCAGCGCCCCAAATTGTCGGCCCCGCCGTTGGCCACGTAATGGGAAAATCCCTCGATCGTCTTGGTGTCGCCCTTTTTCAGGCGGCTGTTGCCCCAGATTATTTCCAACGCGCGGCGTGCGCCCGCATCATTCCTGAAGGCGATGAACAACCGGGCCGGATGATCATCGCCTTCCGCGGTGCGCTCGTCGATCGCACTTTCGATCGGTTTCTCGACCAGCCAGCGCCAACGCAGCAACGGATAACGCACCAGATCGATTTCGACGTGACGCATCAGCATCGAGGCGCTGTCATTGGTCTCGACGCGCAACGCGGGAACGCGCTGCTTCACGGCCCAGGCAAAACTCGCTTCCTCGCGCAGCCAGAATTTGCGGTGGTGCCAGCCCGCCGGCAGCGGTTCGGTGACAAAGGGTCGCGAGAAATCCATCACCGCGATCTCGGTTGCGCCCGGGCGCGGGCTCAACACGTTGAGACGCGGCGGCTCGCGCCACAGGAACCAGCCCGCGGCCCCGCCCAGCGCTCCGACCAGCAGGATCGCGAGAATCAGTTTTCGTTTCATGTCCGGCGCGCGCCCGTTCCATGCTACACAGCGACAGTCTTATACCAGCCCGCGACGCGAGAGCACTATCCGACCAAATAGGATCATTTGATGGAGGCAAATCGGTTTCTCGGGCAGGCGCGGCGCGCAGCGCGATGCGGTGCATCGGGCAAGCGTCGCAACGCACCCGAGAAACCGATTTGCCCACCGAAGGCCGGATTAGTCCGACCCGTGGCGTCGTTGCGCGTCTTTGCCGATGCGCCGCATCGCCATGCGAAGCGCGCCTAACCACGGGGCGGACTAATCTCGGTCAAATGGTCCTATTTGGTCGGATAGTGCTCTAGGTGATTCGCGCCCGCATTCAAGGAGACGCCATGCGAACCCATGTCTCTCGCTTCGCCATCGAATGGGCGCATTGCGACGCGGCCGGCATCGTCTTCTATCCCTATTTCTATCACTGGTTCGACCAGGCGACGGAACGCCTGTTCAAGGCCAATGGTCTCGGCTACGCGGATCTCGCGCGGGAATTCGACGTCTCCGGCATGCCGCTGCTGGAGACCGGCGCGACCTATTCCAACGCCTGCAAGCTGGGTGACGAGGTCGAGATGGAAAGCTGGGTGGATGAATGGAAGCGCCGGACATTCCTGGTCAAGCACCGCATCACCCATAACGACGGTCGCCCGGCGCTGGAAGGATTCGAGCGCCGCGTGATGTCGCAACTCGATCCGGACTCGCCCAAGGGCATAAAGGCGATCGAAATCCCCGACGACGCCATCGCGCGGTTCAAGGATTGACCGTGAACGCCCTCGTGGCTCCGTTCAACGCGCTTGCGGCGCGCAACCCGACGCTGGTCGGAATCCTGCTGGTCATCTGCGCCAGTGGTTTTTTCGCCTGCATGCACGCCAGTGTGCGCCATGTCTCGTTCGGGATGCACCCGTTCGAGATCGGATTCTTCCGCAACCTGTTCGGTTTCCTGGTGTTCGCGCCGGTGGTGGCGCGCAGCGGGACGGCGATGTTCCGCACCCGGCGTCTGCCGCTGCATATGGGGCGCGGCATCATCAACGGGGCGTCGCTGCTGTGCTGGTTCACCGCGCTTTCATTGATGCCGATCGCCGATGCGACCTCGCTGTCGCTGGCGGGACCGCTGTTCGTGACCATCGGCGCGATCTTCTTTCTGGGCGAGACCGTGCGCATGCGGCGCTGGATCGCCCTGATCGCCGGCGCGGTCGGCACGCTGATCATCGTCCGACCCGGTTTCGAGGACGTCAGCCTGGGCGCCATCCTGGTTCTGGGCTCGGCGGTGCTGGTGGCCGGCTCCAAGCTGATCGCCAAAAGTCTCTCGCGCACCGACGGCGTCGCCACCATCGTCGCCTACATGTCGCTGATGATGGCGATCGTGACGTTCATTCCGGCGTTGTTTGTCTGGCAATGGCCGACCCTGGTTCAGTTCGGTTGGCTCGCCCTGATCGGCGCACTCGGCAGCACCGGCCATGTGTTGATGGTGCGCGCATACAAATTCGCCGATGTCAGCGCGGTGGAACCGGTGGTGTTCGCGCGTCTGGTGTTCGCGGCGCTGGTCGGCTATCTCGCTTTCGGCGAGGTTCCCGGGATCTGGGTATGGATCGGCGGCGGCGTGATCGTCGCGGCGACCAGCTATATCGCCCACCGCGAAGCCATCGCAAGCAGGGAAGCCGCCAAAGTGGGCGATATCCCCGCGTAATCGGAATCGCCGCGACTTGCCGGACCGGCGCGCGCCTAGTAAGGTTTCGCCAATAACAGATGAGCCCCGCGTGGGGCATAAACGAGGGGCATAAAACAGATGGAGGTTTCCATGAAATCCGTAATTCGTACCGCCGCGCTTGGCGGGATCGCCGCATGCGTAATCGCGGCGACGCTAACCGGCGCCCAGGCCAAGGTGTGGAAGCTCACCGCGGCGTCCAGCCATCCGCCGATCGTTCCGTGGGTGGCGGTGATCAAGAACCATGTGGTGCCGCAATCGAACGCGCGGCTGAAGGAAATCGGCAGCCCGGATTCCATCAAATGGACCCAGGCCTATGCCGGCGCGCTTTATAACTTCAACAACACGCTTGAAGGCGTGCAGGACGGGCTCACCGACATCGGCTGGGTCGGCACGCTGTGGGAGCCGGTGAAGATGCCGCTCCATAACGTGACCTTCTATGCGCCGTTCACCAGCGCGACCGTGCACCAGCTGGTCGATATCCAGGAGGAGCTCGAGACCACCATTCCGGCCATGAAGAAGGAATGGGACAAGCACAACCAGGTCTATCTCGGCGCCCAGGCGGCGGATACCTACCACATCGTCTCGACCTTCCCGATCAACTCCATGGCCGATCTCAAGGGCAAGAAGTTCATGACACCGGGCGCCATCGCCGGCTGGCTCAAGGGCACCGGCGCGATCGGAATCAATGGCGGGCTGCCGGTCTATTACAACAACATGAAGACCGGCGTGGCCGACGGCGCCATCATCATCACCACCGGCATGCTGCCGTTCAAGCTGCACGAAGCGGCGCCCTATATCACCAAGGTCGATATGGGCGGGCCGATTTCCGGCGCCTTGACCATGAACAAGGACACATGGAAAAAGCTGCCGGCGCATATGCAAATCCTGTTCCGCGATCTGGGTCGGGATTACGCGCGCATGCAGAGCGATATCATCGCCAAGAAAGAGGCGCTGTTCCTGAAAATCATGGCCAAGCAGGGTGCGAAGATCTCCGATTTCAATCCCAGCGAACGCAAGAAGTGGGTGAATTCCCTGCCCAACCTGGCCGGCGACTGGGCCAAGGCCAACGGCGCGGCCGGCAAGCAGGTGCTGTCCGCTTTCATGAACGGCGTGCGCAAGCGCGGCGGCAAACCGACACGCGACTGGGACAAGTAAACCCGGAGCATTCGCGGATATGAAGTCCGACAAGGGCGGGACGTCGATGTTTCGGCGTCCCGTTCAACTATTCGATGCGTTCACGTCGGGAATGAACAGCCTGGGCACCTTCTGGGTGTTCTGCCTGATGTTCCTGATCTGCGCCGACATCATCGCGCGCTATTTTTTCAATTATGCGATCAGAGGCGTGGCGGAGATCATCGGTTATTCGATCGTGACCGCCGTCTTCCTTCAGTTCGCCAGCACGCTCAATGCCGGTCGGTTTACCCGCGCCGAGTTGCTGATCGACTGGCTGGAAAAGCGCCGCCCGGCGGCCGGACTTACATTTACCGCGCTGTTCGATCTGCTGGGCGCGGCCGCCTTCGGTTTCATCACCTACGGCACCTATCCGAAATTCGCCGATGCCTGGGTGGAACACGAACTTACCGGCGTGCCCGGCGAGTTCACTTTCGTCATCTGGCCATTTCTCGGGATCATCGTGCTTGGCGCGGCCGCGACCACGGCCGAGTTCATCATCCGGTTTGTGACCACGTCCTGGCGCGCAACGGAGGCCCTTAAGCGCCGTAAACCGGGCGAAAAGACGGGCTGGTCATCGCTCGCGGCGTTCGTCGCGTTCGTCGCCGTCGCCGGCTGGATCGCCACGGGCGATCTTTCGAATATCCAGATCGGGCTGATCTCCATCGTCTGCATGCTGGTCTTCATCTATTGCGGCATGCATATCGGGGTCGCGCTGATGACCCTCGGTTTTCTGGGTATCTGGCTGATCCGGGGCGATCCGGGACTCAGCATCCGGGTTTTGTCGCGGGCCTCGACCGAATATCTCAACGGCTATTTCTTCGGCGTGGTGCCGCTGTTCGTCCTGATGGGACTGCTGGTCAGTGTCTCCGACGTGGGCAAGGAAACCTTCGAGGTCGCGCGCTGGGCGCTGCGGCGCGTCAAGGGCGGGCTCGGCGTCGCCACCGTGGTCGCCAACGCCATCTTCGCCTCGATCACCGGCTCGTCGATCGCCTCGGCGGCGGTGTTCACCAAGATCGCGACGCCCGAAATGCTGCGCCACGGCTACACGCCGCGCTTTTCCGTCGGCGTGGTGGCGGGGTCCTCGGTGCTCGGCATGCTGATCCCGCCCAGCCTGCTGCTGATCATCTATGGCTTCCTGGCCGAGGAATCGGTCGGCCGGCTGTTTCTCGCCGCCGTGATCCCCGGCATCATCCTCGCCGCCGCCATGTCGCTCGCGATCGTGCTGATGGCGATCTACTGGCCGTCCTTCATCGGCGGCGACGAGATCAACGACGCGGAAGAGAGCGTCCGTTCGGCGGCGATCAAACTGTTCCCCATCCTGGTGCTGGTGGTGCTGGTGCTTGGCGGTATCTACGGCGGGGTATTCACCCCGACCGAGGCCGGCGCGGCGGGCGCCGCCGGCGCGCTGGTGATCGCGCTGGCGCGGCGCAAGCTGACCGTGCGCAATCTCTGGACCACGGTGGTGGAAACCGGCCACGTCACGGTCTCGATCCTGTTCCTGATCCTGGCGGCGCGCATCTACGGCCAGATGCTCGCCATGTCCAATCTGCCGCAATCGGTCAGCACCTTCGCGGCGGAGGCCAATCTCGGCCTCATGGGCTTCATGTTCCTCTATATCGTGCTGCTGGTGCTGCTCGGGACCATCCTGGATTCGGTTTCGATCATGGTGATCACCCTGCCGCTCGCGATCCCGGTGGTGCAGGCGATGGGCGGCGATCTGATCTGGTTCGGCATCGTTTCGGTGGTCGCGGTCGAGATCGGCCTGCTGACGCCACCGCTGGGCATAACGGTTTATGTGGTGAAATCGACACTCGACGACGACCGCGTGACTCTGAATCAAATTTTCGCGGGCGCGTTTCCCTTCGTGATCATCATGCTGCTGGTGGTCGCGCTGCTGGTCGCGTTCCCGCAATTGAGCCTGATGCTGCTCTGACACGGCAATGGCCGAAATCGGGGGCCGGATGACCACGCTTCCCGCGATGCTCGCCTCGATCGTCCGACATTACGGCGAACGCCCCGCGATCATCG
>CAZPMO010000158.1:0-11627 GCA_964587515.1 uncultured Rhodospirillaceae bacterium | reverse complement strand
CGACCTGCCATTCCGGGCTGGAAATACACCAGATCCGCGCCGAAACCCGTTACGGCCGCAAGACCGGCGTGAAGATGCTGTATTTCACGCAGCTTCTCGGCCTGGCCCTCGGCATTGGGCCGCGCAAGCTCGGCATTCACGAAAACGTCTCGGATTCGCGGGCGATGATCAAGGAAAAGGGCCTGGCATGAGACCGATCGGCGAAATCGGCGCCCGCATCGAGGCGCTGCGCGACGCGCCCGGAGCCACCGCGGGCGAGTTGCTTGCGCTCGGCGAGGAAGTCCTCCAACACTGGATCGTCGCGCGCGGCGATGCGCCGACGGATGAACGCCGCGAGGGGTTTCGGCTGCTCGCGCTGCACCGTCAAGGCGCCCGCGGCGAGCCTTCTTTCAACGCGTGCCGCGAGACCTGCCGCGAGCTGGTCTATCATCATAACCTGATCAGCCTCGAGCCGGATCATCCCGAAATCTCGCGCCGGTTGCGGCTGGCCGCGATGGTGGCTTTGCACCTATACTTGTTCGTGAGCGGCAAGATGGAGCAGGCGGAACTCGGCGAGTTCTGTTGTTCCTCCAAGCCGCATCACGCCCAACCGGCGTACCAATGATGCGTGCGCGTTAACGGAGGCCTTCCATGCCCTTGGTTCGGGGCTGCAACCTGCCCGACGATCTGCTCTACGACGTGGAAAATCACATCTGGTTTCTTGAATTGCCCGATGGTTCGATCCGCATCGGCATGACGGCGGTCGCGTCCGCCATGGCCGGCAAGCTGGTGGCGGTGACGCCCAAGAAGGCCGGCCGGTCGGTTCGCGCCGGCAAGTCCTGCGCCACAATCGAATCCGGCAAGTGGGTCGGACCGGCCAAGTCGGCCGTCGCCGGCGAGATCGTGGAGACCAACGATACCGTCGTCGCCAAACCGGATATCGCCAATGACGATCCCTATGAACAGGGCTGGCTGGTGGTGGTTACGCCGGAAAACTGGGATGATGTGAAGCCGTCACTGGTTGCCGGAACGGATGTCGCGGCGCCCTACGAGGCCAAGATGGCGGCCGACGGTTTCGAAGGCTGCGCCTGAAACCTACCCGCGCTGGAATAATGCGCCGAGCGCGCCGCCGAGACTTCCTTCCTCGAGATATTTCATGCCGTAGACGCCGCCGGCGATGATCGAGAGCAGCGCCACCAGAGAACCCAGACCCAGGGTCGACATTCCGGTAACGCCCTGGCCGATGGTGCAGCCCATGGCCATGATGCCGCCCATGCCCATCAGCGCGGCGCCGATAATATGGCGGATCATGTCGTTCGCCTCGACGAAGGATTCGACGCGGAATTCGCCGCTCGCGAGCGACATCAGAAAGGACCCCACGATCACCCCGCCGACCACCGCGATACCAAAATTGATGGTCGAGCCGGTGAAAGTCATCAGATAAATCAGGCTTTCTCCCACCGGTGAGACATAGGTGAGCGACGCGACGGGGGTGGGTTCGAAATCGTCGGCCCCGAACGCGCCGGTGACGTACCAGCCCGCGATCGCCAGCGCGCCGAGGATCAGCCCCGCCGAAATGTCGCGTGGCGAGGACCGGAAGGCGGCGCCTTTGAAGCAGAAGATCAGTAGCCCGCCGCCGATCAGCGCGGTCATCGTCCAACGCGCGGCGACGAGGGACATGCCAGTGATGGCGGCCAGAAAATCGGGCAGACCTTGCGCCGCAATTCCCGATTCCTTGAGATCGATCATGGTCCAACTTTCGAGCTCGACGCGAGCGAGTCCGGTCAACCCGCGCAGGGTCATATAGGCGAACACCCCTAGCACCATCGCCACCACCAGGGATTTCAGGTTGCCCGACCCAAGCCGCACCAGTGTCCGTCCGCCGCAGCCGCCGGACAGCGTCATCCCGAACCCGAACATTAGCCCACCGATAATCGCGCCGGCCAAGCCCAGATTGGCGGTGAGATAGATCGACTTGGCGAGGTCGACGACCTCCGCGCCGTGCAGCGTCTGGGCGCCGATGATGGCCACAGCGGCGGCCAGCATCCAGGCGCGAAACCGTGACCAGTCGCCCATGAACACGATGTCGGAAATGGCGCCCATGCTGCAGAAATTGGTCCGCTGCACTGTTGCCCCGAAGGCGAGGCCGATCACGAACCCGATGGTCGCGACCAGGGTGCCCAGGGGGATGTCTTCCATAAATGTGCTCCGGATTCGGCGCCGACGGCGACCGCGCCCAAAATATTTGGCTGGGAAATCACAATCACTTGCGATAAATTGAATATGTATTATGCCATGCGCCTTCGCGGAGTGACAAGGCGCATGGTCGTGTATCGCTATGTCGGAGTATCGAAGAATGGACGTCACGGTCGCCGCAACCGTCGATACCAAGGGCCTCAACTGCCCGATTCCCATCGTCCGCGCCAAGAAGGCGCTGGGCAAGGTCAACCCGGACGACGTGATCGAAGTGCTGGCGACCGACCCGGCCGCGGTCAAGGATTTCGAGGCCTTTTCCAGGGCCACCGGACACCAGCTGATGGAATGGTCGGAAGACGGAGGCGTTTTCAGGTTCCTGATCCGAAAGGCAGCCTGACAAGGCAATCCGACGGCGAATTCATCGTAAATTTAGAAAACCTTGGCTAGAATAATAACGATAACCGCGGTTGACTGGAATAATTTTCCGAATTATTGGTGAACCATGCCTGATCAGAGCGTAACGGCCGATAAAGTCGGCGAAGCGGCGGCTTTCCTGAAGGCCATGGCCAACGAACACCGGCTGCTCGTTCTGTGTCATCTCGCCGAAGGGGAAAAATCGGTGACCGAGCTTGAGCGGCTGTTGCAGATTCGCCAGCCTACCCTGTCGCAACAGCTCGCGCGACTGCGCGCGGAAGAACTGGTGAGCACCAGGCGGGACGCCAAGAATATTTACTATTCGCTCGCCAGCGACGAAGTTCGCCTCGTTATTCAACTTCTCTATGAACTCTTTTGTTCAGACGATGCCGAACTGCCCGCGTCGCTCATTCCGGAGGTCGCCGCGGCCGATTAACGCGACACAGCCGTCACACCACGACCTTGGTCATGATGCCTTTCGGAAATATGTCCTCTGGCGTCACATGCTTGTGGGCGATGCCCTGCTGGTAGGTATAAAGCAGCATCTGCTCCCATGTTGCGCGGTTTTCATCGATGCCGAAGGGGTAAGGATCGCCACCAAACACGTCGCACATCTTGCGCGCATATGTCGGCACCCAAGCCAGCGGATAACGGGACACCGCTGGATCGAGCATCCGCTCGACACTCCGCCGCTTTGATTCGTTGAACGCGTTGAACAGATTTCGCGCCACCCATGGGTTCTCATCCAGGATGTGTTTTTGCATCGCGATGATGTGCATGATGGGCCAGACCTTGGTCCGCTCGAAATACTGTTCCTCCATCTCGAGGTAGTCCGGGAACAGCCGGACCACGTCGGGATGTCCTTCGAGGAAGCAGGTCGGTGGCCGCGCGATAATGGCGCAATCGATTTCGCCCGACGCCAGCATCTCCGACAGCGACTTGTCGGCAACGCGCGTAATCTCGACGTCTCCGGGCAGGTTCAGTTCCACTTTCTCAACGCGTCCCGGCGCATTGGCGCCGGCCTGAAACCAGTGCACGTCCGACAGTTTGACGCCGCAATCATTGTGCATCCAGCCGCGCATATACACCGCCGCCGAGTGCGCCCATTCCGGTGATCCAACGCGCTTGCCCTTCAGATCTTCGACCGTTCGGATCCCGGCATTCTTGTTTACATAGAACGATGAGAATCGAAACAGCCTGGAACAGACGACCGGCAGGCCGACGATGTCGCATTCGTCGCGGGTGATCTGCGCGGAAAACTTCGCAAAACTCAGTTCGGCGACATCCCATTCCCGATTTGCCGTGAAGCGTGCGAACACTTCGTGATGTCCGAGCATCGACCAGGTATGGTCGATCCCCTCGGCCCGCACATCACCGGTGCGAAAATCGCGGAAATGATCGTAATCGGTCGTCGCAATACTCAACTTGATCGGGTTCATTGCGTCCTCATGTCCATCGGAAACAGACGACTAAACCGTCGTTCGAGGTTTGCCTTCCGCGCCAATCATGTCGTCCCGGCACGCTTCCGCATAGTTGAGTTCGGGGTCCAGAACCACCGCGATGGATCGTATTCTATGTTGTTTGGCATCCCGGCCCGGCGGCATGATGCCATTGTCACGCAGGTCGCTGGCGGCTTTGCGCAAACGGTTGCGCGTCATGACAATTCCATAATCGGTGGGGACCAGGTTCTCCCGCGACCGATCGACAATCGGACCCATGGATTCCTGCAGACTGCCATCCTGCATGGCAAAACCCGCTATGCCGGAGTATGTCGCGCCGCTCTTCTGGGCCCCCCGGTCCATCAAATAGTCGTTGCCCTTGTTTTGCACCGGGATATACGTGCCGGGAATATTTTCACTATGAACGCCCTTGCCATCCAGGCAGGCCTGACGCTCTTCGGCGGTCAGCGGGCGTTCCGGATGATAGTCGTAACTCCAGGTCCAGCAGTTTTCGTCATCGATCGGAACCCAGAAGTGCCCGTGCTGCGGGTGGTCGGCGCGGGGCGGAATCATCGTGAAGCAAGGCATGATCCATTGGGTGACCCGCCAGTAATACTTGCCCCCTTCGACGTTCCGGCGGACACCGATATGTAGCCCGCCCTCGGATGGCGAAACATCGAACACGGGTCTCGTGTCGTTCAGATTGTACTTGTTGGCCTTGGCACCCTTGAACAGCGGATCTCGCTCAAGTTCGTTGGAATGCAGGAAAGATACATGGCTGGAATCGATGCCGCCTTCCAGGGCCTGCAGCCAGTTGCACTCCTGCAAGCGCTTGGTCGTAACGGTTTGTTCCGGGGTGACGGTGACAAATTCCCATTCGGGCTCGGGCGGCCGGTTTTCCGGATCGCCCATATGGGCCCAGAGCACGTCGCCCACCTTGATCAGGGAATAGGACTGAAGCCTGATGGATTTGGTAAATTCGCTGTCATCGGGTTCGGACGGGATTTCCGTGCACTGGCCCGTCACATCGAATTTCCAGCCGTGATACGGACAGCGCAACCCACATTCTTCGTTGCGTCCAAACCAGAGCGATACACGGCGATGGGCGCAGTATTCCTCCATCAGGCCATAACGGCCCTCGGTATCACGAAAGGCGATCATTTCTTCCCCCAACAGCTTGACGCGAACCGGGGGGCAATCGTTTTCGGGGAGTTCCTCGGCGAGCAGCGCTGGGATCCAGTACTGTCGAAACAGTTCGCCCATCGGCGTCCCTTTATCCGTCTGCGTCAGCAGATCGTTCACTTCTTTTCGAAGCATTCTTGTTCTCCTTTTTAGCTGCTCGATCTCTGGTCCCACGGCCGTTCCGCGCTCGCCGGGACGCGGTTTTTACCCTGTTCGTGGCTATTAAGTCTATTTTACCGCAAAATCCCGATATCTTCGAGTTTCACGCGGTATCGCTTACGAAAAAGTTCAAAACCATGCCTTTCGCGCAAGCCGATGGAATTGAGACACGATACGAGGTCGTGGGCGAAGGTCCGCCACTGTTGATGTATGCGCCGGGCGGATTCGACGCCCGGATCGAGAAGTGGATTGACCTCGGGGTCTATAAGCGCATCAAGCTGCTGGACCATCTTCCGAAAAAATATCGGTGCATCCTGTTCGACCGGCGCGAAAACGGTCAGTCGGGCGGCCGGGTCGAGAAGATCACCTGGGAACATTTCGTGCGTCAGGGCGCCGGGCTGCTGGATGCGCTGGGCGTGGATAAGGCCCATGTCATGGGGGGCTGCATGGGCTGTTGTCCCGTCGCGGCGTTCAGCGTGGCCCATCCGGAACGCACGCTTTCGATGGTGCATTACTGGCCCGTGGGCGGCGCGAAATACCGGATCAGCGGGCATAAGCGTTTCGCCCGCCATGTGGCTTTCGTTGAGGAAAATGGTCTGCGGGCCGTGGTCGATCTGGTTCGCAGCCATGACCAGAACTTTTCGCAGGATCCGCGCGGCGGGCCGTGGGGGCAACCGATCCGGAACTCGGACGGGTTCGCCGAAGCTTACGCCGAGTTCGACAAAGCGCGGTATCTTCTGATCGTCACTGAGATGTATCGCGGGTTGATTGATCGCGACACGGCGCCAGGGGCCGAGCCCGAGGAATTGATGAATCTCGATATCCCCAGCTTGATCGTCCCTGGCGACGATGACTTTCACGCCACTTCCGCCGCCAGGTACCTTCACGAACGCCTGAACGGGTCCGAATATTGGGACGTCCCCGTAGCCGCGCAAACCGAAGCGAACGCGCCCCGGCGCATATTGGATTTTCTCGACGGTGTCGCTCATTGACCGTCTTTAGCATCATTTAATGCGTGGGTTGTTTCGTCTCTTTAACGGAATCAGCAGCAGTCGTTATCGCCGGTGTCCTCCAACGAGGGCAGTAACCAGTCGAGCGGCAAATCCGCGTCCCTGACTTTCGCGACAGGCGAAAATACCTTGAGGCGGTAACGTATTTCATTCTTCCAGAAGACCACGTTGGTTTCGTGCGGTGGAAACCCGGGTCTCGTTCCCCGGTCCTGCGAAACCAGGATGATCTCGGTCACCCCGATCCGGAACCGATCGCGCACAAGGGCCTCGACCCGCGAAAGGTCCTCGAGCGTGTCTTTTTCCGGCCCAAGTCGTCGGAACATGCTTGCTAACCTCGACCGCCACGGGTCCGTGCTTTGCGAGGGCAAGAAACCGCGAAAACCCGGCCTTAATTCGCCTCGACGCGCTTCGTCCTTGTTTGGAATTTGCCCCTTTGATACACCTTGGTCAACACCATAGTGGGAGAGGGACCCGTGCCCGAAAAAGTGAATGCGGCCGTCCGGACGGCGCCCCAGACCACCGAAATTCGCGAATACGACATGCCCGAAATTCCGGACGAAGCCGCTCTTTTGAAGGTGGAAGTCGCCGGCATCTGCGGCACCGATGTGAAGTTCTATTCCAAGCCCCCCTTCGAAGGGCCGGTTATCATGGGGCATGAAAATATCGGCTACATCGCCAAAGCCGGCAAGACCTTCCAGAAGCGTCGCGGGCTAAAGGAAGGCGATCTGGTTTTCGCCGAACATTATGTCGGCTGCATGAATTGCGAACATTGTCATCGCGGCGAATATCGCCTGTGCATGTTCACGGATTGGCGCCAATACCCCGACGGGCTGCGATTTGGCTATACCCTGGCCGAACGCGCGCCGCATTTGTTCGGTGGGTTCGCGGAGTACATGTTTCTGCCTTGGAACTCGATCCTGCACAAAGTGCCCGACGGGCTTTCGGCCGAATTGGCGGGGGTCGTGACTCCCATGGCGAACGGCATCCAGTGGGCGCTGTTCGATTGCGAGGTCGGCTATGACAGCCGCGTCCTGATACAAGGCCCGGGGCAGCAGGGATTGAGCCAGGTCGTCGCGTGCAAGCAAGCCGGCGCGTCCCTGATCATCGTTACCGGCACATCGAAGGACATCAAACGTCTTTCCGTGGCCAAGAATCTCGGCGCCGACCATGTCATCAATGTCGAGGAGGAAGATCCGGTTGAGCGGATCAACGAAATCACATCGGGCGAGGGGCTCGATGTATCGCTCGATTGCACCGCTGGCGCGGGCACTATTCCAGTGTTGCTGGGCATCGAGGCGCTAAAACGCAAAGGCGGCACCTTGCTGATCCAGGGCGAGGTCTCGGATTTTCCGAATTTTCCGCTGGGCAAAATCGCCAATAAATACATCACGATCAAAGCGGCCCGCGGTCACAATTACGAAAGCTGTGAACTGGCGCTGAAACAGCTTAATTCGGATCGGTTCGATTTGGATCAGATCACCACGCATCGATTTGGTCTCAAGGATACCCACGACGCCATCAACGCGGTCGGCGGCAGCGGCGAGGTGATTCACGTCTCGCTGATGCCGTGGGCATGATTTGTGGCCGATCCGGTCGACAACCCTGATACGCGGATTCCCGTTACTGTCGTGACCGGGTTTCTCGGCGCGGGCAAGACCACCTTGCTCAATCGGGTATTGCCGGCGCTTTCCCAACGGCGCTTCGCCGTTATCGTGAACGAGTTCGGCGACATCGGCATCGACGGCGATCTGATCGAAACCGGCGAAGAGGAGCTGATCGAGCTTAGCAGCGGCTGCATCTGTTGCGTTGTTCGCGGCGACCTGATCCGGACCCTCCGTAATCTATTGACCACAAAGCCGGATCTCGACGGCATTATCATTGAGACCACCGGCCTGGCGAACCCCAGCCCCGTCATTCAGACATTGGTGATCGATCAGGTGATCGGCGCGCAATGCCGGCTGGATTCGGTCCTGTGTGTGGTCGACGCCGCGCACATTCTCGTTCAATTGGCGGACGGCGCCGATGCGGCCGACCAAATCGCGTTCAGCGATCATATCGTTCTGAACAAGGTCGACGACGCCACGGCGCCGATAGAGGATATCGAAGCCCAGCTTCGGCGACTCAACCCCTTCGCACCGGTTATCCGGGCAAACCGGTCCGACGTTCCGGCCGGCGCCATTTTTAACAGACATGGTTTCGATCTGGACCGGGTCGAGGCGCAACTGGCGCCGGATGTGGAGATGCATCGCCACAATCACATCGACGGCCATGGCGTCACCAGCGTTTCCCTGGACTGCGACGCCCCCATGGACGCCACCCGGCTGGAAGAATGGTTGCAGGAGCTGCTGGCCCGCCACGGCGCCGACATCCTCCGCACCAAGGGAATTTTTTCCATAAAGAACGAAGACAGACGACTTGTCCTGCAAGCCGTGAACATGATGATCGAAGGCGATTATGTGGGGGAATGGAGAGAAGGCGCGCGCCGCTCGCGTCTGGTTTTCGTTGGCCGAAAACTGAATCACGACGATTTGAACGAGGCGTTTCGGAACTGCCGGTGGAATATTCTCGCCAATGCATCCTGAGCCAGGACTTTGGCGCGCGGTCCTTCCACATCTGTACTGCAGGCGAATTAAAAAGCATAAATATGGCGGTTGCCATCAGTGTAACGGCGGACAGGGGACGAGTGCATGACCAGAATTCCGGTATTGAGCCGAGATGAGATGGACGCCGATCAACAGGCCGTTCACGACCGGATCGTCTCAAAAAATTCGCGCGTCGGGTTCGGCCCCGCGATCGGTTATGCGTATTCGGCGGAAATCTGGCGGCTCCACAATGAATCGAGCGCACACCTTCTCAATTGCACGCTGACGCCGGCGCAGGTGCGAATCGTGTCGCTTATGACGGTGCGTCACTGGAACGCCGCCTATCCCTGGAGCGCGCAAGCCAAGACGGCGTTGGGCGCCGGTCTGGACCCCACGGTGATCGAAGCGATCAACGAAGGCGCGCAACCGAATTTCGGCGACGACAGCGACAGGGCGGTGCATGCCGCGACTCGCGAACTGCTCGCCACCGGGACGCTGTCGGACGAAGGATTCAAATCAGCGGAGACGGCGCTCGGCTATCGGCGCCTGGCCGATGTGGTCGGCGCCATCGGCCATTTCTGCACGACGGCGCTGATGGCCAATGTGGTCGGCGCGATACCGGCGGACGACGCGCCGTCGCATCTCAAGCGCGGCTGAATGAAAGAAGATATCATGAGCGAAAATCCAATTTCCGGTGGTCCGGTCACCGCCGAATTTACCGCCGACCTGGCCGCGGCGAGCCGCGTTCTGGCGGCGCGGGGCGTCGTGGACGCCTTCGGGCATGTCTCGCAGCGCCACCCGGATGCGCCGGAGCGCTATTTCATGTCGCGCTCCATGGCGCCCGCCCTCGTGACACCCGACGATATCATCGAATACAGCCTCGACAGCGTCCCCTGCAACGCCGATGGCCGCGGCAGTTTCCTCGAACGGTTCATTCACGGTGAAATCTACAAGGCCCGGCCGGATTTAAATTCGATCGTGCACAGCCATTCGCCCTCGGTCATTCCCTTCGGCCTCGTCGATCAGGCGATGCTGGCAATGTTTCATAATGCCGCCTTTCTGGCGGCCGGCGTTCCGGTATTCGATATCAGCGAAAAATTCGGCGCCACCGACATGCTGGTCAGCGACGGCGTCAAAGGCGTTGCCTTCGTCGAGTCCCTGGGCGACAAAGACATAGCCCTCATGCGCGCGCACGGATCGGTGGCCTGCGGCTCGACGCTGCAAACCGCCGTATTTCGCGCGGTCTATACGGAGGTCAACGCCCGCGTTCAGCACTGGACCGTGGCGCTGGGCGGCGGCGGGCCCATGGCGGCCCTCGATAAAGAAGAAGGCCTGCTGGCCGACGTGCCCAACCAGATGGCCTGCATGCGGGCCTGGGAATTGTGGCGCGGCGAAGTGCGCGAGCAAGCGAATTGGTGATACAGCGGGAGGAATACGCGCCATGACCGAAACATTGGAGCACAAGCGGCAGCTCGTACGCTGTATCCGCATGCTCGAGCAGTCGGGCATCATAGATTACAACGGCCACGCGAGCACCCGCATCGCCGACGATCGGATGCTCATCAACATCGGTTCCTGCCAGCGCAGCCAGCTTACGGTCGACGATATCTGCACCATCGATTTCGACGGCAATCTGATCGAAGGCAATGGCAAACCGCCGCTGGAGTTCCACCTGCATGCCGGTATTTACAAGGCGCGGTCCGACATCGACGCCGTCATTCACGCCCATCCCAACTGGTCGACCATCCTGACGACCGCCGGCGCCGAATACCTGCCGGTCTATGCGCAGGGGTCTCTGGTTTATCCATTGCCGGTGCTTGATTCACCCGACTCGATCAACAACCTCGAAATGGCCAAAAGACTGACCGACATGCTCGGAGACAGGCCGGCGGCCTTGATGAAAGCCCATGGCGCGGTCACCGCCGGCAAGAGCATCGTCGACGCCTTCGTGCTGATGAACTACCTGGAAGACAATGCCTACCGTCAGTATATGGCGCAGCAGATCGGAAAACCCTATTCGTTCAGCGCAGAAGAAATCGCGCTGTGCCGCGAAAAGCTCTGGAACGCGAATTTGTTCAAGCGCACCTGGGACCATTTCAGCGCGAAACTCGATAATGGCGCTTAGCGGCGCGGCCCGCCGACCCCGAATTAGTATCCTCGCTGTAACCGTAAGACGATCCAAATGACGCAATCAGATCGATTTCTGCTCGCCGGGGTGATGGGGTGGCCGGTCATGCATTCGCGCTCGCCGCTTATGCACAACTATTGGATGGATCAACAGGGGGTGGCCGGCACTTACGTGCCGCTTGCGATCAAGCCCGGCGATCTCGGCGCGGCGCTGAGGGCGTTGCATCCCCTGGGCTTCGCCGGCTGCAATTTGACGATCCCACATAAGCTGGACGCGATGACCATCGTCGACGAGGTGGACGAGGTGGCGGAGAAGATCGGAGCGATCAGCTGTGTGGTGGTGCGAAAGGATGGATCGCTGTTCGGAACCAATAACGATTGGCTGGGTTTTATCGGCAATCTGAAACAGCGCCAGCCCAATTGGCGCGCCGATGCGGGCCCGATCGCCGTCATCGGCGCCGGCGGCGGCGGCCGCGCGGTCTGCTATGCCCTTTTGCACGAAGGGGCGACCGAAATCCGGCTGGTCAATCGCACCGCCC
>CAZPMO010000157.1:1318-11928 GCA_964587515.1 uncultured Rhodospirillaceae bacterium | reverse complement strand
TGCAGGGTGGGATCGAATGAACAACCTCGTGAGAGATCACAACTAGGAAAGCTTTGGACCACATAACGCTATTCCCTGAAGCGTCCTGCGAGCTTGACCTCGAATCCCGGCGGTGAAAGACTCGCGAAAATAACATCAGGAATATCGCAATGTCGAAGACCGGCGCGGACCACCTCAAGAGCCTCGATGACGGGCGCGAGGTCTATCTCAATGGCGAACTGCTCGACGATCCCATTAACCATCCGGCGTTCCGCAATGCGATCCGCTCGGCCGCCTCGCTCTATGATTTTCAGACAGAAAATCAGGAACTGATGACGTTCGAGTCGCCGACCTCCGGCAAGCCGGTGAATCTCTGCTGGAAGCTGCCCAGATCCCATGAGGATCTTGTGCGCCGGCGCGAGGCGATCGCCGCCTGGTCGCGCACCAGTTATGGCTTCATGGGGCGCTCGCCCGATCACATCGCCTCCAGCCTGGGCGGGCAGGTGATGGGTCTTCCGTTGTTCGAGGCCCACAACCCGAAATGCGCCAAGGCGATCTGGAATTATTTCGAATACGCCCGCGACAATGACGTCTTCCTGACCTACGTGATCATCAATCCGCAGGCCGACCGGTCGAAGGACACCGGCGATCAGGAAGACGAATACCTCACCACCGCGATCGTCGATGAGGATTCCGAGGGCATCACGGTGCGCGGCGCGAAGATGCTGGGCACCTCGTCGATCATGGCCAATGACGTGCTGGTCGCGAACATTCAGCCCCTGGTCGAGGGCGAGGAAAAATACGCGTTCTCCTTCGCCATCTCGCTCGGCGCCAAGGGCGTGAAGATCATGTCGCGCAAATCCTACGAGGAGAGCGCGGTCAGCGAATTCGACAATCCGCTGTCATGGCGCTTCGACGAGAACGACGCGCTGATCTATTTCGACGACGTGAAGGTGCCGTGGGACCGCGTCTTCGTCTATCGCGGGCTCGATATGTGCCGCGCCCAGTTCCAGGACACCTGGGCCCACAGCCACCAGAATTATCAGTGCCAGATCCGCCTGATGGTGAAACTCCAGTTCCTGATGGGGCTCACCCGCAAGGTGTGCGAGGCCAACGGCACCACGGCGTTTCCGGCGGTGCGCGAGCAGCTCGGCAATCTCGCCGCCAAGGCGTCGCTGGTCGAGGGCATGGTGCACGGCATCGAGGCCGCCGGCGAAAGTTACAACGGCTATTTCGTGCCGAACCGCCATCTGGTCTATGCCGCCCAGGTGATGACCCAGGCCATGTATCCGGAAATCATCAACGTGATCCGCGAATTGGCGGGCGGCGGGTTGATCATGCTGCCGTCCTCGGCCGAGGATTTCGCCAATCCC
Organism: uncultured Rhodospirillaceae bacterium; assembly: GCA_964587515.1. GTDB lineage: Bacteria > Pseudomonadota > Alphaproteobacteria > MPNO01 > MPNO01 > CAZPMO01. The sequence goes on along the minus strand of CAZPMO010000157.1, from coordinate 10,576 downwards.
GAGATTGCCGATCTGATCGGCCGCACCCAGAAATCGCCGACCACCGATTCCGAGGGCCGCGTGAAACTGATGAAGCTCGCCTGGGACGCGGTCGGCTCCGAGTTCGCCTCGCGCCATACCCAATACGAGATGTTTTACGCCGGCGCCCAGTTCGTGACGCGCAACCATATGTACCGCACTTTCGACTGGGAAAACGCCATGGGCATGGTCGACGAAATGCTGGCGAGCTACGATTTGGAGGATTCCCTGATCCGGCGGCCGAAACAGGCGGCGGAATAGGCGCGGATGCCGAAACTTCTCACGGCGGATCAGATCGAGTTTTTCCGCGACCAGGGATATTTATGCCCATTGCCCGCGATTTCGCGTGACGAGGCGCGGTCCATGCGGGACGCGCTCGACGTCTTCGAGCGCGAGGAAGGGATGTCGGCCGGCGATATCCACTTCAAGGGACATTTGTTCTTCAAATGGTCCTACGAACTCGCGCTTAACCCGGCGATTCTCGATGCGGTGGAGGATTTGGTCGGCCCCGATATTCTGGTCTTCGCGTCCAAGTTCTGGATCAAGGGGGGCGGGGACGGCACCTACGTGTCATGGCACCAGGATTCGGCCTATTTCGGGCTTGAACCTCACGACCTCGTCACCGCGTGGATCGCGCTTACCGACGCCAATACCGGGAACGGCTGCATGCGGGTGATTCCGGGGTCGCATCGCGGGGCCGCGCATGAGCATGTGGAGACCTACCACGAGAAAAACCTGCTGGCGCGCGGCCAGGTGATCGAAGGGCTCGACGAGACAGGTGCGGCCGATATGGAACTCGAGGCCGGCCAGTTTTCGCTGCATCACGAACGCATCGTGCACGGCTCGCTTCCCAACGGGACCGACGACGCCAGGATCGGACTCGCGCTGTTCTACATTCCCACCCATGTGCGTTCGACCATTGGACGACGGACGGCGTGTCTGGTGCGCGGCGCCGACGCCCACGGCCACTGGGACGCCGATCCGGTGCCGACTATCGACCGCGATCCCAAAATTCTGGAATATGTTCGCGCCGCCCACCGGCGGTATACGGACCCCGCCGTGTCTCAGGAGGCGGCGGCCGGCTCATAAGTCAGCGCGCGTAGTCCTTGAGCCGTTTGGCGCTTTCCATCATCTGCCTCTGTGCTTCCTGGAGGTTGGTTTCGGCCTTGCAGATCAGGGTTTCCTGTTCGGTTTTCGGTGCCGCGCAGTCGATGCCGACGGCGGGGTCGTCGGGGAATAGAAAATCCACGGCGAACGGCGCGATGGCGAAAAGCACCACCGCGAAGAACATCTTCGGCAAATAGCGAAAGGGATTCATGGTCGGCCGCCCTGTTTACTCGGCGTAGACTTTATTAATGCGGGCCGGGTTGTCGCTGATATCCATGCCGTAGGTGTGGATGCTGATCGCGCGGTGGGACGAAATATTGGCCAGACGGTGGATGCCTTCCGGATCGGGTCGGACCGAACAGACCGCGCCGGCCGAGACCGAGACGACGCCGTCCGGCGCGACCGCGAGCGGCGCATCCGGCATCGGAGAGTGGCGGTAGCTCGCCGAGCAAAGCTCGCCCTGGTGCACGCCGACCACGCCCCAGGCGTGATGACCATGGACCGGCGTAAATTGGCCGGGTTCCCAGACCAGCGCCAAAACCGTAAAGCGCCCATCCGGGTCGGCATACAGCAGATGACGTCGGTACGTTTCCGGATCGCCGGCGCTTTGAGCTTGCGTTAACAGGTCGGGAACGACCACCAGTTCGGCGGCCGCGGCCACGATCAGTTCCGGCGCGTCGTCCAGCGGCGTGGTCTCGAGAATTCGCGAAACCGCCGCGGTATATAATTGCAGGGCGGCATGCGCCGGTTCCGGCGTGGGTGTGGCCAGCGGCCGTTCGGTGGTCAGGATACCCATCATGCTCTCCGGTGTAGACAGAATTGCATGATATTATCATAACATGATATTAAAAATTAAATACTAAATAAAAAATAGAACAGAATACCCGATTTGTCTAGAAATATAGAAAATATGAATTTTCCCCAGAATCCGTTATGGACAGCCGGAGCGGGGACTATCGATCCATGGTTTTAATGCGCGAGCGCGCTTTCGATGGCGAGGCCGACCCGGATCATATGGGTGTCGGCGCTGTGTTCGCACATCACCATCAGCCCGACCGGCGCGGTACCCGGCGTGTGACAGGGCAGCGTGAGGGCGCAACGGTCGAGAAAATTGCCGACGGTGGTATTGCGCAGAATGAAGGGATTCAGTTCGGCATAGAGTTCGTCGCTGGCCACGATATCGGCAATTTTCGGGGCGATAACGGGCACCGTGGGCATCAGGATCGCATCGAAGGGCGCGGTCTCGGCATGGGTGCGGGCCATGATGTCTTCGCGCATGGTGCGGATGTCGATCAGATCGGCCGCCGAGAGGTGTTCGCCGCGGTCGATGCGCACTCGGACCCGGGGATCCACCAGATTGCCCTTGGCGGTGACGGTTTCGCGATGATTGGCCCAGGCTTCGGCGCCCAGAATTCCGCCATGGCGGAGTTGGCCCAGGATATCGCCGAACGGGGCGAGCCGCGTATCGGTAACACGCGCCCCGGCGGCGGAAAGCTTCGAGAGCGCCGCCTGGAACATTTTTGCGACCTGCGAATCGAGCTTGTCCAGCACATAGGTCTGAGGCACGCCGAGACGCAGCCCCGCGATCGGCAGCGCCGCCGGAATATCGGCCGGCGCGTCGTCCAGCACCGCATCGATTAGCGCGCAGCAGGCCACCGTCGGCGCCAGAGGCCCGACCGAGTCGAGCGATTGCGACAGCGGGAAGACACCGGTGGTCGGTATCCGTCCGGTGGTGGATTTCAACCCGATAATGCCGCACAGCGCCGCCGGGATGCGCACCGAACCACCGGTATCGGTGCCGATCGCGGCGGCGGCCATCTGGTCGGTGACCGAGACCGCCGCGCCGGACGACGACCCGCCCGGAATGCGTCCGGTCTCGCGATCCCAGGGATTACGGGGCGTGCCGAAATTTGGATTGATGCCGATACCGGAATAGGCGAATTCGGTGAGGTTGGTGCGTCCGATGATCACCGCGCCGGCCCGGCGCAGGCGCTGGACGGCGATCGAGTCCGTGGTTGCCGGCGTCGCGTCCTGTTGCGTGGGCGAACCTGCCCGGGTGACATCGCCGGCGACGTCGAACAGATCCTTGACCGAAATGGGCAGCCCGGCGATGGGCGTGGGGACCAGCCCGGCGGCGCGCATCAGGTCCGAGGCCTCGGCCTCGGCCAGCGCGCGATCCCGATTACAGGCAACGAACGCGCGTTCCCCTTCACCGGCGGGGTCGGCGATGCGCGCCAGCATTTCCTCGGTCAGGGCGCGGCTCGTGGTTCGCCCGTCGGCAAGCTCGCGGGCGCGTTCCAGCAGCGGCTTCATGGACTAGGACTCGTCGTAATAATGGCTTTCCAGCAGGATGCATCCGGTCTCGGATTTGAAGGGTCCGTGCGCCGCGCCCGGCGGGCGGCAGGCATATGTGTTGGGACCGAACTTTTCGCCGCCGTTCCCCTCCGCGTCATTGCCGACGATGAGATCGCCCGAGACCTGCCAGACCTCCTCCCAATAGTCGTGGGTGAAGGGGGCGGTGGTAAACACACCCGGCTCGAATTTCAGCAGCCGCGTGCGGCCGCCGGTCTTGTTGGTCTCGTCGAGATTGCCGACGATGATCTTGTGGGTAATGCCGTCCGGATATCCGGGGACGGTCACGAACCCGCTTTCGGTATCGACGGGATGAAATTCCTTGTGCTGCTTATTGACCGGCATTGTCGGTTTCCTTTTCAACCATGGGGAGTGTCTTGATCGCGTATCCGTGGCGGATCGCGCGGTCGAGCACCGGGTCGGCGAGTTCGAAATCAAACCGGTCCGCCGCCGCGACGCCGCCGTGAACGGCGTGCGTGCCGCAGAACATCGCCACCCCGGGCGGCAGCGCATCGCCGCCGCCGGCCCAGCGCCCGATCAGATCGGCGGGATCGCGCATCGCGGCCAGTTTGCCTTCCTGATAGAGGCGCTTCTCGCCATCCGTCGTCGCCCACGACCGCAGCACAAGCTCGTCCCAATGATCGGCTACGTCCTCGACGCGCCAGACCGCCGGCGCCACCGGCTTGAAGCACATCTGTTTGGAGACCGTGATGTCATAGGTCTCGACCCTGCGGTCGGTATGATCCGAGCCGACGCCGACGCGCATGCCGTCGGCGGCGCCGAACAGCACGAACTCGACCTCGCCGCTTGAATCCGGTCCGGGCGCCTGAATTTCCTCGGCGGTTGTCAGCAGCGCCGCGGCGACGCGATAAAAACAGGGCACGGACGCGGGGCGAGGTACGCCGATCGCCTCCAACTCCGCGATGTGCGCCTCCACGGCGGCGGCGTCGCGACCAGTCCAGCCGGCGATGACCAGATCGGCCACGGCGACTTCGATCGTGGCTCCCGTCGGTTCGTCCTTCAGCTTCAGCAGATGTCCGGTGATCACGAAAATCCTTGGATTGTCCGAGTTTTTAGGGCATCGGTACCCTACAAGCGGCGAGGTGGCCGCGCAATAAATGTTGCGATTACCGACATCATTGGTGGTCAGGGGGCATACGAATTGAGTGGACGGCCAATTGCCGCGGGCATTGATTCGCCGCCGCGCGCCGCCACGATCCTGATGACCGTGCTGGTGCCTTTCGGCTGCGGTTATTACCTCTCCTACCTGTTTCGCACCATGAACGCGGTGATCTCGCCGCGCCTGGTCGCCGAGCTCGGCCTGACGCCCGGCGATCTCGGGTTCCTCACCAGCGTCTATTTCATCACCTTCGCCGCCGTTCAGATCCCGCTGGGGGTCATCCTCGACAGATATGGGCCAAGGCGCGTACAGACGATGCTGCTGATCTTCGCCGCGCTGGGCGCCGCGATGTTCGCGGCCAGTGACGCGTTCGCTTGGCTCAGCGTCGGTCGCGCTCTTATCGGGTTCGGCGTGGCGAGTTGTTTGATGTCGTCTTTCAAGGCGAACGCCATCTGGTGGCCCGCCGAACGGCTGCCGTTGATGAACAATCTCACCATGGCGTTCGGCAGCTTCGGCGCGCTGTCGGCGACAGTGCCGGTCGAGGCGCTGCTTCAGGTCACCGGCTGGCGCGAGCTGTTCTGGGGCCTTGCGGCGGTGACGGCGGTGCTCGCGGTCGTCACCTATTACCTGGTGCCCGAAAAATCGGTCGAGGCGGAGAAATCGGAAAGCATGGCCGAGCAATTCGCCGCGTTGCCGGGCATTTTCACAAGTCGGCTTTTCTGGCGGTTCGCCGGGCCGTTCGTGGTCTGCTATGCGATTTTCATGTCCTATCAGACGTTGTGGGCGGCGCCGTGGCTGCGCGATGTCGCGGGCTTTGGTCCCAGTGGGGTCGCCGATCACCTGTTTCTGCTCCAACTGGGCATGTTCGTCGGCGTCCTGCTGACCGGCGCGCTTGCCGATCGGTTGCGGCTGCGCGGCATCGGCCCGGACCGCGTATTTTCGGTCGCGCTTGGACTGACGCTTGTGGTCGTGGCGCTGCTCGCGTTTGGCGTCACGGCGTTTGTCGGCTGGCTGTGGACGGCCTATGGGCTGTTCGCCTCGGCGACCATTCTGTGCTTCGCGATCTTGACCGAACGTTTTCCGGCGGCGCTGACCGGCCGGGTGATTACGGCGGCCAACCTGCTGATCTTCATTCTTGCCTTCGGCTTTCAGTGGGGTATTGGCGCGATTATCGGAACTTTTCCCGCGGCGGCCGATGGCGGTTATGGCGCGGACGCGCACATGACCGCGTTTATTGCGATTCTGGCGATCCAGGGGTCGGCTTTCATCGCCTTCGTCTGGTCGAGCCGGAAGTGACAGGAGAACCCAATATGCCGCGCAGCTATCCGGACAGGCCCTATGTCGGCGTCGGTATTGTCGTCTTTCGTGGCGACGATGTTCTGTTGGCGCGACGCGGCAAACCGCCGGTACGTCACGCGTGGTCGATTCCCGGCGGGGCGCAGGAAATCGGCGAGACGGTGCAAGAAGCCGCGCTCCGGGAACTGATGGAGGAAACCGCGCTGGATGCGGAAATCATTGGTCTGATCGACGTGGTGGACGGCATCACCCGCGACGACGATGGTCGCGTGCGGTTTCATTATACGCTCGTCGATTTCGTGGCCGAGTGGCGCGGCGGCGAAGCGAAAGCAGGCAGCGACGTCGCCGAAATTCGTTGGACGCCGTTCGCGGATATCGAGCACGAACCGTTATGGGAGGAGACCGTGCGGATTATCCGCGAAGGTCACCAGATGCGTAACAAATCTCGGTAATCGACTGAAGTTACGAGGAATTTTCGCTCTATTCTCCGATCAAATGGAGCACGATTTCGCGGCGGTGAGGCGCGTGTCGGTGTTCGAACAGATAGACCGCCTGCCAGACACCGAGCAGCATCCGCCCGCCGTTGACGGGAATCGAAAGCTGGGTTGCGGTAAGGGCATTTTTGATATGGGCCGGCATGTCGTCGGGTCCCTCGCTCTGGTGGCGATAGCGCGCGGGGTCCTCGGGGACGGCGGCGGCGAAATAATCGGCGAGATCGCGAAGCACGTCGGGATCCGCGTTTTCCTGGATGATCAGCGAGGCCGACGTGTGGCGCAGAAAGACCGTGAGCAAGCCTTGAGACACGGTCTGTCGGGAAATCCAGCTATCGATTTCAGGAGTTGCGTCGTACAGGCCCTGGCCATTTGTTTCGACGACGATGTTGCGCTGTGCGTGTTTCATGTGCGGTCCGTAATTTAGACAAAAAAATCGGGCGGCTTGCGCCGCCCGATTGTCTTTAGACCGGAAGAAATCGATCGTTGGACGATCCTTCTTCCTTCGATTGCTTGGCTCAGAAGGAGAGCCGGAGACCCGTCGTTGCCGCCCAACCCTCGTTGGTGGAGTTGACGGTGCCCGCGACAACGTCGTCTTCAAAGTCAGCATACATGAGGTTCGCTGACCATTTGACGCCGGGCCCGAGATTCCGGGCGTAGCTGAGCATCAGGCCTTTTTCCTCTTCTTCGAGGGTCGACAGACCGGCATCCATCACGCCACTCGAAAAGCCGATGCTGGCCATGCTGGAGCCCCAACGATAACGAGCGCCGATATCGAAGAGGGTGCCCGACAGTGACCGGGTCGTGTTGGCATTCGATGATCCGGAAGAGACGGAATAGACATCGTCATTGACCTTGACGGCCGCGGCAACGCGGATAGCGCCGAAATCAGCCTTGGCGGCGAGGGTATAAGCGACCATGTCATCGGTGTCTTTGTAGGTGGACGCGGTCCTGACGGACTGGGTTCCGTTAGATGCGGCGGTCAGGTAGCCGACGGCGACGCCGATGGCGACATTGTCGAACTTGCCGTTATAGTTGGCGCCGACAGCCCAGCCTTCGTGGTACGCACCCTGCTTCGATGCAGGACGCTCACCGCCGGTCGAGGTCGACTGGCTGAAGTTTGGAATATACGAGATACCCGCCTGGAAGCCGGAGAACCGAGGCGTGAAATAGCTCACCTTGCTGCTGTCATTGTCCAGCGAGCGAAGACGAACGTCATTCAGCGTGCCGTCGAAACGCGCACCGGCCGGAATGCCGCCGCTACGAGGCAGCGTGATCCAGTCGGCGCGGTCGAAGGTCAGGCTCTGGCCCACGCCGGTCGCCCATGATCCCGAATAACCGATGGTCATCAGATGACCGGCGTTATCCTCGGAACCGAGAGTGAGCTGACCGAAGCTGCCACGAACGATGATATACTGCTCATCGATGATGTTGCCCGGGCTACCAGCCACTTCGAGCTGGACGTCGGCGATGATCTGGATGCCGTTATCCAGTTTACCGCTGCCCTTGAAGTGGATTTCAGATTCAGTGTGCTGATCGACCGACGTGCTGTTGGTAGCCGCGTCGTTACGATCAAGGACGAAACCGACGAGCTGCTCCATGTAGCCGCCGACGCCAAGCTTGACGGTCGCGGCGCTGGCCGATGCGCTCATGAGCGTACCAGCTGCAACCAGGGCCGACGAAGCTAAGAGATGCTTTTTCATTTTCCCTCCGTTGTTGGATCCACGATCCCCGCCCCCACAGTACGAAAAGTGCAAAAGTCGCGGAATTCGAGAGACGGGTTCATCCCCAAACACGCAGATTTTCCCATCACCCACCCAAGACGACAGACAAGTCACCTTGAACACTGAAACTTTTAGGTGGACGGGCCGGATTCGGTCAAACGAAAAACCCCGACCGGTACCAAAATATCTCATGCATGTGGCCGGAATGACACAGTGCGAAATGGCGGCGAAAGAAGTGCGTATCGGTCACGGATGATGTGATCGGTCGTGACCGCACCGGCATCGCGTGGTCAGCCGCGCGGCGGAAAATTAAATGGCGCGACGGTGGGTTGGAAAGCCGGCTTGGCGGGCGGATTGGCGATTTCCGGATAACGCGACGCAAAATCGAAAAAGAATATCTGGATCAGGCGCCCGTTTTCGACGCTGTCACCAAAATTCTCCGTGAAAGAATGCCAGAACCAGGACCGGAACAGCACCAGCCGGTTGAATCGCATGGGCGCCGTCATGGTCAGCTCCCATTTTTCGCGGTCCATGCCGTCGCCCTCGGCGATTTTGAGCTGCATGTCGATATAGCTGTCGAAACCGAGACGCTTGATTTCCTCCGGATCGGACGGCATGCGGTCGATGCCCAGCCTTTTGTGCCGGAAGAAGCTGGTGCCTCCCTGGCAGTAGTCCGGATGCGTGAGATACAGAATTCCGGCCCAATCCCGGTTCGGGTCGATGTGAACGTCCTGGCGCGGCTTATCGGTGGCCAGTGTAATGCGGAAATTTCCGTTGGCGCTGCCCGGGCTTGGCACGACTTCGGAGTCCACAAGATCGGAGACGGCCTTCAGAATGTTGTCGTTCATCAGCATCAACAGCGAATTGCGGCCCGCGTAATAGCCCTCGGTGTTTTCGGGATATTCCAGTTCGAGCGCCCGCGCGCGCACGTCCATCGGGTCGTCATAAAAATCGTCGACGATGATTACGGATTTTTGCATGGCCTGGTACGGCGTACTCTTTTATTGCTTCCGATGCGCCGGTTTCCGGCCGGCCGCTGCATTCTATCGCGGATTTTATAGCCGCGAAACGCTTTATGCCTCCTGCTACCCTTTGGCGCAGCCCCGGAATCAACCGGGCGGCTCGCGCCGCCCGGTCGTCTCTAGTCTCG
>CAZPMO010000157.1:0-1308 GCA_964587515.1 uncultured Rhodospirillaceae bacterium | reverse complement strand
GGATAGCGCCGAAATCGACGCGGCCGGCCACCGTATAGGCCACCATGTCGTCGGTGTCCTTGTACGTGGTCGCGGTCTGGACGGACTGGGTGCCGTTCGATTCGGCCGTAAGTAAGCCGGCGGCGATGCCGATCCCGACCTTGTCGAACTTGCCGTTATAGTTGGCGCCGATCGCCCAGCCTTCATGATAGGCGCCCTGCTTCGAGGCGGGACGCTCACCGCCGACCGACGTCGACTGGCTGAAGTTGGGGATATAGGAGATGCCCGCCTGGAAACCGGAGAACCGCGGCGTGAAGTAGGTGATCTTATTGCTGTCGTTTTCCAGCGAGCGAAGGCGCGGATCGTTCAGCGTGCCGTCGAAACGCGCACCGGCCGGAATGCCGCCGCTACGAGGCAGCGTGATCCAGTCGGTGAGATCGAAGGTCAGGTTCTGGCCCACGCCGGTGGCCCACGAGCCCAGGTAACCGATGGTCATCAGGTGACCGGCATTGTCTTCGGCGCCGAGAGTGATCTGACCGAAGCTGCCCCGGACGATGAGATACTGCTCATCGATGATATTGCCCGGGCTGCCGGCGACTTCCATCTGGACGTCGGCGATGATCTGGATGCCGTTATCCAGCTTGCCGCTGCCTTTGAAGTGGATTTCCGACTCGGTGTGCTGATCGACCGACGTGCTGTTGGTGGCCGCGTCATTGCGATCGAACACGACACCGACGATCTGTTCCATATAGCCGTGGACACCGAGCTTTACGGTAGCGGCATCCGCCGGCGACGCCGCAACGGCGATCCCCGCGGATACCAGTGCTGTCGACAAAAGTAGATTTCGTTTCATCTGGTTTACATCCTGTTCTGGTTACGTCTTGCAAAAGCTGGTGAGTTTTGATTTTTCGTATCCCCTCTTAACCAGCGTGGTAGCAATCTGAAGTGTGAGAACAAAGTAAATAATCAAGTTCTTTGATACAAAATTATCCAGTGTTATAATTTTATATCTTTATATACACAAAGTATTCACAAGAATGTTATTCAATATTTTACAAATAACAAACATTTGTGAGTGATTCGTGATTGATAAGTGTTGTCGACGACGTCAGATGATTCGCACAGATATTTGTGTTTTCCCACATTTCCGTGACTGTTGCCGATTTGCAGCAGATCGGAGGCGCGCCCGGCAATCGGTCAGGCTATACTGGCCGGGACCCTCAAACGACGTTGGCGAATTTTCGTTTTGAAGTTTTCCGTTCCATGAACGAACCGTCCGCTCCTTTACGCATCTATGTCGGCTGGGACAGCCGCGAGGAGATCGCCTTC
>CAZPMO010000156.1:0-11981 GCA_964587515.1 uncultured Rhodospirillaceae bacterium | reverse complement strand
CTCAAAACAACCTCGCCAACCCCATTTTTCAGGACGATGACAAGGCCCGCGAGTGGCTAGAGGCGCAGATTTGGCCCGATGGCCCGGTCTGCCCCCACTGTGGTTCGTTCGATGTTACGCCCCTAAAGGGCAAGGCCCATCGCCCCGGCGTTCACCAGTGCAACGAGAAGGAATGCCGCCAGCAATTCACCGTCACGGTCGGAACGCTGTTCGAGCGATCCAAGATACCGTTGAGCAAGTGGCTTATGGCGACCTATCTGTTATCCGCTTCCAAGAAAGGTATGAGCACCCGCCAGCTTTCCAGAATGCTCGGCGTGTCGGTCAAGTCGTCCTGGTTCATGATGCACCGCATTCGTGAGGCCATGCGCGAAGGCAAGGCCGGTCCGCTCGGTGGTCAGAACAAGGTTGTCGAGGCCGACGAAACGTGGATCGGCGGCAAGGCCAAGAACCGCGCCTTCGCGCCCCCGCCCAAGAAAGAGCCTGTCGTGGCGCTGGTCGAGCGAGACGGGTCAGTCCGTTCGTTCCATGTCGAGTCCGTCAGCGCCCGCACCCTGCGTCCGATCCTGTTTACGCAGATCGATCGCGCGTCATTCCTCATGACAGACGAAAGCAAGGTCTATACCAAGTCCGGTCGCGAGTTCTCGGGACACGCCACGGTCAACCATTCGATCAACGAGTATGTGCGTGGCAATTTCTACCACTCCAACACGGTCGAGAACTATTTCAGCATCTTGAAGCGCGGCATCACCGGCAATTACCAGTGGGTCTCGGATATCGAGTCATCGCTTTCAACCATATTCCTTAGATTGATCTTCGCCGGCAACAGCGGCGCCGCGTCGGCGGCATTCTATGCCGCAGTCAATTTCAACGTAAAGCTTTCCATGGTGGACGCGGCCGCGCATATAGCCCTAAGTCCGCAACGATTAAAAAGATGGGCCCGCCTCCACAAAGAAGCTTCGCGCCTTGTGGGTAAACGAAACGATATGGTTCATTTTCAGTGCGACTCTGATGACAGCCTCCCGGAGGGAAAACGCCATACTCTAACACCTAATTTTCTTGATGACGGTTCACGCAAACGTTTTCGCGGCAACAACAGGCCATCATACAATCTAACTGACGTCCAAAAAATTCAGGCAGATTTTCGTGTTTTGCAGATCGAACTACGAAAGTTCTCTACATCACTCAGGACGCTGAAGCCAAAGCGGTCTCAATTACCTCCCGCACTAAAATCCTATCAGAAGAAGGCGAGCGATAAGAAAGTCTCCCAGAATCCCAAAGCACGGTCAAAGCGGCCTCGATCATCTCGGGCGTAATCTCGATTTCATCCGATGCGCTGGCCTGTCCCTCGGGAGATGGCATTTTGATTCTGCTTTGTCAAAGTGAACATTGCCCAGATTTCTCTAAATAATCGATGGTAGAGGAGGCGTTTTGTATTTTAATTGCTGCTTTCTGAATAATACCTGGGCTTTCGCCCAAGGCAGCATTTATTTTTCCTAAATCAATAGAGAATTTATTTATTTTATCCAGTATTTCGTTTTCTTTTTGATTGATTAGATTTATCATTTCAATTTTTGAATCCCGTATTTCTTTTCCGTTTCCTACAACTTCTGATAGCTGCCAAATTTGAAATCCCACACCTCCAAAACCGATAATTCCAACAATGGCTATGATCCATTGGGTAGCCTTCCATGTTTTTAAAACAAGGTCGCTCATCATCCCCTCGCCAAATCTTTCAAAGCAATTTTAAGTAGTAACATGCATAACCTACTATACCGCCGGGGTTAATGGCAAGCGTACCATCATGAGCATTGTTGGCATCAAAGGTTAGTTGCACAACTTCTTATCCGAATTTGCGTGTCCCAAGAAGAACCGCTGGATCGGCCAGCGCATCGACGATCCGGCACTCGATCTCACCAATTTCGCGCGTCCACAAGGGATCAACCCCAATGACCCCATCGAAACGGTGGGCGAGTTGCCAGCGGCCGTCGAGGCCGTGCGCGATGTCCGGGCCAAGCCCAGGCATTACAACCTATTTCTATAGCCGATGACCTTCCGGCAATAGTGGGAAGGCGCCAAGTTCGTTGGCTTCGGTGACGGCCGGGGCGGCGGTGACGTAGCTGCGGTCGATCTCGGCGATCGAGGTCAGGCCGATCAGTCCCATGGAATTCTTGATCTCGGCTTCCAGCAGTTCGAGCCCGCGCACCAGGCCCTGTTGACCGCCGGCGGCCAGCGCCCAGGCGTGGAACCGGCCGAGCCCGACCGCCTTGGCGCCCAGCGCGATCGCCTTGAGGATGTCGGTGCCTCGCATAAATCCCCCGTCGATGATGATATCGGCGGCGCCGTCGACGGCCGAGACGATCTCGGGCAGGATCGCGAGCGTGCCCTGACCCTGGTCCATCTGGCGGCCGCCATGATTGGACACATAGATCACGTCGACGCCGTGTTCGATGGCGAGCACCGCGTCCTCGGCGGTCTGGACGCCCTTCAGCATGAACGGCAGGTCGCCGCCCTGCGCTTTCATTTCCGCCATCCATTTCCAGCTCAGCTTGGTCTGGTGAATGCGCTCCGGGTTGGCGCGGATCGAGGGCGGCAGCCAACGCGAAATGAGTTGGCGTTCGCGCCGCCCGTAATAGGCGGAATCGACGGTCAGCGTCAGCGCCGCATACCCCGCGCCGATCGCGCGGTCGATCAGGTTCTCGACCCATTTCTCGTCGCCGCGGATATAGATCTGGAAGAATTTCGGATGATCGGTGGCCGCCGCGATCTCCTCCAGGCTTGGCTCCGTAACGGTGGAGACGAAGTTGATGGTGCCGAATTCGGCGGCGGCGCGGGCGACGGCGACGCCGCCTTCCGGCGTCACGGTTTGCAGCGATCCGACGGGCGCGATCAGCGCCGGGATGCGCAGGCGGTGACCCAGAAAACTCGTCGAGGCGTCGATTTCCTCCACGTCTCTCAGGATGCGCGGTCGGAAGGCGATCGAATCGAGCGCATGCCGGTTGCGCCGCATGGTGGTCTCGGTTTCCGCCGCTCCGGTGATGTAGTTCCACACCGGTTGCGCGACGTTACGGCGCGCGGCAACCAGCATTTCGTGGGTCGTCTGATATTCGGCGCTCATCCCGTTTTCTCCCGTCATTATTGCGTTTGAAGCCGCGCGGGCGCGCGGTTATGTTTCTATTCCTATACGACCACACGGCGTTTCGTAAGCCGGGCAAAACGGTCGGAAAATGAATATCAGGCGAGGCGACAGTTTCCAAATGTCGGAAATTCTACAGATCAAGAACGTATCCAAAATCTATGACGCGGACGGCGATAATCCCGTCCGGGCGCTCGACGGCGTGTCGCTGACAGTGAACGACGGAGAATTCGTTACCGTTATCGGGCCGTCGGGGTGCGGGAAATCGACATTGTTCAACATTATCGGCGGGCTGATCTCGGACCACGATGGCGAAGTGCTGATCGGCGGCCGCCCGGTGGACGGCGCGCACCGCGATGTCGGCGTGGTTTTCCAGGAGGAATCAACGTTTCCCTGGCGCACCACGCTCGACAACGTCGCCTTTCCGCTCGAGGTCCAGGGCATGGGCCGCGAGGAACGCGATGCGAAGGCGCGCGAGTTTATCAAGCTGGTCGGGCTCGATGGCTTCGAGGGGCATTTCCCGGCGCAGCTTTCCGGCGGTATGAAGCAGCGCACTGCCGTGGCGCGGACGCTGGCCTACGAGCCGCGCATCATGCTGCTCGACGAGCCGTTCGGCGCGCTCGACGAACAGACGCGGCTTTTGCTGGGCGACAAGATGCTGGAAATCTGGGCAACCTTGAAACAGACCATGTTGCTGATCACCCACAACATTACCGAGGCGGTCCAGCTTTCCGATCGCGTGGTGGTGATGTCGTTCCGGCCCGGCAAGATCAAGCGCACCATCGACATCGAACTGCCCAGACCGCGCTCGTCGGAAGTGATTTCGACGTCGGAGTTCGGGCAATATGTCGGCGATATATGGAACGAGCTGCGCGAGGAGGCGACGCGCGGCATGGTTGATGCGGAGGAACAAATCGCGGCGCGTTGAACAATGTTACGTTCCGTCTCGCCTAGGAAGGCTGAAGACCGGGCGGAGACGATGCGTTAGGATCGGCTCCGCCTGAGTCACAAAGAAGGATAAGACTGCGGTGAACCTGAATTTCCGCGGCATCGTCAAATTGCCGACCATGGCCGGGTTGCTGGGACTGGCGGTATTTGCGCTGATCCTTGAAATCGCGGTCGATTCCGGTCTGGTGATGGAACTCGTGGTTTCGCGGCCTTCCGATGCGGTGCTCGCCTTCGCGCCGCTGGAGGAAGAGATGGGCCTGTTCAGCGCCTTCCTGGCGACGCTTGGCATGACGGCCGCGTCGACCGGGCTGGCGCTCGCGGTCGGCGTTCCATTCGGCTACTGGATGTACCGCAACGAAACGGTTGGCAAGGCCTATGAAGGCTGGCTCGCCGCGGCGTTCGCCGCGCCGACGGTGCTGCTTTATCCGTTGTTCCTGGTGATGTTCGGGCGCAGCCACCTGACCCTGATCCTGATGGGGTTCATTCCGGGCGCCATCCCGATCGCGATGCAGACCCACCAGGGCTTGCTCGGCGTTTCCAGGACGCTGGTCAATGTCGGGCGCAGCTTCAATGTTTCGGAACGCGAGATGTTCTGGAAAATTCAGCTTCCGTCGGCGGTCCCGACCATATTTACCGGCATCCGCATCGGCGTGATGTATACGCTGGTGAACATCGTCGCCATCGAATATCTGATCGATTTCGGCGGGCTGGGACGGATCGTCTCGGAAATGTATTTCAGATTTGAAATTCCCGGGACTTACGCTTCCGTCATCACGGTGGTCGCGGTCAGCGTCCTGTTTTACTGGGGCTTCGGGAGGGTGGAGAAATGGCTCAGACCGGTGTAATACGCGCCGGCGCGGCGGCCTCACCCCGTGAGCTTACCGTCACCCGTATCCGGATATATACGGTGGTGGCGGCGATCGTGATCTGGGAGGCGTTGGCCAACGCGGGGCTGTTCTATAAAGACGTGCTGCCGTCCAGCGTGAAGATCATCGCGGCGATCTATTACGAACTCATCGATCCGCTCTTCTATCACCATCTCGGCATAACCCTGGCCGAACACGTGGTGGGATTCACCGCGGGCTCGCTGATCGCCATCGCGGTCGGCATTATGCTGGGCGCCAATCCGTTCCTGCGTAAGGCCGTGGAGCCCTATATCAACGGCATCGGCTCGACGCCCAAGATCATCTTCCTGCCGATTCTGTTCCTGATGTTCGGCACCGGTATCGAATCGAAGATGGCCAAGGGCGCGCTCAGCGCTTTCTTCCCGGTGGTGTTCTCCACCACGCTGGGCATGGTGCTGATCAATCCGGTGCTGTTGCGCGTCGGGCGGAGCTTCAATCTCACCCGTCTGCAGATGGTGTCGAAGATATATCTCCCGGCCATGGTCAATCCGATCATCACCGGCCTCCGGTTGGGCATGGCGATTACGGTGATCGGCATTCTGGTGGCGGAGATCAAGTTCTCGAACGGCGGGCTCGGTTTCCGCCTGTCGGAGTATTACGACCTATTCAAGATCGCGCCCATGTATGCGATGATCATCCTGATATTCGCGCTTGCTGCGGCGGCCAATGTTGGCATGACGATCTTCCAGAATTGGGTCAATCGCCGCCAGGGCGCAACAGGGTCTCGCGGTCTCGGATTGACCGGCTGACCATCATCGTCGTTTTCAACGGGAGGGAATAACAATGGCAAAGGAACTGTTCGTCGCGAAATCGGCGGAACTGCCGGACGGCGAACGCAAGATCGTCCCCAACGGCAACTCGGAGATCGGGGTCTTTCGCATCAAAGGCAAGCTCTACGCCTATCTGAATCTGTGCGGGCATCAAGGCGGCCCAGCCTGCGAGGGGCTGCTGATGGCCAAGGTCGAAGAGGTCATCGCCGAGGACAAGACCTATCAGGGGATGCGCTTCAACCACGACGAGATGCACATCGTCTGCCCGTGGCACGGCTGGGAATACGATCTCGAGACCGGAGAGATGGTCGCCGATCGCAAGCACCGGCTCCGGAGCTACGAGGTCGTCGAACGCGAGGACGAGATCTATGTCCTCGCCTGAGGAAGGGTTGGAGGACGGCGGCGACCTGCTTGCCGATGTCGGCGAGGAGACCGCCAGGCTCCGGGAAATCGCGCAGCGAATCCTCGACCTCGACAAGGAAGCGGAGTTGCCCGAGGAACTGGTTCAGCAGGCGATGACCGCTTTGACCCGTCTTTACACCGTGAAATACCAGGTCGGCGAGCGCTGGTCGCCGTTCGTGAACGATCAGGCGATGCCGCCGACCTCGGTAATGATCATGACCACCGCGATGTGCCGCGCTGTCAATGTCGAGCTGTTCGAGCTCGGCATGTGGCAGGCGTGGTCCGGCGCATAGGGGGCCCAAATGGACATTCCAACAAGCGAAACGACAAAGATGTCGGTCGAGGAGTTCGACACGTCGAAACTCCTCCTCAACGCCGCCCGCCAGCGCGACAAGCGCAACTTCCAGGACTTTCCGATTATCGATATCGACTGCCACCATTACGAAAACGAGTCCATGGCGGAGATCGTCGAATTCATCGAAGACCCGGTGTTGCGCCATACCGGCAAGATCTATTCGGCCAGCGGCACCGGCGCCCAGTCGCCACTATTGCCGGGCGCCGTCGGCACCCAGGACATATCGGGCCGCGTGATGCGCTATCCGTTGCGCAAGCTCGAACAGACGCCGGCCGACGGCACCCATCGCGATGTACATCTGTCGCTGAGATTCATGGACGCCATGGGGGTCGATTACGTCTCGCTGTTTCCGACGCCGATGCTGCTGCTCGGCCTGCATCCGCAGCCCGAGGTCGAGGCCGGTCTCGCGCGCGCCTATAACCGTTGGCTGACAGAAGTGTTACTGCCGTCCGAAAAGCGCATCAAGACCATGCTCTATCTGCCGTTCAACGACCCCGACGCGACCTATCGCATGATCCAGGATTTCGGCGACCGCGACGGGGTGTGCGGCTTCATGGTGGTGTCGGTGCGCAACAAGCCGGTTTACGACAACGCCTATATGAAGAGCTACGCGCTGATGGAGGAGATGGGCAAGCCGCTCGCCTTCCATGCCGGCTATAATTGGGGCGATCGCACACTGGGCAACACCAACCGGTTCCTGATCACCCACGCGCTCGGTTTCACCATCTACAACGTGGTCCACATCTCGAACTGGGTCATCAACGGCCTGCCGGAACGTTTCCCCAAGCTTGACGTGATCTGGATCGAATCCGGGCTTGCCTGGGTGCCGTGGATCATGCAGCGCCTCGACAATGATTACAAAATGCGATCCTCCGAGGCGCCGTCGCTGACAAAGCTGCCGAGCGAATATATGCGCGACATGTATTATTCATCGCAGCCCATGGAAATGCCCGACGACCCCGACGTGCTGGAAATGACCTTCAAGATGATCAACGCCAAGACCCAGCTCATGTGGTGCTCGGACTATCCGCACTGGGACATGGACGTGCCGTCGGTGATTTACGATCTGCCGTTCCTCGACGAGACCGACAAGCGCAACATCCTCGGCGAGAATGCCCGCAAGCTGCTGAACATCGACGTCAGTGAACGTTTCCCCGACTACGAACCCCCGAAAGCCCTAACGTAAGGGTTGATAAACCCTCTCCCGCAAGCGGGAGAGGGAGGGACCCGCAGCGCGCGAGCGCTGTGGGAGGGTGAGGGTGATTGGATTTGGTTCAGTGGAAGAAGAAACCTATCGAACGCTCACGCCGTTTACGGCGAGACGGCACTGACGCCGAGTCTCTACTGTGTCATCGTCTTCGGAGCCGTGGCTTGTCCGGTCACAAGTTTCGCCGGCAGCACCCGATCGAGAAATATATTGTGGATTTCGTGTGTCTTGACGAAGCTGTCGTCCTTGAGGTCGATGGTGGCCAGCACGCGTTTCAGGTTGATCGCGACGCGCAACGCACCGCGTGGCTGGAAAAGCAGGGTTTCACAGTCTTGAGATTTTGGAACAATGAGGTGTTTAGGAATATCGGTGGCGTTTTTGTGAGCATAGAAAGTGCGTTGCGCGGCCCTCACCCCAACCCTCTCCCGCAAGCGGGAGAGGGAGCCAAGCCTCGAAAGCTCGATGAGCGAGGCTAAATGTTTTAGACTGTTGGTGTTATTCTGTAAAAACAGGTTTCGGACCCGCCCCTTTTGATTTCGGAGCATGCGCCATGGCCAGTACCGCCAGATCCAGCCTCGCCGACGCGCCCGCGCGTGAACAGACCCTGACCGAGGGGCTGGTCGCGCTGATCCGCGCCAAGCCTATCGCTCAGGACGACCTCGACCACATGGCCCTCTTCGTGCTCGACGGCGTCGCCAACATGCTGGCCGGGCGCAACACCGAACCCGGACGGGCGCTGCTGGCGTGGTCGCGGGGCCGCCAGGGCGACGCCGGGCGGCGCGCGCTGCTGATGGGCGGCCTAATGCATATCCTGGAAGTTGACGATCTCCATCGCGCCTCGGTTTCCCATCCCGGCTGCACGGTGATCCCCGCCGCGCTGGCGCTGGCGGAAGAGACCAAGGCCGGCGGCGAGGCGTTCCTGCGCGCCACCCTGCAGGGCTTCGAAGGGATTGCGCGGGTCGGCATGTCGGTCGGCAAGGAGCATTACAAGATCTGGCACAATACCGCGACATGCGGACCGTTCGGCTCGGCCATGGCTTCGGCGGCGCTGCTCGGGCTCGACGACGGCCAGGCCGTGCATGCGCTCGGCAATGCCGGCACCCAGTCCGCCGGGCTGTGGGAATTCCTCGCCACCGGGGCGATGTCGAAACATCTGCACGCCGGGCGCGGCGCCGAAGCCGGCGTGGTCGCGGCGCAGCTCGCGGCGGAAGGTTTCACCGGGCCGCCCGCGATCCTCGAAGGACCGCAGGGGTTTTACGCCGGCGCCTGTCCCGATCCCGATCCCGGCGCGGTGCTGCGCGATCCGGACGCGCCGTGGCAGGTCCATCTCTCCTCCATCAAGCCGTGGCCGTCGTGCCGTCACACCCATCCCACCATCGACGCCGCGCTGGAGCTCGCCGGCCGCGTCTCGGCGGACGCCATCGCCGGCATCGATATCTCCACCTACCAAGCGGCCGTCGATGTCTGTGACCGCCGGATGCCGGAAACCCCCTACGAGGCCAAGTTCTCCCTGCAGCACTGCATTACCTCGGCGGTGGCGACAGGCGAGGTGGGGTTCGACTCGTTCGAGACTGTGGCGCGCGAGGCAATGGCGCCGTTGCGCGCGGTGACCACCGTTCATGCGGGAGAGCCCTATAGTAGCGCCTATCCGGTATCGTGGGGCGGTGAAGTCACGGTGACCCTGAAGGACGGCTCGAAGGTCTCGGCCGCGCGCACCCAATGCAAGGGCGACCCCGAGGCGGCGCTGGGCCGCGACGACATGATCGTGAAATCGCGTGAGTTGTTGCGCTACGGCGGCCTCGATGATCCCGCCGCCGTGATCGAGCCCGTGCTGGCCATGGCCGAGGGCGGCGCGTTGCCCGCCGATCTTCTCGACGCCTGAGGGAGTGACTTCAATGGATGTCGCCGCGCTAAAAAAAAAGGCCGAAATTTTTCGCGCCCTGCACGAGGGCCCCGATATTCTGGTGCTCGCCAACACCTCCGATGTGGCGACCTCGCGCGTCGTGGTCGAGGAGGGCTTTCCCGCCGTCGCCACATCCAGCGCCGGCGTCGCATGGGCATGGGGCTACGCCGACGGGGAAAAGATCACGCGCGCGGAGATGCTCGCTGTTGTCGCGCGCATCGCGGCCTCGGTCGATGTGCCGGTGACCGCCGACATGGAGGCGGGCTATGGGTCGAGGCCGGAGGATGTCGCCGCGACCGTGCGCGACACCGCCCAGGCCGGCGCGGTCGGGCTTAATGTCGAGGACAGCGATCCCACCAAGGGCGGGCATCCGCTGTTCGATCCGGCGCGAGCGGTCGAGCGCATCCGCGCGGGCCGTGAAGCGGCCGACGCCATCGGCGTGCCGGTGGTGATCAACGCCCGCAGCGATGGATTCTATGGCGGCGGCGACGAAAATTCCTTTGCCGGGACCATCGCGCGCGGCAATGCGTACTTGGAGGCGGGAGCCGATTGCATCTTCGTGCCCTTCGTGCGCGACGCCGAGACCATCGCGGCGCTGGTGAAGGAGATCGATGGGCCGGTGAACATCCTCGCCGCCGCGCCCAGCCCGCCCGTGCCGAAACTCAAAGAACTTGGCGTGGCGCGCGTCAGCGTCGGCGGGTTGCTGTCGCTGGCCGCCGCGACTCTGGTGCGCGACGCCGCGCTGGAATTGAAAGGCCCGGGCACTTACGGCTTCGCCGAAGACGTCATTCTGCACCCCGCGATGAACGGGCTGATGGGTTAACCCTTCAGCGCCGCTTCCCGTAATCCCGATATGGTCGCCGCCGGGGTGATGCCTTCCGCGTCGACGCGCAACTCGATCAGGGCCGGGCCTTCGGCCGCTTGCGCGCGGTTGAAGGCGTCCGCGAAGTCCTCGGTGCGCTCCACCACCTCGCCATGCAGCCCGTAGGCCTTGGCCAGCGCCGAGAAGTCCGGGTTGATCAACTCGGTGCCGCTCACGCGGGCGGGATAGCGTCGTTCCTGGTGCATGCGGATGGTGCCGTACATGCCGTTATTGACCACGATAAACACCACGTTGAGCCCGTATTGCGCCGCGGTGGCGATTTCCTGGCCGTTCATCAGGAAACACCCGTCGCCTGAAAACGCCACCACGGGCCGGTCGGGATGGACGATGCCAGCGGCGACGCCGGCCGGCACGCCATAGCCCATGGCGCCCGATTGCGGCGCAAGCTGGGTGCGGAATTGTCGGTAGCGGAAAAAACGGTGGACCCAGATGGTGTAGTTGCCCGCGCCGTTGCAGACGATGGCGTCGTCCGGCAGGTTGGCGTCCAGCCACGCGATCACCTCGGCATAGTTCAGCGCGCCAGGGGCGTCGCCCGGTTTCAGATAGGCTTCGTAGTCGGCGCGCGCAGTCGCGGTTTCCGCCGCCCAGGCGGGGCTTTCGATCGGCGACAGCAATCGCGCCGCGGCGGCGAATTGCGACATGCCGGAATTGATCGCGAGATCCGCCTGATAGACCTTGCCGAGTTCGGCGACGCCCGGCGAAACATGGATCAGCTTCTGTTTCGCGCGCGGCGGCTCCACCATGCGGTAGCCGTCGGTCGGTATCTCGCCGAGTTGCGGCCCGGCCACCAGCAGCAGGTCGGCGTTCTGAATGCGCGCCGCCAGCGCCGGGCTGGTTCCCAGCGTCAGCACGCCGCAATAAAGGGGATGGCGGTTGTCGACCAGATCCTGGCGGCGGTACGTCGCCGCGATCGGCAAATTGTTGGCTTCCGCGAACGCGGTGATATCGGCGCAGCCCTGTTCGGTCCAGGTGCTGCCGCCCACCACCATTACCGGGCGCTGGGCCTCGGCCAGCATATCGCGCAGGGAGTCCATGTCCGCCGCGCCCGGACTCGCCTGAATCTCGTGATAGCGACCGGTTTCCGGCGCATCGGCGCGTTCGGTCTGCATGTCCTCCGGCAAGGCCAGAACCACCGGGCCGGGCCGGCCCGACACCGCGACATGGAAGGCGCGGCTGACCATTTCGGGAATGCGGGCTGGGTCGTCGATCTGGGCGACCCACTTCGCCATTTGGCCGAACATGCGCCGGAAATCGATTTCCTGGAACGCCTCGCGTTCGGTCATGTCGCGCGCGACCTGACCGACGAACAGGATCACCGGCGTCGAATCCTGGAACGCGGTGTGGATGCCGACGCTGGCGTTGGTCGCGCCCGGCCCGCGCGTCACGAAGCAGATGCCGGGCCGGCCGGTAAGCTTTCGTATGCGTCCGCCATGTTGGCGGCACCGCCTTCCTGCCGGCAGACAATCAGGCGGATG
>CAZPMO010000155.1:9063-12048 GCA_964587515.1 uncultured Rhodospirillaceae bacterium | reverse complement strand
AGACCAGCAGGGCAAAGCTGGCAGCGTGGGATTCCGGGAAGCCGTATTCGCCGAACCCTTCGATCTGATTGAAGCAGCGCTCGGCGAATTCCGCTTCGTAGCCGTTGGCGACCATGCCGGTGATCAGCTTCTCGCGGAAGGAATGAATGGTGCCGGCGCGGCGGAAGGTGGCCATGGCGCGGCGCAGATTGTCGGCCTCCGACGGCGTGAAGCCGGCCGCGACGATGGCGATCTTCATGGCCTGTTCCTGGAACAGCGGTACGCCGAGCGTCTTGGCGAGCACCGCCCGCAGCGCGTCCGAGGGGTACTCGACCCGCTCCTCGCCGCGGCGGCGGCGCAGATAGGGGTGCACCATGTCGCCCTGGATCGGGCCGGGCCGGACGATCGCCACCTCGATCACCAGATCGTAAAAATTGCGCGGGCGCAGGCGCGGCAGCATGGTCATCTGGGCGCGGCTCTCGACCTGGAAGACGCCGATCGAATCCGCTTCGCACAGCATGTCGTAGACCGCCGCGTCCTCGGCCGGCACGGTGGCGAGGTCGACAGGGCGGCCGTAATGGGTGGCCAGCAGGTCGAACGCCTTGCGGATGCAGGTCAGCATGCCGAGGCCCAGCACGTCGATCTTCAGGATCCCCAGCGCATCCAGGTCATTCTTGTCCCATTCGATGGTGGTGCGGTCCTCCATGGCGGCGTTGGCGATGGGCACGACCTCCGACAACGGCCCGCGCGTGATCACGAAGCCGCCCACATGCTGGGACAGATGGCGCGGGAAGCCGGTCAGCTCGCGCGCCAGCTCGATCGCCATGCGCAGGCGCGGCTCGGCCGGGTCGAGGCCGATTTCGCGGATATGTTTCTCGTCGATGCCGTCGGAGCGCCAGCCCCATACCGTGCCGGCCAGCGCCGAGATCGCGTCGGCCGACAGCGCCAGCGCCTTGCCGACCTCGCGGATCGCCATGCGCGAGCGATAGTGGATCACGGTCGCGGCGAGGCCGGCGCGCTCGCGGCCGTACTTGCCGTAGATGTACTGGATCACCTCCTCGCGGCGCTCATGCTCGAAATCGACGTCGATGTCGGGCGGTTCGCCGCGCTCGGCCGAGACGAAGCGCTCGAACAGCAGATCCATGCGGCTCGGATCGACGGCGGTGATGCCGAGGCAGTAGCACACCGCCGAGTTCGCCGCCGAGCCGCGCCCCTGGCAGAGGATGCCGCGTGAGCGCGCGAAGCGGACGATGTCGTGGACCGTCAAAAAATAGGGGGCATAGCCAAGCTCGCCGACCAGTTCGAGTTCGTGGTCGAGCTGCGCGCGCACCTTCTCGGGCACGCCATCGGGATAGCGCCCGGCCGCGCCGTCGCGGGTCAGCCGTTTAAGTTCGGCCTGAGGCGTCGTGCCGGGGGGCGCCTCGTCGTCGGGATATTCGTATCGCAGTTCGTCGAGGCTGAAGGCGCAGCGCGCCGCGACCTCGACCGTGCGCGCGACCGCGTCCGGCCAGTCGCGGAACAGCCGCGCCATCTCGGCCGGCGGTTTCAGGTGGCGTTCGGTATTGGCGGCCAGGCGATAGCCCGCCGCGTCGATGGTGCAGTGGGCGCGGATGCAGGTGATGACGTCCATCAGGCGGCGGCGGTCGGGCGCATGGGCGCGCGCGTCGTTGGTCGCGACCAATGGGACGCCATGCGCGCCGGCGAGGCGGGCAAGTCGTGCGATGCGCCGCGCGTCGTCGCCGCGATAGAGATGTTGGGCTGCAAGATAGAGCGTGCCGGGAAAGCGGGTGGCGAGGCGGCGAAGATGAGCGGCGAAGGGGGCGTCGTCCCACGCGCCGTCGGGCGGCAGGGCGACGATGATCTGGCCGTCGCCATGGTCGAACAGGTCGGCCAGCGCGATATCGCATTCCCCCTTGGGCGCGCGCCGCCGTCCCAGCGTCAGCAGCTTCGACAGCCGCCCATAGGCGGCGCGGTCGGTGGGCAGGCACAGAACCGACGGCGCGTCGGTGAAATCGAGCCGCGTGCCGACCACCAGCCGGATGCCCGCCGCCTTTGCTTCGCCATGGGCGCGCACCACCCCGGCCAGCGTATTGCGGTCGGTGACCGCGATCGCGTCATGGCCGAGCGCCGCCGCCGCCCGCGCCATCTCCTCGGGATGCGAGGCGCCATGCAGGAAGGTGAAATTGGTGGTGACCTGAAGCTCGGCGTAGGCGTGGGTGGGGGAGGGGGCGGTCATGGGGCGTTACGTGTCGGCCAAATGTTGGACCAGACGACCAAAAGCCGTTTGCCGAGCCGCCGCGTGAAGTCGTTTGTCATTGGTGACGACGGTGCCGTCGCATGTTTCGGCGCAGGCGATATAGAGACAATCGTATATCGCATGCTGGATTTCCATCGCGATGGCCAAGGCGCGATCAATAAGATCGGAAGAGGGGTGCAAATGAAGGGGACTCCCCCGCAGGGCAGGCAACATGAACTCCATTTGCGCCGCGGAGAGTTCACCGTCGCGCCACTTTTTGAATGTGGCGTGCGCGGTTTCCATGAGGATCCAATCCGGGGCGTGCAGCTCCGGTAAGCGCCGCAGCAACCGGTTTGCCTCCTCATGGAGCGGTTCGCGGACGAACCATTTCACCGCGACACTCGCATCGATCACATAGATCATCGGTCACGCATCTCGCGGATGATTTCCGTGCTGTCCGTCTGGGGCACATCAGGCGTCATCGCGGCGATACGTTCGGCGATTTCGCGAAATTCATCCAAGGTCGGCTTCCGTGACTGAGAGGCGCGAGCGAGAATCTCGCGAAGCTCGGCTTCCAGGGAGCGGCCGTTCTCCTTCGCCTTGGCCTTGAGGCTATTGACGACTTCATCGTCGAGATTGCGGATGGTTACGGTCGCCATGGCATTTCTCCTCAATTGCTAGCAAAATGCTAGCATATTATGCATGCATTTTGCTAGCAATTCGTCAATACTCCATCCAATGGGCGGGTTTGAAACCCGCCCCTACGGAAG
>CAZPMO010000155.1:0-9053 GCA_964587515.1 uncultured Rhodospirillaceae bacterium | reverse complement strand
AATAAAACAGAAATTAAAGAAGAAGAAGGCGACGGCTGGCATTCGAGATTTTCACGATCGAATTGCCAGCGCGCGGGATTATCCGCGATGTATTCGCGAATTTGGGTAAGGGCTGTCTCGTCGCGGACGACATGGTCGTAAAAGCCGCGTTGCCATAAAGGTGTGCCGGAAGTTTGCCGCAGTTCGTTGATGTGACGCGCGGAAAATGTCTTGAAACCCCGAACTATCTCGACAAGACCATGTCGCCTTTTGGGTGTTTCTTCGAGAATTAGAATTCCGTGGACGTGGTTGGGCATGACGACGAAAGCGTCAAGCCCTGTATGCGGATAATGGTTTGGCAAAGCGCGCCAACATGTCTCGACGATTTTGCCCCATGCGTTGGCGAACATCTCACCGTCTTCAATTCGTCCAAACAGGCAACGCTGTTTGAGCGTGCAGACTGTGACGAAATAAGCCCCCGGCGTGGCGTAATCGTAATTGGTCAGACGGATTGGGCGGCGTTGGGGATGGTCCGGGGTCATTGTCAGTCCTCTCGGTCCGGCGGGCGGGTTTGAAACCCGCCCGGGTCGGGGTGATACCGGGGTCTCATTCGAAAATGCCGTGCAGGAACCAGGCGGGGTGGGCGTCGGGACGGTAGATGCCTTCGCGATAGACCCAGAAGCGGCGGCCGTCGGTGTCCTCGATCCGGTAGTAATCGCGCGTCGCCGCGCTGTCCTCGGCGTTTTGGTCGCGCCACCATTCGGGGGCCAGGCGTTCCGGTCCGTCGGCGCGCGCGACGCGGTGCAGCACGCGGCGCCAGCGGAACATCACCGGTGGGTCGTCGGGAACCGGCGCGGTCGCCTCGATCGCCTCGGGGCGGGACAGCAGGCGCACCGGCCGGATTGCCGCCGGCCAGGCGGCGTCGTCGGCCGCGCCCGGTCCCCCGCTGGCCGCGCCCGGCCCATCAAGCGCGGGTATCGCGCGCTGGGCGCGCTCCGGGATATGGCTTTCATGGGCCGCGAAACGGACGATACGCGCCGGCCCCAGCCGGTTGACCAGCCGGTCGATCAACCGGCCGGTGTTGTCGTCGCCGCTCGCCCGGTCGCCGCTCAGCGCCGCCTGGGCCGCCTCCAGCCGCTCGGCGGCGGGGGCGGCGAGCGTCATGGCCTCGATGCCGAACTCGGCCGCGATGCCGTCCAGACGCTCGGCGAACAGGCGCGCGAGATGGGCCGCATCGCGGCTCGCCCGGCTGGTGCCGGCGGCGAGACGGCGGGTCCCGCCATCGGGCTCGAACAGCGTCAGCGTCAGGCGTCGCGCGCCCTCGCCGGCGCGCTCGAGCCCGGCGCACAGTTGGGCCAGCAGCCTGTCCAGCGCGCGCGCGATATCCTCGGTCCGGCCCACCGGCTCGGCGAAGCCGAGGCGGGCGAAATGGGGCGTCACGGGCGGCAGCGGCGAAAGCGGTTCGGGCCGCCGCCCCAGCGCCGCGTCCAGCCGCGCCGCGACCGTGTCTCGGAACCGCGCGGCGAGCGCGGCGCGCGGCAGTTTCGCGACATCGCCGACACGCCGCAGCCCAAGTGCTTCCAGCCCGGCGACGGTTTCCGGCGTGAACCGCAGCGCGGCGACGGGCAGCGGCATCAGCGCCGCGTGGACATCGCCGGGCGGTATGATCACCCATGGCTGGTCTTCCATGCCCGCTGCAAAACGCGCCGCCGCCCAGGCCGCGCCCGGCGTATCGGCGAGGCCGGCGCGCGCCGAGTAGCCGGCGCGTTCAAGTCGCGCCGTGAGATCGCGGAGCAGTTCCGTTTCGCCGCCGAACAGATGGGCGCAGCCGGTCACGTCGAGCCAGATCGCGCCGCCTTGTATGCGCGGGGAAGCGGATCTGTCGACCGCGCTCCACGGGCTGTAGTGCCCGCACCAGGCGGCGAGGCGGACAAGCGCGCCTGCATCGGCGGCCGGCTCGGCCGGCATTGTCTCCAGCGCCGGCAGCACCGCGCGCGCATCGGCCAGCGCCATGCCGGGCGCGATGCCGGCGTCGCCGGCCGCCGCGTTGGCCGCCGCGACGCGGAGATGGCCCCGCGCCTCGGCGACGGTCGCGAACGGCCTATCCCGCCAGTCGGGACGCGTCCGGCCGATCCGGTCCGTCGCGAAGCGCGGCAGCCACAGTGAAACCACCCGTCTCATCACACCATTCCATCTCCCATGCATGGGGTTCGCCGCCGCGGCAGCGGAACATCTCTGCCCGCCAGCGCGCCCGACCCAGTCCTGGCCGGTCACCGTCATCGGCGCCGGCGCCGGCGCGGGCGTCGATGCGCCAGCGGGTCACGGCGGCGGACGCGCCATGGGTCTCGGCGGCGGGATCATGCGGGCGCAGGATCAGCGCGGTCGCGCCATGGGTCTCGGCGGCAAGCTGCAGCCGCCGGGTCTGGACCGGCGAAATCCCGGCGATCTCCGCCACCACGGCGGCGATGCGCCCGGCGCCGAGGCCCTGCTCCATGGCCCACAGCGCATCGTCGTCGTCGCGCGCCCGCACCGCGATGACGCGCCGGGGCGCCAGTCCGAAGCGGACCAGCCCCGGCGCGTACAGCCCGCCGGCATCGAGCGCCCGGGCGCTCTCGCACCACAGCACCAGCCCGTCATTCTCCCCGGTCAGGCGGGCGACAAGCGCGGCGCAGAATCCGGTGGCGGCGCCGATGCCGCCGGGAGCGCCGGCGAATATTTCATGTAGCGCGCTCAGCGGCAGTCCGCCCCACGGCAGGCAGTCGTCGATCTCGGTTGCGCCCAGCGTCCGCGCGCGGCCGTCCGCGCGCGTGTCCCAGCCCTCCAGCAGCCGCTCGATCCCGGCCGGATCACGGCGCGGGAAAAGGCGGGAAGGGGCCTTGTTGTCGAAATTCATCGCAGGTCTCGTGATTTCCTGTCCCGGGGGGACCCGCCGGAGTTTCAGGGTCCCCGTTTTGGAGATTGTTCCTGTTTTGTTCTAATTTTGCGTGAACGCGGGAAAGGAGTCAAGGGAGGCGCGCGCGGGCGGCGATGGGCAGGTGATTGTATCGCGCCGCCGGGCTCACTAAATAAGGCGCGATCCTCCTTCATCCCGCCCGGAGACCGCCGACGATGCCAGATTCGCTCCAACAACCCACGCCCGAGGCCGGGTATCGCGCGCGCCTTGCCGAACGGCTGGAACGTCCGGGTTTCCGGTACGCGATCCTGGTGCTGATATTTCTTAACGGCATCACGCTCGGTCTTGAAACTTCGTCCAGCATGACCGGCCGATTCGGCGCCGAACTCTATTTTTTCGATCGTATGGTGATCGCGATTTTCGTTATCGAGATCGCACTCAGGCTCTACGCCAACGGACTTCGCTTTTTCCGCGACCCGTGGAGTATTTTCGACTTCATCGTGGTCGGCATCGCCCTGACGCCCGCCAGCGAAGGCTTCGCGGTTCTGCGCGCGCTGCGCGTGCTGCGCGCCCTCCGACTGGTCTCGGTGGTGCCGCGCATGCGCCGGGTGGTCGAGGCGCTGCTGAACGCGGTCCCCGGCATCGGCGCGATCGCGGCGCTGCTGGTGCTGATCTTCTATGTTTTCGCGGTAATCGCGACAAACCTGTTCGGCGGCGCTTTCCCCGACTGGTTCGGCACCATCGGCGAATCCATGTTCTCGCTGTTCCAGATCATGACGCTGGAAAGCTGGTCCATGGGCATCGTGCGCCCGGTGATGGCGCAGTACCCCTATGCGTGGGCGTTCTTCGTACCGTTCATCATCGTGTCCAGCTTCGCGGTCCTCAACCTGTTCATCGCCATCATCGTCGATTCCATGCAGTCGCTCGCCGATGCCGAGCGCGAGGAGGCGGTCGGCGAAGTGACCGAGGCGGTCCATGCCGACACCCGCCTGATGGCCGAAGAGGTTGCGCGGTTGCGGGCCGAGATCAGCGACATGCGTCAGGCTATCGAACGGCGCGGCGGGTAATTCCGGTTCTCACACCGGCCGGCGGGCGGAGATCAGGGTCCAGGGGAAACGCCAGTTGGGATAATCCGGGGCCAGTGCGCCGTCGGCTTCCTCGAAGGGCCTTATCTCGATATCGACGAAGCCCCTGTCGGCGAGTTCGGCCTCCAGGTCCATCTCGCAGAACGGTTCCATATAAGGCTCGTTGTTGCGTCGGGCGTGGCTGTAGTGGATGAAGCGGTCGAACGGTCCGCGCAGCGCGTAGAAATCGAGATGAACCATGCGCCCGCCGGGCGCCAGCACGCGAAAGCTCTCATCCAGCATTTCGCCGATCTCCGCCGGCGGCAGTTCGTGGACCAGCATGGTCGAGGTGACGACGTCGAAGCTCGAATCGTCATAGCCGGTGCGCCGCGCGTCCTTCTGGCGGAAGCAAACGTTGCGCGCCTGGGCATTGGCCGCCCCCCGGGCCGCAAGCCGGAGACAGGGCGCGGCGAGGTCCACCGCCTCCACCTCCGTTTCACGGAAGGCGTCGTAGAACGGCTGGGTGCTCTTGCCGAAGCCGCATCCCATGTCGAGCAAGCGCCGGGGCGTGCCGCCCTCGGCGATCACGTCGACCAGCCGCCCGTGCAGGTCCCGGTGGCGGTCGCCCGCCAGCGGCGTCGTGCTGCGCGCGCCGCGCTCATACACGAAACCCGCGATCTCGTCGGACCATACGCCGCCCGGGTGCTGGTGAATGTCCACATCGGTGTAATAGGCGGGCTGTTCGAAATCGTCATCGAGGTCGAGCAACCCCGGCGGCAGCGCCCCCGCGTCGAGCGCCCGGGCGATCTCGTCGCGGCGTTCGGAGTGGTATGGATGTAGGCCGTATCGCCCGGAATATTTGAAGCGCTGCAAATGGCGCTCGAGCCAGGCGTAATAACGATAGAGCGGTGTTTCGGCGATCAGCGCGGCGACGTCCGACGGTGTCTCCACCGCACTGTCCATCTCAGCCGCCCGGCTCTGGAACTCGGCATGGAGCGCGGGGAACATCTCGCGTGTCCAGTACGTCTTGGCGGCGAGGATGAATCCTTGCGCGGCGACGAATGCGCGGTCGTCCATATCCGTTCCCTCCGGGCTGTCTATTCGGCGCCCTTGGAGACCTGCCGGCCCACCAGGTTCTGCAAAAGATGGGCCGTGAACGCCGACCGGTCGGCGGCGCGTCCGGCCTGTTCCTCGGGCGAGGGTTCGGCGTCGAGCGCCGCCAGGTCGACAATGCCCTTTTCAGCGAGTTGGCTCTCAAGCGCGGCCATCCGGTCGCGCAGCACATAAACCTCGGTGGCGAGCGACATGATGACGCCAAAGGCGCGATCGAGCGCCGGGTCCTCGAAAAATGTCTGCTCCGGGCGCGGTTCCGTGGTTTTGATGTCGGCCATGTTCTTCCTCAGGAATCGTGGACGGTAAGCGCGTCGCCGATGGCGAGGCCGAGCGCGTCGTCGGCGCGGCCCTGATTGACCGCGACCTCGGCCAGGCCGCTGGAATTTTCGAACCAGAACGGCTCGCCCGGCGGCAGATCCGAGAAGGTGCGCGCGCGCGTCATCGTCCGGCCGGCGATCTCGATGCGGGCCTCGGGCGCAAGCTCGCGCGCGCGCAGCCCGGTCATGGCGTTGCCGAAATTGTCGATATAGACGATTTCCGCCAGATCGTCGGGCCAGTCGGTCCGCCGCGCCTGCGCCACCGGCGCGGGATCGCCCGGCACCGGTTTTCCTTCCGCGATCATCGCCGCGACCGGCGCGAACAGGTCGCGGCCATGGAAGCTCGCCGACAGGCGCTCCGGTTGCAGGGTGATGTTCCACACGCTGGTGTGGTTGGCGCGCCGCATCGTGATCTCGAACAGCCCGTTATCAGGTCCGACGAAATGGCACCCGTCGGCCTCGACCACGATGGCCGGGCGATCGCTGCCGACGCCCGGATCGACGACGCAGAGGAACACGGCATCGGTCGGGAAAACGTCGATCAGCGCGGCGAGCAGGTAGGACGAGGCCTTGGCCTGGAAGCGCGGCGCGTCATGGAGCAGGTCGACGACCTCCTCATGAAGCGCATAGCGCCTCAGGATCGCCTTGAGCTGACCGGCATAGGGGCCAACCTCGCCGAAATCGGTGAACAGTACAATCATTGCAGGTTGGTATTAGCCGCGCCGGCGAAGGTGGGCAAGAGGAACCCGGGTCTTTGCGATGCGGCGCGCTATGCGGATTTCGCCGTCGCCTTGATTTCGACGGCCGTTTCATCGGAAACGACCCGGTTGCGTCCCTGCTTCTTGGCCTCATAGAGCGCCTTGTCCGCGCGCGAGATCAGCTCGGCGAGATCCTCGCCCGGTACATAGGTCGCGGCGCCGAGGGACAATGTGATGGAGCCGAAATCGGTTTCGGTGCCCTTCTGCATCAGCTTTTTCGAGGCGATGATCTTGCGCACGTTCTCGGCCACCGAAATCGCGCCGCCGATCGAGGTATTGGGCAGGACAAGAGCGAATTCCTCGCCGCCATATCGCGCCGCGGTGTCCTGGCCCTTGACGGTCTGGCGCAGCACGTGGCCGACGATCTTCAAAACCTGGTCGCCGATTTGGTGGCCGAAATTGTCGTTGAACGACTTGAAATGATCGAGGTCGGCGATGATCAGGGAAAGGGGCTGCTCATTTTCTTCCGCGGCAAGCGCCGCCGCCGCCAGGGATTCATCGAAGCATTTGCGGTTGGCGACACCGGTCAGGGCGTCGGTCAGGGCGTCCTTTCGGGCCGACTCCAGCTCGCCCTTGAGTTGATTGACCTCCTCGGTCGAGGACGTGACCTTCGACTGAAGTTCCTCCATGTGGGTAGCCATTTCCTTGGTCTCGCCGAGGACGCTGGCCACCATTTGCTTGATGTCGTCGACGCTGTTCGCGCCTTCCAGGTCGCCGGTGAAATTTTCCAGCGTTTCTCCGTAATCCTCGGTGTTCTTGCCCGTCGCGACCAGGGTCACCATCATTTTTTCGGCGATTTCCTCGATACGCTTGTGGAAGCTCGCCGTCTCGTCCGCCTTGTCGTTTTGAGCGAAAAATTCGTCGAAGACCTCCAGACTGGTCGCCGAATCGATACCTTTTTTTTCGGAAATCAGAGCCTTCAGCCGCTCCTTCAATTGCGCATTGCTGCCCGAGAAGAACTGGTACCAGACCGTAAAATTGTTTGGATTCGGCGAAATATTATTCATCTTCATCTGCGCCATGGCAGATGCCGCGAATTTGGCCGCCCTTTCAAATCCCTCAGGATAGCTCATAAACGCAGGTTCCCCGATATTCCGGGCGGTGCGGCCGCTCCGGAACGAATCCCTTCTTCCGCGATGGAATACGATAGCGGAAAAAGCTTTAATATTTTCTGAGTAATGGGGCCGGAAAGCGGGACTTATTGACCGAAATATTGGTTAATATGCGAGATCCTTGGATTTAACGCGAGGAACGCGTCCCATGGCCCCGCGACGGAGCGAAGGCTACGCAATCGACGATCTGAAGCGGGGCATGTCGGCGGACTATGCCCGCACCGTAACGGCTGCCGATATTGATGCATTCGCGAAGGTTTCCGGCGACGACAATCCGGTTCACCTCGACGAGGCTTATGCCGCGGCGACCCGCTTTAAAGGCCGCATCGCCCACGGCATGTTGTCGGCGGGTTTCATTTCGACGGTGATCGGGACCCGACTGCCGGGCCCGGGGTGCATCTATGTCGGCCAGACGCTGAAGTTCGCCGCGCCGGTGCGAATCGGTGACCGTGTCGAGGCCCGGGTGACCGTGACCCGGGTTGAACGGCGCCGCCGGCGCGTCTATCTCCGCACCGTATGCAGCGTCGGAGACCGGGTCGTGATCGACGGTAGCGCGCAGGTGATGGTGGCGAAAATTAGCGGAAAGGTTTGACTTGCCACGCTCCGGTGGATAGGAAATCGCCCGCAATGCGTATTTTTCGACACACGGCCGGACTGCCCGACTCGGTACGCGGCGGCACGGTCACGATCGGCAACTTCGACGGCGTCCATCGCGGTCACCAGACGGTGATCGACGAGGCGCGGCGCGTGGCGGCGGCGCGTGGCGGTCCGTTGACGGTGGTGACCTTCGAGCCTCATCCGAGGCGGCATTTCCAGCCCGACGCCCCGGCCTTCGAACTCACCCCGCTGCGCGGCAAGGTCCGCCGCTTAGGCGCCATGGGAATCGAGACGTTGCTGCTGGTTCACTTCGACGAAGAATTGTCGCAGGCCGACGCGGACAGCTTCGTCGAGAACATCCTGGTCTTGGGCCTCGATGCGCAACACGTGGTGGTCGGCTATGATTTCGTTTTTGGTCATGGAAGACGCGGCGGCGTCGAACTGCTTCAGGGCATGGCCGACGAAGGACGGTTCGGCTTTACCGCCGTCGGGCCGGCGACGGTGGCCGACGGCACGGTCTATTCCTCGACCAATATCCGCAAATATCTGCGTGAGGGCGAGCCCGTCCGCGCCGCTGAATTGCTGGGGTCGTGCTGGGAGATCGAGGGCAGGGTGCAGACCGGCGACCAGCGCGGCCGCACTATCGGATTTCCCACCGCGAATTTGCCGCTCGGTGGATATGTCGAACCCGCGCTCGGCGTCTATGCGGTGTGGGCCGGCATCGAGCGCGCCGGCGAGACGAGCTGGCACATGGGCTGCGCCAATATCGGCCGGCGCCCCACTTTCGACGGCGAGGGCGTGGTGATCGAGGCCTATATCTTTGATTTTACCGACGACATCTATGACCAGCTTCTGCGGGTGGCGCTGGTTGATTTCATTCGGCCCGAACGCAAATTCGATGGCGTATCGGAACTGCGCGAGCAAATTGCGCGGGACTGCGGCGCCACGCGGGCGCTGCTTGAAAATATCGGCCCGGAGGATCTCCGCGCGCCGCCGGACAAGGTAGCGATGGGCGCATCATGACCGAAGATTACAAATCGACCGTATTCCTGCCCAGGACCGAGTTCGCGATGCGCGCCAAGCTGCCCGAACGCGAACCGCTGCTGCTGAAGCGCTGGCACGACATGAAGCTGTTCGACCGGCTGCGCGAGGACGCGGCGGGGCGCGAGAAGTTCATCCTCCATGACGGCCCGCCCTATGCCAACGGCCATCTCCATATC
>CAZPMO010000154.1:0-12171 GCA_964587515.1 uncultured Rhodospirillaceae bacterium | reverse complement strand
CTCCGAACACAGCATGCCGGCCGATTCGACGCCCCTGATCTTCGATTTTTTCAGCGTCATTTCCGAACCCGGAATCCAGCTTCCCTCGGGCGCGAACACGCCTTTCATTCCGGCGCGCGCGTTGGGCGCGCCGCACACCACCTCGTGGCTTTGCCCGTCGCCGATATCGACGGTGCAGAGTTGCAGCCGGTCGGCGTTGGGGTGCTGGCGGGCCTCGGTGACATGGCCGACCACGAACGGCGCCAGATCGGCGGCCCGGTCCTCGACGCCCTCGACCTCCAGCCCGATCATCGAGAGCATGGTCGTGATGTCGTCGAGGGCGGCCTCGGTTTCGAGATGGTCCTTCAGCCAGGAGAGGGTGAACTTCACGGCGTCAGCCCCTGGGCGACGCTGGGCTGGGCCAGCGGCACGAAGCCGTAATGGCGCAACCAGCGGAGATCGGATTCATAGAAAGTGCGGAGATCGGGAATGCCGTATTTCAGCATCGCCGCGCGCTCGATGCCGAGCCCGAAGGCGAAGCCCTGATAGCGGGTCGAATCGATGCCGCAGTTTTCCAGCACATTGGGATGCACCATGCCGCAGCCGAGAATCTCCAGCCAGTCGTCGCCGGCGCCGATGGTCAGCCCGCCGCCGGCGCGCGTGCAGCCGATATCGACCTCCGCGGAGGGTTCGGTGAACGGAAAGAAGGACGGCCGGAAACGAACCGGCAGGTCTTCGACGCCGAAAAACACGCGGCAGAACTCGATCAGGCAGCCCTTGAGATGGCCCATATGGGTGGTCTCGTCGATCACCAGCCCTTCGATCTGGTGGAACATGGGCGAATGGGTCGCGTCGTGATCGGCGCGGAAGGTGCGGCCCGGCACGATGATGCGGATCGGCGGCTCGGTA
Source organism: uncultured Rhodospirillaceae bacterium (assembly GCA_964587515.1). GTDB lineage: Bacteria > Pseudomonadota > Alphaproteobacteria > MPNO01 > MPNO01 > CAZPMO01. The sequence goes on along the minus strand of CAZPMO010000154.1, from coordinate 11,283 downwards.
ACCTGCATGGTGCGGATCTGCACCGGCGAGGTGTGGGTGCGCAGCACGGGACGTTCGCCGGTTTCTGTTTCGGCGAGATAGAAAGTGTCGTGATCTTGGCGCGCGGGATGCTCGGGCGGAATGTTTAGGGCGGTGAAATTATGGAAATCGTCCTCGATGTGGGGTCCCTCGGCGACCCGGAACCCCATTTCGCAGAAGATCGCGACCATCTCCTCGATGGTCTGGCTGATGGGATGGATACGGCCTTGCGCCTCGGGGCGGGGCGGCAGGGTGATGTCGATGCTTTCCTGGGCCAGCCGGTCGGCGAGGCCGGCGCGGTCAAGCTCGGCGCGGCGCGCCTCGATGGCGTCGCCGAGCGCTGTCTTGAGCGCGTTCAACGCCTGGCCCGCCTCCTTGCGCTGTTCCGGCGCGAGACCGCCAAGCCCCTTCATCATTTCGGTAACGCGGCCCTTGCGGCCCATCGTCTCGACGCGCAGCTGTTCGAGCCCGTCGAGATCGGCGTCGGCGACGCGACCCAACAGTTCGCTGCGTAATTCGTCCAGATTATCCATGGTCGGCGGCCTTCGCGGGGCCCGGCATCACTCGGCCGCGAGCGCCGCCTGGGCCTGGTCGACGATGGCCTTGAAGGCGTCCGGCTCGCGCACGGCGAGATCGGCCAGCACCTTGCGGTCGATCTCGATTCCGGCCTGCTTGATGCCGTTCATGAACTGCGAATAGGTCAGCCCATGCTGGCGCGCGCCGGCGTTGATGCGCTGAATCCACAGGGCGCGGAAATTGCGCTTGCGGTTGCGCCGGTCGCGATAGGCGTATTGCAGCCCCTTTTCGACCTTCTCGACCGCGACCCGGAACGACGTCCGGTTGCGCTCGCGATAGCCGCGCGCGCGCTTGCGGACCTTGGAATGACGGGCGTGGGTGGTGACGCCCCGTTTTACCCTTGCCATGGCGGCCTCCCTCTAGAGATACGGCAGATAGGACCGGACGAGACGCTGATCGGGCGCCGCCATGACACTCTGGCCGCGCGCCTTGCGCTTCATCTTCTGGGTCCGTTTACGGAGGTTGTGCCGCTTGAAGGCCGGGCTGGCTTTCACCTTGCCCGAGCCGGTGGCGCGGAACCGCTTCTTGGCCCCGCTCTTGGACTTTAGCTTGGGCATTTCGCGTCTCTCTTCAAGGGGTTGACGGTAAACGGGCGACCTCGGCATGCCCTTTCAGCCGGATCGCCCCATGAGCGCGCGGTTTATACCGGGCGCGGCAGGGCGACGCAAGGAAAATGGTCGCCCCGCCGGCTGGTGGAGTAATGCTCTAGTTGCGGCGGACCTCGTCGGGCAGCAGCATCATCGAATCCTGATCCGCCGCCACGCTCATATGGCAGGTGTAACAGAATTTGACGTTGGCCGAACCCCGCCCGTTGGTGGCGCCGACGACCTGCCCACTCGGCATCACCAGCGTATAGCGCCAGTCGCCGCTCGCCTTGTTGAAACCGGCGTTCATCTTCTCCATCAGGAAGAACGGGCCGGCGCCCGCGTGGCCGCCCGCATTGACGCTGAAGCTGTCCTTGGCGAGGACGGCGCCGGTCGGCATCTTGCCCGCCTTCTCAAAACGCCCATAGGCGCTGGCCTTCGCGTTCGCGTAGTTGTTGACCAGCCGGCCACCATGGGTGCCGGAAACGAAAGGCTGCTTGTTGTAGCTTTTCCAGCTCCCGTAGCTGGCGGCGTAGCGGTTGCCCGATTTGGTGTAGCCGGCCTGAAGGCCGCCGCGCAGGCAATCATAAACCTTCCGCGCTTCGAGGCTGGTCAGTCCGACGGCGCCGCCCTGACCCGACGCGCCACAGGGGCCGCAGGGGTTCGCGGCCGCACATGGGTTGCATGGATTTTTCGCCGCGCACGGGTTGCAGGCCTTCGCCGCACACGGATTGCAGGCGTTCTTCGCGGCGCAGGGATTTTTTGCCGCGCACGGGTTTTGCGCCACATAGGTGATGCTGGCCGCAAACGTGGATTGTCCGGCGACGGCAAGCCCGCCGCCCGCGATCATGCCGGCGGCAACGACCATGGCGGGCATGACCGTGCTCGACAACAGATTGGTTTTATAGGGTTTCATTGTACCTCCCGTTTACAAATTTCGGCGTTCATCGGACCAGCCGATAGCCTCCCGGTTCGGAGACCAGAAGCTGCGGCTGCGAAGGGTTGTCTTCGATTTTCTGGCGCAACCGGTAGATATGAGTCTGCAATGTATGCGTCAATAGCGCCGCGTTGTAGTCCCAGATTTCGCTATAGAGCGTATCGCAGCTCACCACCGTGTCGCCGGCGCGATAGAGATATTTCAGGATCGCGCTTTCCTTGTCGCTAAGCTGTACGTCCTTGTTTCGTTCGTTGTGGTGCAACAGCTTCGCGCCGGGCTTGAAAGAATAGGGACCGACCGGAAACGCCGCGTCCTCGCTGAGCTCGTGCTGACGCAGCTGCGCGCAAAGCCGCGCCAGCAAGACACCGACACGGAACGGTTTGGTCACGTAATCATTGGCGCCGGAATCGAGGCCGAGGATGGTGTCCGCCTCTCCCTCCAGCCCGGTCAGCAGAATCACCGGCGTATGGATTCCCTTGCGGCGCAAAACGCGGCACACGTCGCGGCCGTCCATATCGGGCATGGCGATGTCGAGCAGGATTCCATCGAAGGTTTCGGTCTCCAGCAGGCTCAGCGCGTCCGTTCCGCTCCCAAGCTCGACGGTCTCGAATTCCTCGTGAAGCTGCAACTGACCCGCCAGCGCCTCGCGCAAGGGCTCGTCGTCGTCGACAAGGAGTATCTTTTTTCGCGCCGCCGCCATGGTGCATGCCTCCGATGCGTTCCATTCCAGCGTACGCTAGGCAAATCGCCCGGCGCGTGGAATTCACGTCGGGTCAATTAATCGAGAGTTTTCGAGAGGACCATGCGATTGGCCCGAAAAGCGCCGGACCGCGCCGGTTTCAGCCCCGGGCGTGGACTCGCTTTAGCCCCGGGTGTGAACCCGTTTCAAAAAGTCCACGACGATCTCGTTAAAGGTTTCGGCCATTTCGATATTGGGGCAATGACCGCATTCCTCCAGCACATGAAGCTCGCAGTCGGGGATGCGTTCGGCGAGCTTGGGCGCGTATCCGGGTTCGCGCAGCGGATCCTCGGCGCCGGCGACGATCAGCGTCGGAAAGGCGATGTCTTCGTAGTGGGTGGAATCGGGGACCCCGAAGCCCGAGCCCTTGGCCTCGGCGGCGGGCGATTTGAAGCGCGCGGCGGAGATGCACTCCCAGGCGCCCGGCATGGTGGCGAAGGCCTGACGCCGCGCGACATATTCCTCGTCATCGCCCCATTTCGGGTCGTGCAGCATGGCCTGCAACAGGGCGCGCATCGCCTGCGGCGTCCCGTCATAGGACAGCAATGTCTTGCGCGCGTCGGTTTCCGGCGCATAGCCGCCGCCGCTGGCGAGGATTACCGAACGGATCGGAAAGATCACCGGCGGTTCCGATGCGATGCGCGCGAGATTGCTGCCGCCCATGGAGTTGCCGATGAAGTCGGCCTCCTCGATCGCCATGACCTCCAGGAAACGCCGCATGTGGCGATAGACCCGGTCCCGCGCGCCGCCGAAATCGAACAGCTTGTCGGTGCGGCCAAAACCCAGCCAGTCGGGCGCGATGACCCGGAAATGCGGCGCCAGCGCCGGGATCGTATATTCCCAGCTGATTTCCGCCGCGCCGCCGAACTCTCCCGAATGCAGCAGCACTACGCAAGGCCCCTCGCCCGCGTCCAGATAATGGGTCCGGATACCGTCGACGTCGACGAAACGGCTGCTGATCCCGGTCATTGCCTTAACGCACGAACTCGACGCCGAAATTACCGAGATCGACGAGATCCTTGTCGGGGATCGCGGCGCGCGTCTCCTTCATCTGGCCGGCGTCGTAAGACGCGGTGAGTTCCTTCAGACGGGGATAAACTTCGCGAGAAAACAGCGTCATGGAATTTCGGGTCTGTTCGAAGCTCAGATGACCCGCCTGGCCCATCATCAACAGATTCCCGAATCCGCCGGTATAATCATAGAACGCCTTGATCTGTTCATAGACCTGATCGGGCGTGCCGGCGAACACGTTGCCGCGCGCCATCTGATCGTCGAGCGTCGCCTGGAGCGGAATACCCGCGCCCCCGCGACCGCCCCGGATGATCTGCGCGGCGACCGCGGGCGAATGGTATCCGGGCGGATTGTTCCACTGCGCCGCGACCTTGTTCGACGTCATGTACCACAGGAGCTGTTCGCCGCCCCGCTTGGCTTCGGCCTCGTCATCGGCGACATAAACCAGCGCACAATAAGCAAGCCGGTCGATCGGTGTCTCGCGGCCGTGCTTGGCTTCATACGCCGCGCGATAGCCGTCGAGGATCGGGCGAATTCGGGGATAGCCGGCCAGGAACACCGCGCCGATATATTCGCGCTCCGCCACCGGCACCGCGGTCTGGGCGCTGCCGATGGTGACCCAGATCGGCGGGTGCGGCTGCTGATACGGCCTCGGCCAGACATTGACCTGGCGGGCGTGGAACCAGCGGCCCTCGAAGTTGAACGGCCCGTCATGGGTGGTCCACGCCTTGATGATCAGATCGTGCGCCTCCCACAGCCGTTCGGTGCCGCGATAGGGCAGCACGTTGGCGGGCGCGGCCTCGTAAGGCACGCCGCGCACGAATCCGCATTCCAGCCGGCCGCGCGAAATCACGTCGACCATCGCCATTTCCTCGGCGACCCGCGTCGGCCGCGGCAAATTGGCGAGCGGATTGCCCAGCACGAGAATGCGCGCGGTCTTGGTCTCGCGCGCCAGGATGCCGGCCATGATCGGCACCGACGGCACCACGCAGGTCGCCGTCTGATGATGCTCGTTGAGCATGATTTCGATGCCGAGATCCTCGGCCATAAGCCACATGTCGAGGAACTGGTGATAATTGTCCGCGCCGGTCACCGGGTCGTAGTGGCCGTTGGGCAAATTGACGCGAATGGATTCATAAGTGTCCTGATCCGGCAATTGCGGATAGGCGTCTTCGGTGAAGAACCAGGCTTTCATGACGCGGGACCTCTTTTCTTATCGGGCAAAGGACAAAACATGTTGCACGAAGGCGTCGGGCTGTTCGGCCTGGGGCGAGTGCCCCGCTTCCGGGATCACGATCATCTCGGCGCCCGGGATCATGCCGCAAAAAGCCCGCCCGTAATCCGGCTTCACCAACCCGTCGCTTTCCCCCCAGATCACCAGCGTCGGTACGTCGATGCGGTGCAGCCGGCCGGCGAGCTTCGGATTGTGCATATAGGGCTGCCAGGTATAGAGCCCCAGCGCGACCCGGTTCGCGACCATCATCTGAAGATCTTCGTCGCTCATTTTTTCGGGATCGGGTGCCCTCGACGGATCATGCCAGGTCAGTCGGACAAGCTCGTCCGGCGGCGTCGCGAACACATCGACCACGTCGCGGGTGTCGCGGTCGCCCACCTTCACGCCGACCGCATCCACCAGGATCAGTTTCGAAAGCCGCGCGGTCGATATCACCGCGAGTTCGGCCGCCGTCCAGCCCCCCATGGAGAAGCCCATCATCACCGCATCCTGGAGATCAAGCGCGTCCATCAGATCGAGATAGAGGAACACCAGATCGTTGAGATCGTCGAAATGCTCCGGAATGGGTCGTCCGGCGAAGCCGGGATGGATCGGCGCGATTATCTCGAATGATTCCGCCAGCTTGTCCGCGAACGGGAATGCCGCGACCGGTCCGCCGCCGCCGTGCAGCATGAACAGTGGCGGCCCGGATCCCTTGCGGACCACATCGACATCCGCGCCCGGGAGCTCGACCTTTTCCATCTTGTCATTATTGGTAGCCATCGCCGGAGATCGCCTCCCATCGCCTTATTATTAGATATCTTATGAATTCTAGCGGTGCCGAGCCTTCGATTGCAATGTCTAGCCCTAGCCCTGATCGAGATAGGCCGCGCGCAGCAGAGGTTTCTGGATTTTGCCGGCGGGAGTCTTTGGAATTTCATCGACCAGCCGCACCTCGCGCGGACGCTTGAAATGCGCGAGGCGGGAATCGCAATAGGCGATCAACGCGTCCGGTGTTATGGCCGCGCCGTTCCTGGCCACGACCAGGGCGATCAGCGCCTCGCCCCATTTCTCGTCCGGCACCCCAAATACGGTGCAGTCGGCGACGTCGTCGTGTCCCTCAAGCACCACCTCGAGCTCGCGCGGATAGATGTTTACGCCGCCCGAGACGATCATGTCTTTCGACCGCCCGGCCAACGCGATGAAGCCGTCTTCGTCGATGGTCGCGAGATCGCCGGTCCAGCCCCAGCCGTCGCCGTTCTTGAAATAGGCGGCGGTCTCCTCCGGGTTCTCGAAATAGCCGTCGAACATGAATTCGCCGGCGACGATGATTTCGCCGATCTCGCCCGGCGCCACTGAATTACCGCCGGGATCGACAATTTTCAGATCCACCCCAAGCGCGGGCTGCCCGACGGTGTCGTTTTTCGCGGCGGGATGCCAAGGCTTCAGCATGGTCAGGGGGCCGGTTTCGGACTGGCCGTAATGATCGACCAGGCGAATGCCGGGCAGAAGGGCGCGGCCTTTGTCGATTAGCGACCCTGGGACGGCGGCCCCGCCCGAGCCGATTTTTCGCAGACTGGAGAGCTTGGCGGCATCGAAGCGCGCATCGTCCAGAATCGCCGCGAGCTGCACCGTGACCGTCATGACCGCGCTGATCCGGTGGCGGGCGCAGGCTTCGATGAACGCGTCCGCGTCCCAGCGCCGCAGCAGAACGCAGGTGCAACCGGCGAGCATCGCGGCCTGAAACCAGATCAGCAGCCCGACCGCGTGATAGAGCGGGGTGACCGCGGCCACCACGTCTTCGCCGGTAAGTTCGTGTTCCATCACCACGACGGACGCCGAAATGGCGCGCGCCCGGTGGCTGACCACGGCGCCCTTGGGATAGCCCGTCGTGCCACCGGTAAAGGTCATACCGACGGGTTCCGTATCGCGCAGCGGAACATCGGGATCGGTCTCACGCGCGCCGGCCATGAAATCGTCAAAGCCGGTCGCGTCGGTCGCGGTTGGCGCGCCGACCACGACAATCCTCTCGAGATCGGGCAGGCGATCGCGCACCGATGTGATGGCGGCCTTGAATTCGTGCTCGACCACGATCATCCGCGCCCGGGTTCGGGTCAGGATCTGCACGATTTCGTCTGGCCCGTACATGATCGACAGATGCACCTGAACGCAGCCGGTTCGCGCCGCGCCGAAATGGACCGTCGCATATTCCGGAATGTTGGCGCACATCACCGCGAGCCGGTCGCCCTTTACGAGCCCGGCGCCGAGAATCGCGTTGGCGAAGCGGTTGGCGTCGCGATCGAGCGCGCCGTAGCTGATTTCGCGCGCATCGCAAATAAGCGCCGTCTTGCGCGGATGGCGCTGGGCGGACAGGCGCAGAATATCGCCGGCAAGCACGGAACCTACCTCTCCGAATTTGGGTATCGCGACGCGAGACCGGTTATATCGCAAGCCCCGCATGGCGGGTAGCGGGGTTTTTTCAACGTCCGCCACGGGTTAGGATAATATCTCGTGGGATTTCGCAGAGAAGGATCCGCCATGACAGCCGGTAGCGCGCCGCCGCTGATCGATATCTCGCCGTTTCTGGCCGGTACGCCGGACGGTCGGCGTGAGGTGCCGCGCCAATTGTTCGAGGCCTGCATCGATATCGGATTTTTCGCCATTACCGGCCATGGCGTATCGCCCGACATCATCGATGATATGCGTGATCTGGCGCACGAATTCTTCGAACTGCCGGATGCGGAAAAACAGAAAGCAGTCCATCCGGTGCCCGATACGCCACGCGGTCTCCGAGTGCTGGCCGGCGAGTCGCTGGGCAGGACGGCCGGCACGGAGGCGCCGGCCGATCTCAAGGAATTCTACCATTTCGGCCGCGCCGGCTGGCCGGACGACGATTACCACACGGGCGAGGAGGGAAAGCGCTACTTCATTCCCAATTTGTGGCCCGACCGCCCGGAGGGATTCGCCCAGGCGGCCGAAGCCTATTACGACGCGATGGAGGAGTTGTCATTTGTAATGATGCGCATTGCGGCGCTGGCGCTCGATCTGCCGGAACATTTCTTCGGCGACAAAATCGACCGGCATGTCACGGCGATGCGGATCAACCACTACCCGGCCAATCTGAAACCAACCGAGGCCGGACAGATCCGCGCCGGCGCCCACACCGATTACGGGCTGTTCACCCTGTTGATGGGCGAGGACGCGCCGGGGGGACTTCAGGTGGAGACGCGCCGGGGCGACTGGATCGACGTCGCGACCCGGCCGGAAATCCTTGTCATTAATGTCGGTGATCTGCTGATGCGATGGACCAACGATCTGTGGGTCTCCAACCCGCATCGCGTGATCAATCCCACGGTGGCGTCCGAACACGGCCGCGTCTCCATCGCTTTTTTCCAGCAACCCAATTACGACGCGATCATCGAATGCATCCCAAGCTGCGCCGGGCCGGAAAATCCGGCGCGCTATGCACCGGTGCGATCGGGCGATTACCGGGACGTCAAATATCGCGAAGCGCTGGTGGCCCAGGACCATGGCGGCTGAGCGCCCGCTCAACCCGCCGTTCCGCGCCGAACATATCGGCAGCCTGCTGCGGCCGCCGGCGTTGCTGGCGGCGCGGACCCGTCAGGAGGCCGGTGAGATCAGCGATGCCGAGCTGTACGCGGCGGAAAACGCCGCGATCGCCGCGGCGGTGGCCTTGCAGGAGGAGGCGGGGCTGCAATCGATCACCGACGGCGAATACCGTCGCCACACATATTTCAGCCACTTCTTCACCCACGGGCTGGGCGGCGTAACGGTCGAGGTCGCGACCGATCACGCCTGGGACTACACCAACCGGGCCGGCGATCAGGCGGGCGCATCGTTGCCGCTGGTGAACGACCGCATGCGCTGGACGAAACCGGTGCATGTCGATGATTTCAACACCGTCCACGCGCTCACCGGCCGTACGCCGAAAATCACCCTGCCCGGCCCCTGCGCGATCCATTTCTTCGGCGGACGGGAAAATATCAGCCGTGTGGCCTACCCCGATCTCGAACCGTTCTGGGACGATATCATCGACGCTTACCACAAAGAGATCGCGGCGCTGGCCGAGGCGGGCTGCACCTATATCCAGCTCGACGAAACGTCGCTTGCAAAATTCGCCGACCCGGCCATCCAGCAGGCTCTGGCAACGCGGGGCGACGATTGGCGCACGCTGCTGACGCTTTATGCCGATATCATCAACCGGGCGATCTCGGCCCGGCCCGGGAATGTTTCCCTCGGCATCCATCTGTGCCGCGGCAACAAGCGTGGCCATTGGCAGGCGGAAGGCGGCTACGATCTGGTCGCCGATATATTGTTCAACCGGATCGAGGCCGATTTCTATCTGCTGGAATATGATTCGCCGCGCGCCGGCGATTTCTCGCCGTTGCGCTTCCTGCCCAGGAACAAATCCGCCGTGCTCGGTCTGATTTCGACCAAGACCCCCGAGATCGAACCCGCGGACGATCTCAAGCGACGCATCGAAGAAGCCGCCGCGTTCGCCGATATCGACCAGCTTGCGCTCAGCCCGCAATGCGGCTTCGCCAGTTCATTTCCCGGCAACCCCATCACCGTGGAAGATGAAATCGCCAAACTCCGCCAAGTGGTGGAGGTCGCGGCCGATATCTGGGGCAGATCGGAGCCGGTGCGGCAGTTTTAAGTTAATAACGGTTTAACAGGTCACGTTCATACTTTCCGATGGTTATCCACAACCGGTCGGAGATTCCGGCCGCGAGGGCGTGACGCATTGATTCCGTTGTTGAAATTCATAGCCAAAGGCGACAAGCCGAGCTCCGGCCATCCGGTGAAGGCCCGGTTTTCCGCCTGGTGGAACGGCTACGCCCTGGATGCGATTCCGGCGGCCGGTCCGGCGTCAAAGGCGGACGGTGGCGACGCACAGTCACGCACCAGCGCCTTCCGCGAGGAAGCGTTATTGGCCCAGGCCCAGGCCCGGGCCACACCCGATACGCCGTGGTCGGAGGAACGGCGCAAGCTGGTCCAACTGATCTGGGGAGAGGGATTTATCGGACCCGGCGGAGAATCGATAACCACCGAATTGTCTCAGCCGATGTGCCTGGATTCGTCGGCCAGCATGATCGAGATAGGCGCCGGCATGGGCGGCGGCACGCGGTCGATCGCGGCCTCGGCGGGCACCTACGTCACCGGCTGGGACCTGGACCGCGAACTCGCCGAGGAAGCGGTCGTCCAAGCGGGCGTGTACAGCCTGGAGAAGAAGGCGGCCGTCCACCATCTCAACCCCGACGAATACACATTCAAGCCTAATTTTTACAATGGCGCGCTGATCCGGGAATCTCTGTACCGCATCGAGGAAAAGGAAGAATTCGTTAAATCAATTATTGAGTCGGTGAAGCCGGAATCCCAGGTCGTGATCTGGGACTTTTTCTTCGAGGACAGCGCGGCCGGGCCCGCATTGGAAGAATGGACCCTCAGCGAGCATGCCCCGGTCTATCCGTGGAGCGTCGACGCCGCGCGGCAGTGTCTCGTCGATAATGGAGTCGATATCAGGGTAACGACCGACGAAACCGACCGGTATTCCATGATGGCCCTTGATGCATGGAAGAAATTCCAGAAAGCCATTCTGGAAGACCCGTTGGGCGAGGATCTGGCGATTCCGCTGGTTCGCGAAGTCGAGCTGTGGTCGCGGCGGACGGCCGCCTTGGAATCGGGCGAACTGCGTGTCTATCGCATTTCGGGCGTCAAGCGACAGCCCAAGGATTAGCGTCCAATATTTTTCCACGACTTGCGCCCGGCGCAAGGGTTGCTAAATTAGCCCGCGCCCGCATGGAGGGGTGGCCGAGTGGCTTAAGGCGCACGCTTGGAAAGCGTGTGTGCGTTAATAGCGTACCGTGGGTTCGAATCCCACCCCCTCCGCCAGCCTCTCTGTAACCCTTGAAACCGTTATATTCTGCGGGTTACAGGAGAGCGCATATAAGTCAAACCACACACGTCAACCACATACGGTGGGACAGAAAAGGCCGAGAATAAGGTAGGTAATGTTTGGCGCTACCGCGCTTCGGTTGCCGTTTTTCGCGATTCTGGTATAGCTGGCGAGTTCCTACACATCACCGCGTTCGCTAAATCCTGGGAGACACCTCGGCTTTTAGGTAACGCTGCCGCTGCCGAAATCGAACCCGCAAAGCCTGCTGAAGCTCGATAGACGAAGCGG
>CAZPMO010000153.1:0-12221 GCA_964587515.1 uncultured Rhodospirillaceae bacterium | reverse complement strand
AAGGAGTTCAAGCATGCGCTGCGCGATTTCCATGCGCCGCAGCAAAACATCACCTATGCCGATACCGATGGTAATATCGGTTTTCTCGCGCCTGGGCGCGTCCCCATCAGAAAATCGGGTAAGGGCCGCGCGCCGGCGCCGGGATGGAGCGGCAGCCACGACTGGATCGGCGTCGTTCCGTTCGAGGCCCTGCCGCAAGCGTTCAACCCGCCCTCGGGGCGCATCGTCAACGCCAACCACAAGGTGGTGGCCGACGACTACCCCTATTATCTCGGTCACCGCGGCACGCCGTCCTATCGCGCGCGCCGCATTCACGACCTGCTCGACCGGGCGCGCGACGGGCATACGCCGAGGAATTCGACCGACATCCAGACCGATACCGTTTCGCTGATGGCGCGCGAACTGGTTCCGTTGATGTCGCGCCTTTCACCCGCGGACGCGCGGAGCCAGGCGGTGGTTCGGCTGATACGAAACTGGCGCGGCGAAATGGACAAGGCGCGGCCCGAACCGCTGATATTCATCGCCTGGCTCAGGGAATTCAACCGCGCCCTCTACGCCGACGAACTGGGTCCGGCGTTCGGCGATTACTGGGGCCTGCGGCCAAAATTCGTGAAGCGCGTGCTTACGGGCCGTGAAAGCTGGTGCGACGACACCCGAACTTCGGCGACCGAGAGCTGCGACATGCTTCTGGAGACAGCGCTCACGAAAGCGCTTTCCGATCTTGCGGTCAGCCATGGCGAAGACATGTCGGCGTGGCGCTGGGGCGAGGCGCACTTCGCACACTTCCGCCATCCGATGTTTGGGCGCCTGCCGATGCTGCGCCGGTTCGCCGATTTGCAAACACCGAGCGATGGCGGCGCCTATACCGTCAATCGCGCCCAACCCTGGACCGGCGATACCCGCAGACCATTCGTCAGCGCCCACGGTCCCGGGTTTCGCGCCGTCTACGATCTTTCCGACCTCGACGCGACGCTGTTCATGCAGGCGACGGGACAGTCCGGCAATCCGTTATCGGCCCATTACGGCGACCGTATTGTCCGTTGGCGTGACGGTGAATACCTGACAATCGCGTCGAACCGCGCGGCGGCGATCGACGGGGCGATTGGAGTTTTGAATTTAACGCCCCAACGAACAAGGGAATCGAAATGACGGTCTCGATCGAGGAGATCCGCAAGGCGGAAAGGACACTGCGCGGCAACATCGCGCGGACGCCGCTGGTCCATTCACGCACACTCTCGGAAATTACGGGGGCCGAGCTGTTTCTCAAGCTCGAGAATCTGCAATACACCGCGTCGTTCAAGGAACGCGGCGCGCTGGTGCGGTTGAAATCGCTGACCCGCGCCGAGCGCGCCCGGGGCGTGATCGCGATGTCGGCGGGCAACCACGCCCAGGCCGTCGCCTATCATGCCTCGCGAATGGGCATCTCGGCCACCATCGTGATGCCCCATAACACGCCTTTTTTAAAGGTCGCGAATACCCGGGCGCTGGGCGCGACGGTTGCGTTGCAAGGCGATGATCTGGACGAGGCGACCCGTTACGCGCACGAAGTCGCGGAGCGCGACGGGCTGGTCTTTGTCCATCCCTTCGATGATCCGCACATCATCGCGGGTCAGGGTACGGTGGCGCTGGAGTTGCTTCGTCAGCAGCCGGATCTGGAGATACTGGTGGTGCCGGTCGGCGGCGGCGGGCTGATCGCCGGCTGCGCGATCGCTGCGCAGGCGGTCAATCCGGACATCGAAATCATCGGCGTAGAGGCTGAGCTCTACCCCTCGATGCGCCAGGCGCTGGGTGGCGAGCCGGCCAGGTCGCAAGGCCAGACCATCGCCGATGGCATCGCGGTGAAGGAGCCCGGCAAATTGACTCGCGCCGTGGTGGCGGAACTGGTTTCCGAAATCGTCGTGGTCAGCGAGGGCGCCATCGAACGCGCCGTTCACCTGATCGCCGAAATCGAAAAGCTGGTTGCCGAAGGCGCCGGCGCTACTCCACTTGCCGCGATTCTCGAACATCGGGACCGGTTCGCCGGGCGGCGCGCCGGGTTGGTGATTTCCGGCGGCAACATCGATTCCCGGTTGCTTGCTTCGGTGCTGATGCGTGGGCTGGTTCGGTCGGGACGGCTTGTGCGGTTGCGCGTCGAGGTCAGCGACCAGCCGGGAAGCCTTTCACGGGTCACCCGGATGATCGGTGATCTTGGGGGTAATATCGTCGAGGTCGATCACGAACGCTGGTATTACGACGTGCCGGTTCGGATGACCCAGCTCGACATGCTGATCGAAGCCCGTGACTCCGATAATGCGCAAGCCATTGTGGAGGGGTTGGCCGCGGCGGGCTTTCCCGCGCGTCTGCTGTCGAATACCGCTCTCGGCGGCGGGTGAGATTACGCGGACAGGCCGTTATAGCTGCCCTGGTAGAACACCAGAGGCCGGCGCATATCGTTTTCGGCCATCAACTTGCGGACCTTGCCGACGATGATCACATGATCCCCGCCATCATGAATCGCTTGGGTGTCGCATTCGAGCGCGGCGAGACAGCCAGGAAGGATCGGGCTGCCCGTATCCCAGGTCGCATACTCCACCCCGTTCCACTTGTCGGCGCCGGACCTCGCGAAATGGCTGGAGAGGTCCCGCTGGTCCTCCGACAGAACGTTGACCGCGAAATACGGGGTTTCATTGAATGCCTCGAAACTCATCGCGTTGTTGTCGAGACAGAACAGCACCAGCGGCGGATCCAGCGACAGGGACGAGAACGAATTCGCCGTCAATCCAAACAGTTCCCCATCCCCGGCCACGGTGGTAATCACGGTGACGCCGGTGGCGAACCGTCCCACGGTATCGCGGAATTCTCTTGAATCTATGCTCATCGCCTAGTCATCCCGTATGCGCCCCATCCCATATATTAGTTCACGCTCGGCGGACGGAGCAACGCGATGGGCGAGCGCCCACCGCAAATCCCCCTATTTCTTCGCGGCGGCGGTAAAATAGACGCCGCGGCCCGACGCGATCAGGCGCCCTTCCTCGTCGAATATGCTCGCTTCGGCTGTTGAATTGGTGCCGCCGATACGTACGATCCGCGCGACGGCTTTTAGATCTCCGGGCTGGGCGGCGCGATGATAATCGATCCTGAGATCGACCGTCGGCACCGGCATGCCCACCTTCGCGGCAATCATGAAATCCGCCGCGACGTCGATCAGCGCACCCAGTATCCCGCCATGGGTAACGCGCGCTTGCGGATTGGAAATCATCTCCTCGCGCCATTTAAGGCCGATTTCCAGCGTTTCGTCGTCGAGATGCCGAATTTCCAGCCCCATCCACTTGTTGAAGGGATTGGCGATCAGCCTTTCGTTCAGTTTTTCCGCCGATACTACATTCTCGCTCATGCACTGGCTCCCTGGGGGCCGTACCCGACCCCGGAAAGACGCGTAGTTTCCGGAAGTTAGCGCGACCGACCCGACCAGGCAAACCACGCGCCGGTGAGAGCCAGCGGGCAATTTACGAAATGCACCTTAAGCCATTGATATTATTAATTTTTAACTTAACGCCTTTTTAACAAAACTCGGCAATTTTCAATGTTCCCGGCCCTTTCGGCCAGTGAAGGTCGTTAATGTTTGTTATCGTAGGTTCGATCGTTGTCCTTCTTTCCGTCCTCGGCGGCTATACCGCCATGGGAGGAAAGCTCGGTGTCCTGTGGCAACCGTTCGAGGCGGTAATTATCATCGGCGCCGCGATCGGTGCGTATGTCATCGGCAACCCCAAGCCGGTCATCGCCCGGACAGCCGGGGCGTTAGGCACCTCTCTGAAGGGCTCAGCGTACAAGAAGGACGATTATGTCGAACTGCTGAGCATGCAGTTCCAGGTCTTCAAGCTCGCCAAGTCCAAGGGAATGCTGTCCTTGGAGCAGCACATCGAAAATCCCGATGAAAGCGATTTGTTCAACCAGTTCCCGAATTTCCACGCCAACCATCATGCGCTGACCTTCATGTGCGATTACCTGAGGATGATCAGTCTGGGGACCGAAACGCCGCACGAGATGGAAGCCTTGATGGACGCCGAGATCGAGACCCATCATCACGAAAACCATCAAGTCGCCGCGGCGGTTCAATCGATGGCCGATGCGCTGCCGGCGCTCGGTATCGTCGCCGCGGTGTTGGGCGTGATCAAGACCATGGGTTCCATCACCGAACCGCCCGAGGTGCTGGGCAAGCTGATCGGCGGCGCGCTGGTCGGAACCTTCCTCGGCGTGTTCGTCGCATACGGTTTCGTGGGCCCCGTCGCAACCACGCTCAACGCCATATATGAAGCCGAGACCAAGTATTATCAGTGCATGAAAGCGGGCATGCTGGCCTATCTGTCGGGATATGCGCCGGCGATCTGCATCGAATTCGCGCGCAAGGCGTTGATGTCGGACGTGCGGCCGACGTTCTACGAGGTCGAGGAAGCGGTTTCCACCCTGCCAGCCGTCGGAGCCTGATCCCCGGAATGGCCGCGAACGATATAGCTCCGATCATCATCAAGAAGGTCGTCAAGGGCGGCCACGGTCATCACGGCGGCGCCTGGAAGGTTGCCTACGCCGATTTCGTGACGGCGATGATGGCGTTCTTCTTGCTGCTGTGGCTTCTCAACGCGACCACCGACGACCAGAAAAAGGGCATCGCGGACTATTTCACGCCTGCCACCGTGTCGAAAAGCAAGAGCGGAGCGGGAGGCGTCCTCGGCGGCATGACAGTGTCCTCACCGGGCGCCATGCAGTCGCGTGCCTCGGTTCCCAGCTTTTCCGTCAAGCTCAAGCCGACAAGTGGCGCCAGCGCGGGCGACGCCGACGATGATGCCGGTTCGACGTCCGACGAGGAGTTCAAGGAACTCACCGAGGAAGAGATCAAGGAAGTCCTCGCCCAGCGCGAGGAAGAAATGTTCGGCAAGGCCGAAAAAGAGCTGCGCCAGGCAATCCAGGAAACCCCGGAACTACGCGAACTCGAAAAGAACCTGCTGGTCGATCGCACGCCCGATGGCCTGCGTATCCAGATCGTGGACCAGGAAGGGCGGCCGATGTTTCCGCTCGGCAGCGCGAAGATGTTCGAGCAGACCCGTAAGTTGATGGAAAAAATCTCTCAGGTGGTCGCGAAACTGCCCAACAAAATATCGATCTCCGGCCATACCGACGCGAAGCCTTACCGCGGTTCCAAGGCGGGGCACGGCAACTGGGAATTGTCGACCGGCCGGGCGCTGGCCAGCCGTCGCGTGATCGTAGGTGGCGGGCTGTCGATCAAGCGGATTACGAAAGTTGTCGGCAAGGCCGACACCGACCCCCTGGTGCCCGAAGATCCCAATTCCGCTCGCAATCGACGCATCAGCGTCGTCTTGCTGCGCGAAGCAGGCACCGCCGCTGGCGCCGGATCAGCCGCCGCCAAATCCACAAAACAGCCGGCCTTCAGTAAGGACTGGACAGGCCCCAGGCTCCGCTGACCAACCGCGCGGGCGCTTCTGCATCCGCGATTTCCGCATTCATAGCCTGATTCGGCGGATTCCGCCGGGAATCTCCCTGTGTCGCCGCAGCAAAAGCTTTCTTGCGCCGGTCGAAAATCATATAATTAACCTTAACAATAAGAACGTTCGTCCGGGCGGTCCGGACTTGCGCACGCACTTTCGTATGGACGCGGATGAACCAGACGCTCAACAGGCCCGACCGGTTCTTTTTCGGCACCCGGATGCTGCCTTGCCCGTATATCCCGGGCCGGGTGGAGCGCAAGGTGGTCACCGATCTGTCCGGACCGATGGCGGCCGACCTTTATGAGCGTCTGTCGCGCGCCGGCTTTCGCCGCAGTCACGGCCTTGCATACCGACCGGCATGCCCCGGCTGCCGCGCCTGCGTGCCGGTCCGCATCGATGCCGCGAATTTCGAATGGACCAAATCCTTCAAGCGCACGTGGCGTGCCAATGACGATCTGGTCGCCGACGATATCGGCGCGCTGGCCACGGTGGAGCAGTTCCGCCTGTTCTCGCGCTACCAGCAGTCGCGCCACGGCGGCGGCGAAATGGCGACCATGACTTTCGCCGATTATCGGATGATGGTCGAGGAGACCCCGGTCGAGACGCGCATCGTCGAATTCCGGGACGGTGATGGAGATCTGATTGGCGCCATGCTGGTCGACCAGATGGAAGATTCACTGTCGGCGGTCTACAGCATTTTCGATCCCAACCAGCCGCAGCGCAGCCTTGGCACCTTCATGGTTCTGTGGCTGCTCGAACGCGCCACCGAGATCGGACTGCCTTACGTGTATCTCGGGTACTGGATCGGTGAAAGCGGCAAGATGGCCTACAAGTCGCGGTTCCGGCCTCTGGAAAGCCTGGGCCCGGAAGGCTGGGCGCCTTTCGCCGGCTAACACTTATACCAACCTGCAATGATATCGACCTATTTCATTGCAGGTTGGTATAAGTGTTAGCCGGTTGCGCGTCCGTCAACCGACTTGTAAAATACCCTGAAAAAAGATCATAACAGGCTTCTGGTCGGGGAATTCTCTTCGCTCGGGGCCAACGCAGCCATCAGGGGGATCACTTCATGGCAACCAAAGCGAAGAAGGCCAGTACGGCCAAATCCAAAAAGATCGAGCGTCGTTCATTCCTGACCGGAGCCGGCGCCGTCGCCGCGGCCGGCGCGGCCGCCGCCGCATCCAACTTTCCCACGCCGGCGTTGTCGCAGGGAAAGATAAACATGGTGATGGTCGCCACCTGGCCACGCGATTTTCCCGGTCTCGGCACCGGCGCGCAGCGTATTGCAAAGCGCATTTCCGACATGTCGGACGGGCGCATCAATGTGCAGTACTTCGCCGCCAAGGAACGTGTCGGCGCATTCGATTCCTTCGACGAAGTCGCTTCGGGCAACGCCCAGGCATATCACGCCGCCGATTATTATTGGAAAGGCAAGCACCCGGGCTGGGCCTATTTCACTTCTGTTCCGTTCGGTCTGACCTATACCGAGATGAACGCCTGGATCCGCTTCGGCGGTGGACAGCAATTGTGGGACGAACTGGCCGGCAAGTTCGGTCTTAAATGCATTTTGGCGGGCAACACCGGCGTCCAGATGGGCGGCTGGTTCAGAAAGGAGATCAATTCGACCGACGATCTCAAGGGCCTGAAGATGCGTATCCCGGGCCTGGGCGGCGACGTCATGGCCAAGCTGGGCGCTTCCCCGGTTTCTCTTCCGGGCGGACAAATATACGAAAACCTTGTCTCCGGCGCGATCGACGCGACCGAATGGGTCGGGCCGTGGAACGACAGCTTCATGAAGTTCTACGAAGCCGCGAAATATTACTATTATCCCGGCATGCACGAGCCCGGCTCCATGCTGGCGCTTGGCATGAACGCCTCATGGTGGGGCAAGCTCAGCAAATCCGATCAGACGCTGATCGAAGCCGCCGCCGCAATGGAAAACGACGTAATGATGGCCGAGTACAACGCCAAGAACGGCGCGGCGCTGGCGCGCCTGCTAAACGATCACGGCGTGAAGCTGCGCAAGTTCAACGACGACGTCTATGACAGCTTCGGTGAAGCCGCCAACGAAGTGTTTGAGACCGCACGCGCCCATAGCGATCTGGCGAAGCGGATTCATGCGAGCTTCCTTGCAGCCCGCAAGAACCTCGGCGCCTGGTCGAAAATCTCGGATCAGGCCTATGTCGCCCAGCGCAACCGTGTGCTCGGCGTCTAAGTCGGGAACGTTCGCGTTTAATGGAAGCGGAGCCCTCGGGCTCCGCTTCCTGTATGAAAAGGGAGGATAGGCCGGCGTGTACGCACGAGCGCTCCCGATCCTCACGCGCCGATGACGGTACCGGCACGCCCGGAGACACACAGCGTAGCGGACACTGCGATCCGTGTCCTCGCGCTGTCCGTTGTGATCATCGCGCTCGTATACCCGGTCAATAACTATCTCATCTTCTGGCGGGGCTGGCCCGGCCTCAACGTATTTTTGGGCCATTACGATCTGTTCGGCATGGAAGCGCCGCGCCGTCCGCTGGTTGGCGAAGCGCTCGCCCTCGGATGGATCCAACTCGTCTTCTACCTCGGCGCGGTCGCGGCGGTGATCGTCTTTGTGGCGCGAACCACGGGCCGCACGCTCGATCACGAAGCGCAAAGCCTGTCCGCACTGGCTGCCTATATCGCACGGGCGGCGTTCTGGGCGGTCCTGCTGGTCGGGCTCGCGGATATGGTGATCTCCTTCCTTCGCGTGGAGGGCATCCTGGTTCCGGTGGTCGGCGAGGAGCTCGCGAAACAGTTGGGGCGGTCGAGTTTCAGGGGCAACTGGGTCCACTATCCGCTCATCGGCGTTTCGCTGGTGATCGCTTATTTTTCACGATCGATCGGCTTCATCTGGCTCGCCCTGCTGATCGTGATGGCGGAATTCCAGATCGTGATCGCGCGCTTCATTTTTTCGTATGAGCAGGCCTTCATGGGCGATCTGGTCCGCTTCTGGTATGCCGCGCTGTTCCTGTTCGCCAGCGCCTATACGCTGTTGGAGGAAGGGCATGTGCGGGTCGATATCCTCTATACGGGCTTCAGCGAGCGCGGCAAGGCATGGTCCAACGCGCTGGGTTCGGTATTGTTGGGCGTCCCGTTGTGCTGGGTGGTGATGATGCTCGGCATGTGGGACAAGTCGAATCTGATCAATGCGCCACTGCTGAGTTACGAGGTCACGCAGAGCGGCTACGGCATGTATGTGAAATACCTGATGGCCGGTTTCCTGTTGGTCTATGCGCTGTCGATGCTGGTGCAATTCGTAAGCCAGTTCCTGAGCAGCACCGCCGTCCTGATGCGAGAGGCCGCGCCACCGGCGCCGCACGAACACGAAGAAATGATATAGGAGCCTGATCGGCCCGGAACGCGTTCATGGAAATCGTATTCCTGATAATCCTGATCCTGACGATGGTGGTCGCGCTCGCGTCGGGCTATCCGGTGGCCTTTGCCCTGCCGGGATCGGCGATCCTGACCGTCGCGCTCGCAGCGCTCTGCGGTTACCTGTTCGCGGGCAACGCCGATGCCTATTTCGTGCAGGGCGGCCCGGTCCAATGGCTCAATGCGGGCGTCACCAACTTTCGCGGCATCTATTGGGAAGTCGAACGCGATACGCTGATCGCCATCCCGCTCTTCGTGTTCATGGGCATCATGCTGGAGCGGTCGAAGGTCGCCGAGGATTTGCTGGTGACCATGGCGCAGCTCTTCGGGCCGGTGCCGGGCGGGCTTGGCATGGCGGTGGTGTTCGTCGGCGCCTTGCTGGCCGCGACCACCGGCATCGTCGGCGCCACGGTGATCGCCATGGGGCTGATTTCACTGCCGGTCATGCTGCGCAACAACTACTCGAAATCGCTGGCCACCGGCACCATCGCCGCATCGGGTACGCTGGGCCAGATCATTCCGCCCTCGATCGTCCTGATTATCCTCGCGGATCAGCTTTCCAACGCCACGGATCAGGCCAGCACGATACGTCTCGCGGAATACAAACAGGCCACCGGGCAGTTCTCCATGCCCTCGGAATTCGGTCTCACCTCGACCAGCGCCGGCGACATGTTCCTGGGCGCATTGCTGCCCGGATTGGTGCTGGTGGGGCTCTATATGCTCTATATCCTGATTCTCGCGCTGTTCCGGCCGCGCGCCGCGCCGCCCGTGCCGTTCGAAGGAAAGTACGATTTTACTTTCGCGACGCGCGTTTTCCTGGCGCTGGTGCCGCCGCTGGCGCTGATCTTCGCGGTGCTCGGCTCGATCATCATGGGTATCGCGACCGTCAACCAGGCCGGCGCGATCGGCGCGATCGGCGCGATGATCATGGCCGGCTACCGGCTGACGGAGGGCCGGCGGGGCGCTTATACGCCGGCGGTGCTCGCCATTATCGCGATCGTCGCGATCATCGTTCCGCTGAGCGCCGTCGACATCAACATCAAGAATACCAAAACCACGGCCGACTGGCTGGCGGTGGCGGCCGCCGGGGTCGCGGTGGTGGCGCTCCTGACGGCGATACTGTGGAGCGGCTGGCGCGCCTACCGGATCGACGACACGTTGCGCGGCGTTATGATCGAGACGGCGAAAACGTCGTCTCTGGTGTTCATTATCCTGTTGGGCGCGGCGATGCTGACCGCGGCCTTCCGCGCCTTCGGCGGCGAGCATCTGGTGCGCGAATTCCTGACCGGACTGCCCGGCGGCTTCATCACGAAGTTCCTGGTGGTCATGGCGGTGATCTTCCTGCTCGGCTTCTTCCTCGACTTTATCGAGATCGCGGTCGTCGTCGTGCCGATCATCGCGCCGATCCTGTTGGCCGACAGCACCGCCAACGTCACCGCCGTGTGGTTGGGTGTGATGATTGGCGTTAACATGCAGACCTCATTCCTCACGCCGCCTTTCGGTTTCGCGCTGTTCTACCTGCGAGGCGTCGCGCCTCCCGAAATGAAGACCATTCAGATGTATCTCGGCGTGGTGCCCTTCATCCTGTTACAGCTCGGCGGGCTGGCTATCGTCGGCGCCTACCCGTCCCTGGTGAACTATCTGCCCAACCGGGTCCATCTGACATCGGAGACCGCGCCGCCACCACGGAACCCCCGGCTGCAATATTGCGTCGAGGATTATCTGTTCAAGGAATATGACCGCCGCGGGGACGGGCTGCGGAGCGTCATCGCCACGGCGCAGAAGCTTGACCTGAGCGGCCTGCCGGACCGCCGCCGTCGCGCAATGGAAGAAGCCTTCGCCGCCGGCGCGAAAACGTTCGAGCTGGTCGCCGAGGTGCGTCGCGCCGAAGCCGCGCGGGTGGCGCTCGAACCAGGCTATCGTCCGCTCCATCGAGAAGTTCGCACAATCCAGGCCAGGATCCACAAGCTCGATCTCGGCCGCAAGAACGCGGAGACAAGTCACCGGCACCTTGCGCGCGACAACGGCGCGGCCGGCGATCTCGCCGAGCTTGCGTCTGAAATAAAAATGCTCAAGGCGCAAAAGGCCGCGATGGAAACCCGAATTCCCGACGACTGGAAAGACACGCACAAGCGATACACCTCGTTGGCCAAAGCGGAAATTCGCGCGCGGCGCGCCTATCGACGCAATGTCGATGACGCCTACGAGGCGGTCATCGAGATCCGCAAATTGATCCGATCCGCCGATGCGCTGGCAGCGCTTCAGCCACGGCTCGTCGCGCTTGAGACGGTAATCACCGGCCAGCCGATCGAGACGGCGATCGCCGAGTTGCGCAAGGCCGAGAAGTGGTTCGGCGGCATCGCCGGCGCCAGTCCCATTAAGTCGCGGGTCTCGCGGGCGCGCCGCGCATTGACCCGGCGCAAACCCAACCTCGATAAGGCCACGCGCGATTTCGCCGACGGCATTCGGCGCCTCAAAGGCGAAATTGCCTGGCGTCAGCGCGCGGCCAAGACCGTCGGCCCCGGCCTGGCGGCATACGAATCCGGGATCCGCGATACCATCGGATTACGCATGCAGGACCGGTTGTCGAGCGAACAGGCCCCGATCGTGGCGAGTTGTCTGTCGGTGCACCGCGATATTTCGCTGAGTTTCTGAGGAATTACGCTGCTGCCGCACGGCCCTATTTAGAGCATGATCCAGCCAAATAGGATCATTTGATGGAGGCAAATCGGCTTCTCGGGCAGGCGCGGCGCGTAGCGCGATGCGGTGCATCGGGCATCACGAGATCGAGCATGATGAGATCGGGGCGCGCTTCGGCGATGCGATCGAGACCGTCGCGGCCGTTCTCCGCCTCGCTGACGCTCCAACCTTCACCGGCGAGCATACGGCTCAGCATCCGCCGCATAGCGCCACCAGCCCAATATAGAATGAACATTTGGCATGGTAGCCCTGAACATCAGCGAGCGCCGCAGACACAGTGTAATCCGATGAACTCTGCTTCGCCCTGTTCGCCATATCGACGGCGGCCACTTCCCGGACCTCGCGAATTTTTCTCACGATCGCCCCGGCCAGCAAATTTTGATAGAACTCGGCCTTGATTTCAGCGCCTGCCGAATTTGTAAGCGCCGACGCTGTCGAAAGCGCGGTCTTCGCGGCCGCGCCGCCCAGCGCGGCGGAAACTCCCGACAGGATCGTCGCCGTCATGCTGGTTCCGAAACTGAGGGCGGCCGAGTTCGAGAGGATTCCAGCAAGATGGTCCTCGCAAATTCGTTCGGAAACACCCCTGATGTGCGCTAGAGCCTCGCCCGTTTAGTTTTACGCATATCCGGCGTGCCTGAAGTAGTT
>CAZPMO010000152.1:0-12269 GCA_964587515.1 uncultured Rhodospirillaceae bacterium | reverse complement strand
TGGAATCCGACCAGTTCGCATCGAGACGGATCGCGAAAGAGCATGCATGCCTCCCGCCACGCCAGGCGTTGCGCATGCGGTCGATCACCGGGTCCGGCCCCATGCCTTCGTCGAAGGCGTAGCGCTGCGGCTTCTTCTGCCAGCGCCCGCTGCCTTCAAGCATGGACGGCGCGAGACGGAATTCGAGGTCTTCAAAATCATCTTCTCTGAGAATATCGCGCAACGGTTTTACCCGTCCATTGGTTAGTACCATCCATTAGGTCTCCCATTAACCGGGCGGTCAATCCACCCGCAAACCACCAGCATGTCACATACAATTAATAATGTCAATTAAAAAATATCCATATAAGAGAATTGTTTATGGATTCTTTCAGGATTATGGCAGAAATAAGCCAATTATAGGTCATAACAGACATGTTTCAAGTTAGACTTCATTAATCTAATTGTTGCGATCGAATCAATTTTCCTGGCCGGATCGCCCGCCCCCTTGGGAGTTGATGAGCGGCGAATGAAATTCATAAATATTCTCGTTAGGAGGGTATTTTTGGCGATTGGCCGATGAAGACGAGATCCATGGATTCGCGAATCCCATTCCCATTCCTTTCGCCCTAACGCTCGCGGGATCGGTTGCGCCCATGCCCGCGCGTCCGCGTCTCTTTCCTGGACCGGCGTAGGGGCGTAAAAAGGGGGCAGCCGTTCAGGAAGGGTTGTCATGAGTGAGAATTACACCGATATCCGCGAAGCCGTCGCCAAGCTGTGCGCGAAATACCCCGGCGAATACTGGCGCGAAAAGGACCGCGAGCGCGCCTATCCCACCGAGTTCGTGCGCGAGTTGACCGAGAACGGTTATCTGTCGGTGCTGATCCCGGAGGAATATGGCGGCTCGGGGCTCGGCATTTCTGCGGCCGCGGCGATCCTCGAGGAGATCCAGAAATCGGGCTGCAACGGCGGCGCCTGCCACGCCCAGATGTACACCATGGGGACCGTGCTGCGGCACGGCACCGAGGATCAGAAGAACAAATATCTGCCCGGCATCGCGACCGGCGAATTGCGCCTTCAGGCGTTCGGCGTCACCGAGCCCACCAGCGGCACCGATACGCTGAGCCTACGCACCACCGCCGAGCGCGACGGCAATGCGGGTTACGTGATCAACGGCCAGAAGGTGTGGACTTCGCGCGCCGAGCATTCGGACCTGATGCTGCTGCTGGCGCGCACCACGCCGCGCGATCAGGTGGAAAGGCGCACCGACGGGCTGTCGGTGTTCATCGTCGACATGCGCGAAGCCCTCGGCAACGGGCTCGAGATTCAGCCGATCCGCACCATGATCAACCACGCCACCACCGAGATTTTCTTCGACAACCTCTCCATCCCGGCCGACAGCCTGCTCGGCGAGGAAGGCAAGGGGTTCCGCTATATCCTCGACGGCATGAACGCCGAGCGTATTCTGATTTCCGCCGAATGCATCGGCGACGCGCGCTGGTTCATCAAGACCGCCACCGATTACGCCAACGAACGCAACGTCTTCGGCCGGCCCATCGGCAAGAACCAGGGCATCCAGTTCCCCATCGCCGAGGCCTATGCCGAGACCGAGGCGGCCAATCTGATGGTCGAGCGCGCCGCCGAGAAGTTCGAGGCCGGCGAGCCCTGCGGTCCCGAGGCCAACATGGCGAAATATCTCGCCTCCGAGGTCTCGTGGAAGGCCGCCGACATGTGCATGCAGACCCATGGCGGCTTCGCCTTCGCCGAGGAATACGACGTCGAGCGCAAGTTCCGCGAGACCCGCCTCTACCGCATCGCGCCGATCTCCAACAATCTGGTGCTGACCTATGTGGCCGAACACGTGCTCGGCCTGCCGAGGTCCTATTGATGGCGAGCGATGATGCGCTGCGGCCGCTCGACGGGCTGCTGGTGGTTTCCATCGAGCAGGCCGTCGCCGCGCCCTATTGCTCGTCGCGCCTGGCCGACGCCGGCGCGCGGGTGATCAAGATCGAACGCGCCGAGGGCGATTTCGCGCGCAAATACGACCGCTTCGCATCCGGCGAAAGCGCCTATTTCGTGTGGCTCAACCGGGGCAAGGAATCGCTCACCGCCGACATCAAGGACGCCGACGATCGGGCGCTGCTCTACCGCATCATCGATCGCGCCGACGTGTTCATCCAGAACCTCGCGCCCGGCGCGGCGGCGCGCGCGGGTTTCGAGTCCGCCGAATTGCGCGCCCGCAATCCGCGCCTGATCACGGTCGACATCTCGGGCTATGGCGACGAGGGCGCGTACGCGGATATGAAGGCCTATGATTTGCTGGTGCAGGCGGAATCCGGGCTCTGCGCGGTCACCGGTTCGGCCGATGCGCCGGGCCGGGTCGGCGTCTCGGTCTGCGATATCGCCTGCGGCATGTATTCCCACGCCGCCGTGCTGGAAGCGCTGATCGCGCGCGCCGCCACCGGCCGGGGCTGCGCCATCGACAATTCACTGTTCGCCGGCATGGCCGACTGGATGACGGTGCCGCTGGCGCATTATGAATATGACGGCAAGGGACCGCCCCGCATCGGCCTCAACCACCCCTCGATCCACCCCTACGGCGCGTACGAGACCAAGGGCGGCGGGCCGATCCTGATCGCGATCCAGAACGAGCGCGAATTCGCGCGCCTCTGCGCCGATGTGCTGGGCCAGCCCGACCTGCCCAAGGATCCCCGCTTCGAGAGCAACATCGCGCGGCTCGATCACCGCGCCGAATTCGACGCCGTGATCAACGCGGTGTTCTCCGCCACCGACCGCGCCGAGCTGATCGAGCGGCTGCGCGCCGCCCAGATCGCCTTCGGCGAGGTCAACGATGTCGAAGGCCTGGCGCGCCACCCGGCGATCCGCCGCGCCGCCGTCGGCATTCCGGGCGGAGAGGCAAACATCGTCGCCCCGCCGGCCCGCTTCGACCGCCAAACCCGCCCCTTCCGCCCGGTGCCGGAGGTGGGCCAGAACAGCGACGACATCCGACGGGAGTTTAATATTTGAACCGCATCGCCGTCATTCCGACAACGGTGGCGGCGTACTGGTTCGTTTTTGGCAGTCTCGGACGTTTTTTCGCCGTCGGCCTCATACCAATCGCGCTGACGGGGGTATTGGAGTGGTGGGCTCCCCGATTTTCGGCTGTCTGGGAGGACCCCGCGGTCCGACCAACCCTGGTCCCGATGCTCCAGTTTTACGCCATCAATTTGCTGCCTAGTCTCATCATCGTTCCGTTCTATGTCGCCTGGCATCGGGAGACACTCCTCGGTCCGAGCGAAACTTATGTGTATGGGCTTCCCAAGTTGACGCGCGGTATTTTAGCCTATGCCATGTTTATCGTAACGATTTCATTCTTCATTACGTCGCTGGAACCTTTAACGTGGATTGTGCAGAACAATATCCCTGAGGCTGAGCAGGCTCCATCAAATTTCGCGGATCTGATATGGGTATTTTCCGCGTTTTTAATTGTTGTTTGGCTGTCTATCAGGTGGTTGTTTCTTTTAGTGGAGATCGCTATCGATATCCTGAATACCTATCGGAACCGATGGGTTCTTTCCCGTGGACATGCCTTTCGATTGCTGCAAATTGGTGGTCTTGTATATAGCCCGGCATTAATTTTTGTTGGTGTGATCATAATTTTTGATGAGCTGATCGACCCGTCGCATGTGCTGGTCAGTGTCATTTTAAGTTTCGTTTTTACCTTTCTTGACGCCGTGATTTTGTCCGCGATTTCGTTCGCCTATCGCGACGTTACGGGTTCGGCCCCTATCGGATCGGCGGGTGTGTCATAGAATACAGGTGGGATAATGGCTGACATGGAAGGACTGCGCGACTGGGTCGGGCGGGCGGAGACGAGTTACGGGGTGATCGGCGCGCAACACGCCAATGTGCTGGTTGCGACGCTGGATCGCGACGATGCGCCGTTCGGCCCGGGCGACGCGCTGCCGCCGGCCTGGCACTGGACCGGGTTTCCCGAGGTGGTGCGGCTATCGGAGACCGGTCCCGACGGCCACGCCGCGCGCGGCGGCTTCATGCCGCCGGTGCCGCTGCCGAGGCGTATGTGGGCCGGCACCAAGATGGAGTTCCACCGGCCGATCCGCGCCGACGAAGCGTTGACGCGGCTCTCCACGGTGACCGACGTGACGCCCAAGGAAGGGCGCTCCGGGGCGCTGTGTTTCGTCACCGTGCGCCATGAAATCTCGGGCGGCGAAGGTCTCGCCACCGTCGATGAGCACACCACCGTCTATCGTCCGGAAGCCGCGCCCGGCGCCGCGCCGGCCAAACCGCCGGCCGCGCCCGGGGACGCGGTATGGCGGCGCGCCATCCACCCGACGCCGGTGATGCTGTTCCGCTTTTCGGCCCTGACCATGAACAGCCACCGCATCCATTACGACCGCAGCTATGTGACCGAGGTCGAGGGCTATCCTGGCCTGCTGGTGCACGGCAACCTCACCGCGACGCTGATGCTCGATCTGTTCCGCCACGAAATGCCGGGCGCGACCATGAAGACGCTCAGCCTGCGGGCCGTCTCGCCTCTCTACGACATCAACGATTTCACCGTCGAGGGCGCGCCCTCGGGCGACGGCGCGGCGCGGGTCTGGACCCGCGCCCATGACGGCGCGCTGGCGCAGTCGGCCGAGGTGACCTTCGAGGGATAGAACCGCTATTCGGCGGCCGCCGCCCGTCCGGTTTCGTCGGCCAGCAGCCGGTCGACCATCTGGCGCGCGGCCAGCGGCCCGGCGTCCACGTTGATGTCGATCACCGGGTCGTCGTCCCAGTTTTCCTGCTGCATCTCGAACACTTCCCAATCCTGGCGGAAGGCTTTCAGGATCTGGTTGTAGTGGGCGTCGGTCAGTTCCGGCGTGATGGGCTGCACGTCGCAGGCGTTGGACCAGAAATAATGGCTCGTGGTCTCGGTCTCCGGCGTGATCCAGTTGAGGTTATGGAAGGCGAAGCCGCCCGCCGGCGTATCGCGCTCCAGGTCCGTAAACCCGAACTCCTCGCCTTCGGCGGCGCCGGGCGCCGCGCCGGTGAACAGACGCACCGCGCCGGGGGCGCGGAACTCGATGATCTGCCAGCGGTCGACGATCTGGTCGGGCGCGAAGCCGCCCATTTTCTGATAGGTCGGCGGCGGGTTCTGACCCACCGTCCAGCGCGCCACGGTCACCGAATCGTCGTCCTTCAGCGTGCGTGTGATGGCGTGTTCCGCGACCGCCGAATTGCCGATGGTGGATTGGTGGACGAACGCCAGATGCGACAGATCGAGCAGATTGTCGACGATCAGCATGTTGTTGCACTTGACGTGGAAATAAGTGCCCTTGTCGCCCCATTCGTCGGACGTCTTCCACGGATAGGGGATGATCTTGTCTTCATCGGCCAGCGCCGGATCGCCCATCCAGATCCACACCCAGTTATATTTTTCGACCACGGGGTAAGCGCGCACGAACGTCTCAGGCGGGATTGTCGTCTGGCCCGGCACATGGACGCACTGCCCGGTAGCGTCGAATTCGAGGCCGTGATAGTGGCAGCGGAGCCTGTTTTCGACGAGCGTTCCCTTGCGCAACGGCATGCGGCGATGGCAGCAGCGGTCCTCGAACGCCACCGCCGCGCCGTCCTCGGTGCGCCAGAACACTACGCGCTCGTCGCATATGGTGCGCGGGAAGGGCTTGCGTCCGATCTCCTCGGGCTCGGCGGCGACATACCAGCAATTCTTCAGGAACATGGGTCGTTTCTCCTTATTTAGGGTCGTTGCCAACGCGGGAAGGCGTCCTATGATGCACCGACCCTTAGAGACAGAACTAACTCAACCAACCGGAAAATCAAGGAGGCAGCCATGCAGAACCGATCCATGAACCCGGAAACCATCGCCCCGCCGCTGGGGTCCTATTCCCATGCCGTCGAAGTGCCCGAGGGCTCCAAGGTGCTGTTCATCTCCGGCCAGGTCGGCATCGACGCGGACGGCAACGTGCCCGCCGATTTCGCCTCGCAGGCGGATAACGCCTGGGCCAACCTGATCAGCATCCTCGAACACAACTCCATGCGCATGAAGGACGTGGTGAAGGTCAACCATTTCGTCACCGACGCGGCCAACCTGCCCACCTATAACGAGGTGCGCGCGAAGTATCTGGGCGAGGAGCGGCCCGCCTCGACGCTGCTGATCGTCGCCGGGCTGGCGCGACCCGATCTGCTGATCGAGGTCGAAATCGTGGCCTCGACCGCCAACCCGTAGCCCTTGTCGTCGCGGAACAACGTGCCTAGCTTTAACGTGTCATGAAATGGGTGCGACGCGTTCCGCTATTGCTCGTCCTGCTGCTCGTCGGGCCGCTGTCCATGGCGGCGAGCAGCGAGGTCAACGTGGCGGCTGACTGGCGCACCGCGAGCCGCGAGAGCGCCGGCATCGCGCCCAGCGCCGCGGCGACGCCCGAAGCGGTCGTCCAGGTCTACGCCGCGCGCGCCTTCGGCTGGCGGGGCGCGCTGGCGGTCCACACCTGGATCGCGATCAAGCCGGCAGGCGCGCCCGGCTACACCACCTTCGAGGTCATCGGCTGGTACGCCTTTCGCGGCGGTGATGCGGTGAACGTCCATAACGGCGAACCCGACCGGCGCTGGTTCGGCGCGCATCCCGAAATTCTGGTCGATCTGCGGGGCGAGAAGGCGGCGCGCGCCATCACCGGCATCCGGCGCGCGGTGGCGAGTTACCCCTATAAGCGCGAATACCGCACCTGGCCCGGCCCCAACAGCAACACCTTTACCGCCCATGTGGCGCGCGGCGTGCCGGAACTGGCGCTCGACTTGCCGCCGACCGCGATCGGCAAGGATTATATCCCCGGCGGCGCGCTGTTCGCCGAGGCGCCCAGCACCACCGGCTACCAGCTCTCGCTGTTCGGGCTCCTGGGCGTGACCGTCGCGGCCGAGGAAGGGCTCGAGATCAACGTACTTGGCCTGAATTTCGGCATCGATCCGCAGGGACCGGCGCTGCGCCTGCCCGGCATCGGCAAGCTGGGTTTCTGAGACCCGCCCCGCTTAATGCCGTGTCGGCTCGAAGCCCGCGGCTTTCATGATGCGTTCGGCGGACGCGCTGAGCTCGCTCAACTTCCGGCGCCGCATATCCTCGGGAAATGTCGATTTGCCGCCTTTCTTTCGGACCATGCCGTCGATGATGACGGTATCGACATTGCCGTCGCCGGCCTGCTCGACGATCGCGTAGACGGGATTGTGGACCGGCCAGAGGTTGGAATCGGTGGCGCGCAGCATCGCGATGTCGGCTTTCTTGCCCGGCTTCAACGACCCGATCCTGTCTTCCATGTTGAGGGCGCGGGCGCCGCCGAGTGTCGCCCATTCCAGCGCTTCGCGCGATTTCACCGGCAGGGTGTCGGGCTGGTAGCCGTCGTCCTCGGCGGCGGCGCGCAGCTCCTGCGCGCGCAGGTACAGCAATCCCGCCTGCATTTCACGGAACATGGAGGCGGGAACGATGGGCTCCACGTCGATGCCGATGGACGGCATACCGCCGCAGGCGCGCACGCGGTTGACCACCGGGCCCGGCCAATGGTGATGGATCTCGGTCAGGCAGGTCGAGGTGATCGAAGCGCCGCAATCGATCACCGCCTTGACGTCATCGTCGGTGAAATAGACGCCGTGAACCACGTTGTGGTCGGGTCCGATCAGCTTCTCGCGGGCGAGACGGGCGTAACCGTCCGGGTTGAGGCTTAGCTCGCGCTTGGCCGAATGGGACGACGACACCAGCCCGAATTCCCGCGCCATGGCGATGTCGTGGGTGGTGACTTCCCAGGTCGAATAATCGGGACCCAATATCGCCAACGCCATGGTGATCCGCCCGTCGTCGCTGGACAACCGGCCCTTGCGCAGCGCCTCGACACGCGCGCGCGGATGGGGAATTTCGTTGAAAGGCGGATCGCCCGGCCGGGTGGGCGGCTTCACGGTGCCGTGGCCGTAAACGCAGCGGATTCCCGATTCCTCGTGACCGTCGATGGAACGCTCGGCCATTTCCAGGTCGCGTATGTTGTGGCTCCAATCGAAAACCGTGGTGGCGCCGCCGTCGATTTGCGCCAGATCGCCCATCAGATTGCCGATGTAATTGTCGTCGGCCTGATAGTGCAGGGCGAGCGCGGCGTGGATGTTCTTCATATATTGCGGCCCCATCCATTCCGATCCGATGGCGCGGAGCTGCGGTTGCCAGGAATGGATATGCGCGTTGACCAGGCCGGGCATCACGATCATTTCGCCGGCGTCGATGGTCTCGTCCGCGGTGGCGTCGAGATTTTGGCCGATGGCGAGGATTTCGCCATCCTCGAACAGCAGTTCCGCGTTTTCCAGGTCCCCCAGTTCGGGGTCCATGGTCACCAGCCAGCCGCATTTGATCAGTGTCTTGGTCATGTCAGCGATCCCGGTTCAGGGTTTCAGGATGACGCGGCCCAGCGCTTCGCCGTTCTCGACCATGCGCTGCGCCTCGGCCGCCTCGGCCAGTTTCAGACGGGCGGCGATGGGTGGGCGGATCGCTCCTTTTGCCAGAAGGTCCATAAGCGCTCCGACGATGCGCCGCCGGGCGTCGGGATCGTTATCGTAGACATGCATGGAAAAGAAACGCATGCCCATGCACTTTCCGGCGCTCTCGCGGATCACGGGAAAAATATCAGTGGGCGGCGGCCCTTCCTGGTCGGCGAACGAGACGACGGTGCCCCACGGCGCGAGCATTTTGAAATTGTCCTGGAATGCCGCGCCCGCCACATGATCGAGGACCAGATCGAGCCCGCGCCCATCCGTCAGTTCCATCACGCGCCCGACCACATCCTCGGTCCGGTAATTGATCAGATGATCGGCGCCCTGTTCGCGGGCGAATGCGGCCTTTTCGTCGGAGCTTACCGTACCGACGACCAGCATGCCCGCACGCCGCGCAAGCTGGACGACCGCGCCGCCGACGCCACCCGCGGCCCCCTTGATGAGCACGCTCTTGGGGTCGAAACCGCGCGTTGATTCACGCAGAAGGCCCCAGGCGACCTGGAAATTTCCCAGCCCGGCGGCCTCGTCGAGGTCGGCACCCGGGGGCAGTATGTGCAACGCGGTCGCGGGCACCGCGATCATCTCGGCGTAGCAGCCGCCCCGCACCGGCAACTCGCGCGCCGAGACGAGAACGCCTTGTCCAACCGAAAGCCCTGAGACCCCGGCGCCGATCGCTTCGATCCGGCCCGTCATCTCGCTTCCCGGAGACGCGGGAAGCGGCGGCATCCACTGATAGACGCCCTTTCGGATCAAGATGTCGGGCCATCCGACGCCCATGGCGTGGGCGCGCACCACGACCTGCCCGTCACCGGCCACGGGGTCGGGAACATCGATCAGTTCAAGAACTTCCGGCCCGCCCGTCTCACGAATTACGACTGTTTTCATGGGGATCCACCGCCAAATTACGCACTCGGCGACAGCTTGCCATGCATCGGCCGGTTACGCGAACAGTGAAAAGCCCTTCGACGGGAAGGCCGTGGATCCGGATGAAAACTGCGACGACAAGGTGGCGTATATGCTCTCGTTGAGCGCCGCGGCGTATCCTCTGGCGAGGGCGGCGCTGTACTGGCGATTGGCGAATTCCTGGGAAAACGAGCCGATCGCATCCAGCCCGACGCCGCGCGATTCCAGATAGGCCAGGTCCTGCTGAACCACCTTATTGACGGATGAAATGATTCCACCGGGTTTTACATAGGGATCGACGACCGCGTCGCAGCTGATCGCCGCATTGTTCAGCAGCGCTTTCGCGCCCGCCGGATCAGCGTTGAAGGCGGCCTCGAGCGCAGCGTCGTCGAGAGAGAGCGTACCGTCCACCTCGGCGGTGACGCCTAGCTGATAGAGATAGTTGAGCGAGCCCGCGTGGTTATTCGATAGCTCCGCCGTCAATGCCGGCAAAAGCGTGGCCGAAACGGAGTCGCCCGCCAGTTCGCCGCCCGCGCCGGTCAGGTCCTTGATCGTTCCGACCAGATCGTTATAGGCGTCGACCAGCCCTTGCGCCGCCGCGCTCAGGGCGGTGGCGCTCTCGGTGACCGAAATGGTCGTGCTGCCGGCCGTCAGCAGATTGACGGTCAGTCCCGGGGCGATGCTCACGTTCGAATTCGTGGCGCTGGTCGCCGCGATGCCGTCGATGGTGTAGGCCGCGTCCTGTGCCGCCCGTGTCTGGGTCAGGTTCTTGCCGGCGCCGGCCGCCGCCGTGGGATCGAACGCAAGCTGCGACAGCCCGGCCGTGTCGGTGTTGTTTCCGTCGCCGTCGGTCACCGTCAGGCTGAAGCCGTTCGCCGCGCCGGTACTGTTCGAGGCGATCGAAAGACGGTACCCCGTTCCATCGTCGATGACGGTGGCGGTAACCCCCGCGTCGGCCGCGTTGATCGCGCTCGCGATGCTGTTCAGGGAGCCGTTGGTGACGTTGATCGCCACCGATGGTGATGCGCCCGGCGTAAAGCTGTTGGGCCCGGAATCGTATTCTCCGAGCTGGATCGTCAATGTGCCGGAGCCGACGACGGTGGCGTCGGGATCGGCAAGCGCGTCGCTGACCACGCCCTGCGCCTGCGCGACCTGACTGATCGCGAGATCATAGCTTCCGGCGCTCGCGGTCGCCGTGGCGATGGCCGACGCGACGGCGGCGTCGGAACTGATCGCCTGGAACGAGGAGACCGACTGGGTCGTCTGGAATCCCTTGACCGCGCCCTGGAAGGCGGAAACGGCGGCCTGCAGTTTTCCATATCCCGAAATTTGCACCGTATCGGCGGTGATCTGGCGCGACAATTGCGTGGTCGCGAGCGGTATCCGGTTTGTAAGGTATGAGGGGCGGGAAATTGGGTACCCCCCATAGCTCCTGTCCAGCGCCGCATACAGAAAAAAATCGCTCAGCATGGTCTAAGCGAACAACCTCAACAGGTGTTTTGGCGCCTGGTTGGCTTGCGCCATCATGGCGACACCCGCATGCATCAGGGTTTGCTTGCTGGCGAAATCGCTGATCCCGCTTGCCACGTCCAGATCGATCAGGCTGCTTCGCGCCGCTTCGGTGTTCTCGATTGCCGTGGCGACGTTTTGCGCGGCATAATCGAGGCGGTTCTGGCTCGCGCCGATTCCGGCGCGCATGGTCTGGACGCTATCGATCGCGTTGTCGATCGCGGCGCTGGCCGCATCGGCGCCCGCCTGCGAGGTGATGTCGAGGCCGCCGATCGATAGCGCCGTGGTCGATGTGTCCTCGAACGAAACCGAAATATCGTCGCTGACCGGGCTCGTTCCCGTGCCGACCTTGAAGGAGACGGTCCCGGCCGAGCCGTCGAGCAAATTGGCGCCGGCGAAATCGGTGTCGGCCGAAATGCGGTCGACTTCCGAGGCCAGGGATTGAAATTCTGTATTGATCGCGGTCCGGTCGCTGGTCGACAAATGACCGGAACCCGCCTGCACCGCCAGGGTCTTCATC
The DNA here is from genome assembly GCA_964587515.1 of uncultured Rhodospirillaceae bacterium. Taxonomy (GTDB): domain Bacteria; phylum Pseudomonadota; class Alphaproteobacteria; order MPNO01; family MPNO01; genus CAZPMO01. The sequence continues at coordinate 820 of CAZPMO010000152.1, read as the reverse complement.
CGCGTCAGCATGTCGTCGACGCGCGCCAGCCCGCCGTCGGCGACTTGCAGCATGGAGACCGCCTGTCCCGCATTGGTCTGGGCCTGCATGAGCCCGCCGACCTCGGCGCCGAGGCGCGAGCCTATGGCCATCGAGGCGGCGTCGTCCTTGGCGGACAGCACGCGACGGCCGGCGGCCAGCCTGGCCAGGGCCAACCCCATCCCCATCCCGGCGTCGGTCTTGCTCAGACTACGATGCGCGATGCCGGCCGAAAAATTGGAAACCACGCCAAGCGCCATGACGCCCTCAATATGTGAAGGTCAATCGAAGGCTACCTGCCAGTTCCAGATGATTATACCCTTCCATGTTTAAGAATAAGTTCGACCATGATATTTATTGTTTCAATGATAATTCAAATGAATTCAAAATTTGAATCAATTTATGTTTAAATTCCATTTCGATTGTTAAATGATGGCTGGTGAAATCAATTCCGGTAGGAGCTGTCTTCGCGGTCGAGTTCGCGCAGATAACCGGGCCAGTCGGCCTGGCCGCGTCCGGCGTCGTGGGACACCATCTGGGCCGCGGCGTGTTCGCACACGTCCGGCGGCGGCAGGACGATCTTCTCGCCGGTGGATTGCAGGCGAAGCTGAATTTCGCAGGACGATATCAATTGCGACATTAGCACATATGCCTCGCGCATGCTCTTGCCCAGCGTGGTCGCGCCGTGATTGCGCATCAGCATCGCCCGCGTGTCACCGAGATTCTCGATGATGCGCTCGCGCTCGTCGGCGTTTTCGGTGATGCCCTCGTAATCGTGATAGGAAATCCGCCCGAAGAAACG
>CAZPMO010000151.1:9335-12320 GCA_964587515.1 uncultured Rhodospirillaceae bacterium | reverse complement strand
TGCAGATGGGCATCCCCATCCTGGTTTCACGCTCCGGCTTCACCGCCTGGGGGGTCGAGCTGGCGCGCGAGGCCGGTCTTACCCTGATCGGCCGCGCCCGCGGCAAGCGCTTCGTCGCGCTGGCCGGCGAGGACCGCATCCAGTACGACGCCGATCCCGGGGCTGACGAGGATGAGCCCGCCGAGGCCCAGCGCAAGGCCAGCCTCGCCGAGACCGACTGAGGTGATCATCACCCTCGACTGGCGCGGCCCGGTGGGTGTCGGCGCTTTTCCGGACGAGCCCGAACAGCTAGCCGTGCTGGAGACGCCGGGCGTCTATCTGCGCGTGAAAACCTATCAGGCCGGGCGCACGGTCAGCTATGTGGGCCAGTCCACGAGCCTTCTCTCACGCATCGACCAGCACATCACGGCGCTGCTGGGGCTGCAGGCGACGCGGCGGGACGCGGATGGAAAATCCATAGGGCGCGGCGATTTCGCCGACCGGCTCGCCGCCTATGGCGATATCACGGCCGCCATGGCGGCGGCGGCCGACGACGCGGCGCGCATGCGCTTCTTTACCGCGTCGTGCGACGATGCGCTGGGGTTCACGCCCGATCATCTCAACCTTGTCGAGGGCGCGCTGAAGACCCGGCTGGAATCGCGCTCGGGCGTGGGCGAGGTCGAGAACATCCAGGGCGTGGCGCGCGCCTCGTTCGACGACGTGACGCTGATCGAAAGCGATTTCAGCCAGCTTGCCGCCGCCGACCGGGAAACGCTCGCGACCCTGATCGGGACCGACGCCATCGAGATATCCGACGCCGTGCTGGGGCTGAGCCATGCCGAATGACGCGCCCATCGCGGGCGTCCTGCTGGCCGGCGGCCAGTCGCGGCGCATGGGCGGCGGCGACAAGTGCCTGGCCGCGCTCGGCGGCGAAACGCTGCTGGCCCGCGTGATCGCGCGCGCCGCGCCGCAGGTCGCGACCCTGGTGCTGAACACCAACGGCGATGCGGCGCGGTTTTCCGGTTACGGCCTGCCGATCGCCACCGATGTGATCGACGGCTACGCGGGGCCGCTGGCCGGCGTCCTCACCGGGCTGGAATGGGCGGCGGCCAACGCGCCGGATTGCGAGTATGTGGCAAGCTTCGCCTGCGACGCGCCGTTCCTGCCCGGCGATCTGGTGTCGCGATTGGCGGCGGCCATCGAGGATGAAGACGCCGACATGGCGTGCGCCAACTCGGGCGGGCGCGACCATCCGGTGTTCGCCCTGTGGCCGGTGCGCCTCGCCGCAGATCTGCGCCGCGCGATGATCGATGACGAGATTCGCAAGGTGGATGTGTGGACCGCGCGCCACCGACTGGCCCACGCCAATTTCGCGGCCGATCCCGTCGATCCCTTCTTCAACGTCAACCGCCCCGAGGATTTCGCCCGCGCCGAACAGTTGCTGGCGGGCTCTCCAGCGCCCTAACGCCGGCGGACGGCGGCGAGGTCGATTTTTTCGATCCAGTATTTGCGCGACAGGAATTTCACGTCGGCCGGTTTGACGCGGAACAGGGTCGCGGTTCTGCCGCTGGTGCCGCGCATGCTGCCATAGCGCTGAAAGACGCCCATGTGAAACGCCTCGGGCGGAAATTTCGCGGTCACGTCGATATTCACCCGCGCCGGGTCCTGGGCCAGCCTCGCCTGCAGCCGGTCGGTGATGCGCGCCGAACTGGTCGCGAACCCATAGCCGTAATAGGCCGCGAGGCAGGCCATGATCACGGCCACGAACCTTACATCGCGGCGGCGATGCCAGCGCCGCCAGATGATCCGGGAAGCGTCGGGAACCACGGAGGCCATATCAATCGGGCTTCCAGACCATGCCCCAGCGATGGATGGTCCATTTTTCCAGGGGCACCAGGAGATAGCGGTCGGTCGCCATCCAGATCAGCGAGATCACGATGACGCCGAGGAAGACCTCCTCGATCTTGAATTCCTGGGCGGAGGTGAAAATCATGAAACCCAGCCCGCTGTCGCCGCCGATCATCTCCGCCGCGATCAGGGCGCGCCAGCCGAACCCCATGCTCATCCGGATGCCGGTGATGATGCTGGGCATGGCGCCCGGCAGATAGACCTGGGTGATCAGATCCCAGCGGCTGCCGCCCATGGTCAGCACGCTTTGTTCATAGACCCGGGGAATGCCGCGCACGCCCAGCATGGCGTTGAAAAACAGCAGCCAGAAGATCGTATTGAGCATAATGAACAAAGTGGTCAGCCAGCCGACCCCGAACCACACGATGGCCAGCGGAATCCAGGCGATGCCGGAGATCGAGTTGGCGAAAATGCCGACCGGCTCCAGGAAGCGCGACACGGTGCGGTTCATGCCGGCCAGGATGCCCAACGCGATGCCCAGCGGCAGGCCCACCAGCGCCGCCAGCGCCACGCGGCCGACGCTGGAAAAGATGTGGTTGGTCATCAGGCAGTCATTGTCCATGGCCAGCGCGCTGATGACGCCCGGACAGTCTTCCTGAAGGGTGAAGACCGCTTCGATCACGGCGCCGATTTCCGGGATGAACACCGGCGGCAGCCAGCCGAAGCTGGTGTTCATCTGCCAAAGCGAGAGCAGCACCACGAACGGGATCGAGCCCAGGAACATCCGGCGCAGTTTCTGGCGCCCGAAACGGCGTTGCAGCGAGAGCCAAAGGGTATCGACGACCATCATCGCTGCATCAGCCCCCAGCGTTCGATGGTGTCGGCTTCGAGCGGCCGCAGCAGATAGTGATCGAGGACGATCCAGGTGAGACCGATCATGATCATGCCGAGGATCACCTCGGCGGTGTTATCGGCGTCCTGGCCGGTGAAGATCATCCACCCCAGCCCTTCGCGCCCGGCCAGCATCTCGCCGGCGATCACCGCCCGCCAGGCGAAACCGATACTGAGCCGCGACCCCGTCGCGATATGCGGCATCGCGCCCGGGACCAGAACGTCGCGGATGATCTGAAACCGGGACGCGCCGAGCGTGCGCACCGC
>CAZPMO010000151.1:0-9325 GCA_964587515.1 uncultured Rhodospirillaceae bacterium | reverse complement strand
GCTGATATAGCGGATGGGAATTTCGCGCACCCCGGACAGCACGCTGAAGGCGATGGGAAAAAAACCGGTATAGAGAATGACGGCCATTACCGTTTTGTCGCTGTTCCCCCACCAGATCACGATGATCGGAAAGATCGCGATGCCCGACACCGACTGAAAGAAATTCATGATGGGGTAGAAAATGTCGGACACCGTCCGGTTGAGCCCCAGCAAAAGCCCGAACGGTATGCCGAACGCCAGTCCGATCAGGCTGCCGAGAACAAGCCGCGCCATGGTGTCGCCGAAATAGCTCGGCAGCACGCCCTTATAGAGCATGTCGACCGACGACAGCGCGACCGCCCAGGGCGAGGGAAGATAACGGTCGGGATTGGCGATCGCGGCCGAGGCCAGCGCCCACAGGATCAGCACGCCCAGCGTGACCAGGGTGAGATTGACCGCGCCCACCCCCATGATGTCGCGCCATGTCCGAAGCGGACGGCTTTGGCTAGCCATCATCGACGGTCACTTCCTCGCGGACCAGCCGCAGAATCTCGTCGCGGGCCTCGGTGAACACGGGATCGGAAACCAGGTCTTTCCAGACCCGCCGCTCGCGGGGAATGTCGATCCTCACCGTCTGTTTCAGCCGGCCGGGGCGGCGCGAAAACACGAAGCAGCGATCGCCGAGGAACGCCGCCTCGTCGACCGCATGGGTGATGAAGAAGATGGTCTTTTTCGTCGCCATGGCGATGCGGTTGAGTTCTTCCTGAAGGGTGATGCGGGTCTGGGCGTCGACCGCCGCGAAGGGCTCGTCCATCAGCATGATCACGGGATCGGCGCACAGCGTGCGGGCCACCGCGCAGCGCTGCTTCATGCCGCCGGAAAGCTCATGCGGATAGCGGTCCTCGAACCCGTTCAGCCCGACCAGATCGATAAACTCGGTGACCAGGCGCTGGCGTTCGGCCTTCGGAACCCGGCGCAGCTCGAGGCCGTGGCCGATGTTGCGGGCCACCGTGCGCCACGGCAGGATCGCATGTTCCTGAAACACCACGCCGCGATCGGGCCCCGGCCCATGGACCGGCGCCCCGTCGACCTTCACCTGGCCTTCGCGGTACGGCAGCAGGCCGGCGAGAATATTCAGCAGGGTCGACTTGCCGCAGCCGCTGGGCCCGACCACGGCGACGAGTTCCCCCTCCTCGACCTCGAGGTTGATATCGTCAAGGGCATGAACCGACTCGCCGGTATATTCATCCGGGTAGTGGTGGCTCAGCCCCTCGACGATCAGCTTGGCGGTCACGTAACGACTTTCCCCGGCGGACGAATCTAAAACGTCCCTCTCCCCTTGCGGGAGAGGGTTGGGTGAGGGGTAAGCGCGTCCGCGCGTCAGAAGACATTTTTTGGCCGCCTGCCGGCGGCGCCCACCCCTCACCCGCCGCGCTGCGCGCGCCACCCTCTCCCGCAAGGGGAGAGGGTACAAAGCGTCGGATTAGATCAACCAGGCCCCAATGGCAATCGGGATAATACCCTACATGCCGGACGGCAGGTCCTTGAACCATTCGGGATGACGTTTCATCGTGCTGGCGATGAACGACAGCTCGAGATATTTACCCGGATCGTAGGGCTTCTTCATTTTCTTCTGGGCAATGAGCTGCTCGACCGAGAAGTTGAAGGCCTTCGCGGTGTTGGCCCCGAGCCTCGGGTCATAGACCACATGCTGAAGCGTGCGCTTGACCAGCGCCGGGGTCATGCCGCGCACGAAACGCGAGCCGATCTGCGACACCTCGTCGGCGTTTTTCGGATCGCGGACATAGGCCGCCGCTTCCGACATCGCATCGACGAATTTCTGGGTCTTGGCGCGGTCCTTGTAGATCTTGTCGGGGGTGCCGTGCAGCACGGCGCAGAAGCAGACATAGTCGCCGCCGCGCACCACGAGACGCGCGCCCTTCACCTTGTCCATCAGCCGCGTCAGGCTGGGCTCCCAGGCGATGATCGCCTCGACGCCGCCGGAATCGAAGATCGACACGAAGCTGGGCGGGCGCACATTGATGCGTTTGAGATCGGTGATCTTGATGTTGTTGCGCTTCAGGACGGTGCGCAAATAGAGGTCGCCGGTGCCGCCGAACGTGACGCCGACCTTGCGGCCCTTGAGATCCGCGATCGTCTTGATGCCGGTGCCGGGCCGCGCCGCGATGCCCATCATGGTATCGCTGGTCGATTTTGAATACGAGCTGCCGACATAGCCGACGACGCCCCGGAGGTTCAACCCGCGTTCGAGCGCGGCGGGCAGGTTGGTGAACGCGGCCGGCGCGAAATCGATTTCGCCGGCGCGCAGCGACTTGGTCAGCGCGGGGCCGGAGTTGCGGGTCACGACCTTGGCGTCAATGCCGTGCTTGGCGAAGAAGCCCTTGTCCTGGGCCACGAACACCACCATGCCGCCGACATTGGTCGCCGCGCCGACGCGCAAATCCTGCGCCGTCGCGGCGTTTCCCAGCCCGATCAGCGGAACCAGCGCAAGCGCCAGAATTTTCGTATTGAACTTCATTGGATATCCCTCCCTTGAAATGTTCATTTCTTGTTCGGGACCACTGGTCCCGGTTCGTCCCGCCACGCTCGCACATGGCGCGAGCCGGGGCAATTCACGTGATCGTTAACTCGTGACCGAAGCTACTACGCGATTGCGTTTCCGGACAACGGCGCGTTGTTGTTATCATTGCCGGAGGGATCATAACGGGAGCGGGCGTCATGAAGGACAAGGCCTATCTTCGCGGCCTTCTGGAATATAATCGCTGGGCCAATTCGGAGCTCTACGCGAAGGTGCGCGAGCTGCCGCCCGAGGAGGTGACCAAAAAGCGCAAGACCCTGCTCGAATCGATCCATCTCAACCTCAACCACCTGCTCGCGGTCGATCGCATGTGGCACGCCCACATGCAGGGGCGCGAGCACGGCATCGGCGAACTTCGCGCGCGGCTTTACGAGGATATGGACGAGCTGTGGCAGGCGCGCCAGGAGATGGACGAGACGCTGCTGGACTATCTCGACACGCTCGACGGGGACGCGCTGGAGGAGATTGTCGATTACGAGCTTATCGGCGGCAACACGGGGTCGCTGTCGCGCGCCATGTGCCTCACCCATCTCGCCATGCACGGCAGCTATCATCGCGGCTGGATCGCCGACATGTTCGGCCAGGCCGGCCGCCCGCCGCCGATCATCGATATTCCAGTGTATGAGCGCGCCATCCGCGCCGATGGCCTGACCCCGCTTCCCTGAGAAACCGACATGGCGCGCGCACCCAGGGTCGCGATCATCGGCGGCGGGCTCGGCGGGCTCTCCGCCGCTCTCGCGTTGCACCGCCGGGGCATCGAGGCCGAGGTGTACGAACAGACCCCCGAGCTCAGCGAGGTCGGCGCGGGGCTGAATCTCAGCCCGAATGCGCTGAAGGTGCTCCGCGCGCTGGGCGTCGAGGACGCGGCCATCGACATCGGCTTCCGGCCGACCGATCAGGTGGTCCGAAGCTGGCGCAGCGGCCGGGTAATCGCGCGCCAGAAGCGCGGCGGCGACGTCGTCAAACGCTACGGCGCCATCTTCATCTCGATCCATCGCGCCGATCTTCTGAACATTCTCGCCCGCGCCCTGCCGGAAAAGCAAATCCATCTGGGCGCGACCTGCACCGGGGTCGAGGCGCGGAACGGCGTCGCCGCGGCGCGGTTCGCCGACGGGACCGAGATCGAGGCCGATGTCATCGTCGGCGCCGACGGTATCCATTCCGCGGTGCGCGACAGCGTGCTCGGCCCGATCGCGCCGCACTTTACCGGCTGCATCTGCTGGCGCGGGATGGTACCGGCCGACGTGGTGGCGCACACCGATTACGCGGCCGATATGACCGCGTGGTGGGGGCCGCACGGCCATATCGTGCACTACCCGGTGCGGCGCGGCGAGCTGGTCAATTTCGTCGCACACATCAACAGCGACGCCTGGACCGAGGAAAGCTGGAACTACGAATGCGATCGCGGCGAACTGATGGAGACCTACGCGCGCTGGAACGACGACCTGTTGCGCCTGATGGAATCGAGCGAGCGCTATTACAAATGGGCGCTTTATGACCGGGACCCGCTGGAACGCTGGGGCGAGGGCCCGATCACGCTGCTCGGCGATTCCTCCCATCCCATGCTGCCTTATCTCGGCCAGGGCGCCTGCATGGCGGTGGAAGACGCCTATATCCTCGCCGAATCGCTGATCCGCGCGCCGGACCGGCCGGTCGCGGCGTTGCGCGATTACGAGCGGCTGCGCATGCCGCGCACCACGCGCACGCAGCTGGGGTCGCGCGACCGCGCCAAGGAAAACCATCTCGTCTCGCCGCTGGCGCGGCTGAAGCGCGATCTCGTGCTCTCGCTGCGCAACCGGTTCGGCGCCGACAAATCACCGATCGGGGCGGAATGGATTTACGATTACGACGCCACCCGGGAAACCGGCTTTTCCACGCCCGAGGAAGGAACAGGGACATGACCAACAATTCCGGATCGCAGGTGATCGCGCTCGAGGAACATTACTGGGACGAGACCGTCACCCGGCACTATACGGGGCGCAACGCGTCGCGCTCGCCCGACCTGGAGGAAAGGCTCTACGATCTCGGCGCGCTGCGCCTGAAGGAGATGGACGAAGCCGGCATCGACATCCAGGTGCTGAGCCACGGCGCGCCGTCGACCCAGCGCTTCAACGCCAACGAGGGCCCGGCGATCGCGCAACAGGCGAATGACAGCCTGCACCGGACCGTGCTGGCGAATCCCGAGCGGTTCGCGGCCTTCGGGGCGTTGCCGACCGCCAACCCGGCGGCTTCGGCCGAGGAGCTGGAGCGCTGCGTCACCAAGCTCGGCTTCAAGGGCGCGATGATCCACGGGCTGACCAACGGCGAGTTCTGCGACGGCGAGAAATTCTGGCCGATCTACGAGCGCGCCCAGGCGTTGGACGTGCCGATCTACATGCATCCGGGCTATCCCCACCCCGACGTGGTGAAGGCCTATTACCAGGACTATCTGGAGGATTTCCCCGCCTTAGCGACCGCCGGCTGGGGCTATACCGTGGAAACCGCGACCCAGGGCATCAGGCTGGTGCTGTCGGGCGTGTTCGAAAAATATCCCGATCTGCAGATCATCCTCGGCCATCTCGGCGAATCGCTGCCGTTCTCGCTGTGGCGCATCGATCAGGCGCTGTCGCGCAAGGAGAACCGCAACGCGAGCTCGTTCCGCGACATCTTCGCGTCCCACTTCCACATCACCACCAGCGGCAACTTCTCCAACCCGGCGCTGCTGTGCAGCGTGATGGAAATGGGCGTCGACCGGATCATGTTCTCCGTCGACTACCCGTTCGTCGAGAACAGGCCCGGCGTCGACTGGATGGATACGGTGCCGCTGTCCGCCGAGGACCGCGAAAAAATCCTCAACGGCAACGTCCGCAAGCTGCTGAAGATGTAGACGCTAGCGTTGGACGCTCTCCCGCGAGGGCACCTTTGCACATGTCCTCGACTGTTGGCTGGGAGCTCCTGGCGGCTGGTATATTAATGTAGGGGCGGGGCTGAGACCCGCCCCTACATGACGTTGGTGAACGCATCAGGAATTTGCAAAGGTCCCGCAAGCTGAGAGGGCTTGTTTTCCTAGCTACCCTCCGAGCCCCAGCGCGCGCATCAAGCGCGTCCACCAGGACGCGCCGGCCGGGGCGCCGCCGAGTTGGGCGGCGAGGCGGTCGAAGAACTGGCCGACTACGATCTTGGACGCGCCTTCGAGCATGCGCCCGCCCACGGCGGCGACCTTGCCGCCGATCTCCACGCCATACTCATAGGCGATGCGGGTGCCGTCGCCTTCGGGGCTCAATGTCACCCGGCCCGCGCCGCGCGAGGCGCCGAGCGGCCCGCTGAGGCTGCCGGAAAGCGTGGCGGCGCTGGGCGGGACGAGATCGCCGAGCGCGACCTCGGCGATGAAGCGGCCGCGCACCGGCCCGACGCCGAGCGAGACCTCGGCGCGGTAGGCGTTCTCGCCGGTGCGCTCCAGCGCGTGGCATCCCGGGATCACGGTGGCGAGCTTGTCGGGATCGAGCAGCGCGTCCCAGACGATGGCGGGCGGCGCGGGCACCACCGCCTCGCCTGAACCCGTGATCGCGAGCCCTGTTCCGGTGGGCGTCGGCGGCTGGGCGCTTCCTTCCGGCGGCGGGGTTTCCTCGCCATGGATCAGGGCGCCGATCTTCGCCGGCGTCAGCGGCAGATCAATCTCCTCGATGCCGAGCGCGTCGTACACCGCGTTGGCGAGGCACACCGGCGTCGACATGCAATTGCCCTCGCCCGCGCCCTTCGCCCCCAGCGGCGTGAACGGCGAGGGGCATTCGATATGGAACATCTCGGGTTCCGGCACCTCGCAGGCGGTCGGCACCAGATATTCGGCGAAGCTGCCCGACAGGAAACTGCCGTCCTCGCCATACTCAAACGATTCATACATGGCGGCCCCGATCGCCTGGCCGAACGAGCCCAGCACCTGGCCCTCGACCACCATGGGATTCAACAGCGAACCGGAATCGTGCATGGTCACGTAGCGGTCGATGCGTATCTCGGCGGTGTCGGGGTCGATCTCGATGCCGCAAAAATCGAACACGAAGCCATAGGCGAGCGAGGTATTGATGCGGTCGCCCGAATCCGGCGGGGTCAATTCCGGCGGATCCCAGATGCCGGTCTCGCGCAGCCCGCCCTGCATGTCCTCGGGCAGCGTGCCCGGCGACCAGTGGGCGGAACCGGCGACGCGATGGAACCGCAACGCGTTCTCCGGGTTTCCGCGGGCGAAAATCTTGCCGTCGGCGAACTCGACCTCCTCGGCCGCCACGTTCAGGGTCTGGCTCGCGATGCGGGCGAGCTTTTCGCGTATTTGTATTGCCGCCACCTGGGTCGCCACCGCGGTGCCGGGGGTGAAGCGGCAGGAATAGGTGCCGGCGGCGATCGACCACGGGTCTTTATGCGTGTCGTGCTCGGTATTGACGCGGATATCGGTCGGCCGCAAGCCGAGCTGGTCGGCGACGATCTGCGACATCACGGTGGCGTGGCCCTGGCCCTGCGGCGTGGTGTCGGCGGTGACGGTGACCGCGCCGAGCGGCCCGACATTGACCGTCGCCATGGAGACCGCGCCGTTCTGCGGGCCGCGCCGGGCGCGGTCTTCGGCCGGCACGATGGTCGACAGATACCCCATGTTCGACATGGACGGCTCGACGATGGCGGCGTAGCCGATGCCGTAAAGCTTGCCGTCGGCGCGCGCGGTTTCCTGGCGGCGTTTGAGCTCGGCCAGTCGGCCGTCATCGACCGCGACATCGACGGCGCGTGGATAATCGCCCGAATCGTAAAGCGCGCCCGCCGCCGCCTGATAGGGGAAGCTGCCGGCCGGGATCAGATTACGGCGGATCACGTCGAGCCGGTCGAGGCCAAGCTCGTCGGCGATGCGGTGCATCAGGCGCTCCAGGGCGTAATATCCCTGCGGCCCGCCGAAACCGCGCACCAGTCCCGCCGGCGTCTTGTTGGTCATCACCAGCCGGTTGACCACCGAGAGGTTGGCAACGTCGTAAGCGCCGGTCATGGAGCCGTGCATGCGATAGAGCGGCCCCGGCATGGGCGAGCGCAGATAGGCGCCGTAATCGTCGAGCTGGTCGAATTTCAACGCCGTGACGCGGCCGTCGGCCTCGACGGCGGCCTCGATATGGACCACCCGGTTGGGTGCCGACGTGGCCGCGGTGAGATGCTCCAGCCGGTCCTCGACCCATTTCACCGGCCGCCCCGTGATGCGCGACGCGAGACACATCAACACCATGTAGGGCAGCACCGCCTGCTTCACGCCGAAACTGCCGCCGGAATGCGCCGGGGTGCGCAGGCGCACGCTGCTCTCATCGGTCCTGAGCGAGCGCGCGATCACCGGATGGCCGGTATAGGGGCCCTGGAAGTTGGACAGGATATCGAACAGCCCGGCGTCGCGGTCGTAATCGGCGATCACCACAAAACCCTCGATCGGGGTCAAGGCGTTGCGCGGATAGCGGATGGTGTGGGCGATGGTGCGATGGGCGGCGGCGAAGGCCGCCTCGGGGTCGCCGTAGCGGAAGCTGCGCTCGGAGACCACGTTGGTCGCGGCCGCCTCGTGGACCAGCACCGCGTCGTCCTTCGCCGCCGCCTCGGCATCGACGATGGGCGTCAGCGGCCGATATTCGACGTGGATATTCTCCAGCGCGTCTTCGGCGAGATAGCGGTCGTCGGCCAGCACCAGCGCCACCGCTTCGCCGTTGAAGCGCACCCGGTCGACCGCCAGCGCCCATTCGTCGAGCGGCTGCTTGAGCACCACCAGGAACGGGTCCGAAACTTGCTTGAGGTCGGCGCCGGTCAGCACCGCGGCGACGCCGGGCATCGCCAGCGCGTCCGCCACATCGATGGAAACAATATCGGCATGGGCGTGCGGCGAGCGCAGCACCGCGCCGTGCAGGGTCTCGGGGCGCACCGGGTAATGGTCGGCGAACCGGGCGCTACCGGTCAGAAGCCGGGCATCCTCCACCCGCTCGACCGATTGGCCGACATATTTCTCCGCCCCGTTGCCGTCCGCCATCCGCACCTCCCACGCATTTCCCGCCCCACTGGTACCGCCGATGACCGGTCGGGTTCAAGAGAGCGCGGGAATTTCCCTGGTGCGAATTTTAAAGCTCGGTGTATTTCACGGCGCGGCCGCGGGATTTTTCGACCGGATATTTTTCGCCGTTGGACTCGATTTTCGCGGACGCGGCTTCGCCGAGGTCGATGCCGGCGCGCTCGCAGATCAACAGCAGATAGATCAGCACATCGGCGCATTCCTCGCCGAGGCGGGCGCGAAAGGCGGGATCGTCAAGCGCCGCCTCGAGCGTCGCCTCGTCTTTCCATTGCGCGAGTTCCAGAAGCTCGGCCGCTTCCAGGCTGAGCGACAGCATCAGGTCCTTGGTTGCGTGAAACCGCGCCCAGTCGCGCGCATCGCGAAATTCGATGAGGCGATCGGTCAAATCCGAAAAACTGTCATCCATGGCGTCGAATTCCGCGAAATGAGAAAAAAAGATGTGCGGGCAGGTGGGGGCTGGCGGGAACTTTAATACTCAAAGTTGGCGGAATCGGCAAATGACGATACCGCCGCGCGACGCCGGCTTGGCAGTGCCTTTTCTGGTGCGAAGGGCCTCGTCGATCACGGACATCGAGGCGAGAGGGGCGGACAACTCTGCCCACCTCTCACCCCGGAGTTGATCCACTGGTGTCCGGTTTAAATTATGCGCTGTGGTGGAAACGGTTGACGCAAATGGAATTTTTGCCGGATCGACTGGA
>CAZPMO010000150.1:0-12386 GCA_964587515.1 uncultured Rhodospirillaceae bacterium | reverse complement strand
TCCCTCTCCCGCGAGGGGAGAGGGTTCGAAGCGTCGAATTCCATCCATTAGGAGGACCGAACATGCCGATGAAGAACCCGCCGCACCCCGGCCTGTCGGTCCGGCATGATTGCCTCGAACCCCTCGCATTGAGCGTGACCGAGGCCGCGAAAAAGCTCGACATCAGCCGCAAGCAGCTCTCCGACATCGTCAACGGCCACGCCGGCATCTCGCCCGAAATGGCGATTCGGCTGGACAAGGCATTCGGCGGCGGCGCGGAGACCTGGTTGCGCCTTCAGGCCGCCTACGACCTTGCCCAGGCCATGAAGCGCGCCGGCCGCATCAAAGTCCGGCGTCTGCTCCCAGCCCAGTAATTCCGACTCACGCTTGCCAGGGCGGGCGGTTCGCGCTACGCCATGGGCATGACTGGTACGACCCGCATCGCGGAAATCGAAGTGATCCATGTGGCGCTGCCGACGCGGCGCGAGCATAAATGGACCGGGCTGACCGAACCCATCGGCGGCTATGTGCTGACCCGCATGACCGGCGACGACGGCAATGTGGGCTGGGGCGAGGCGCCGGCCCTGAAGGATTGGGGCGGCGACTGGGGACGCTATTTCGGCGAGACCCCGGGCACCACCAAGCATGTGATCGAGACCTATCTGGGCCCGGCCGTGACGGGCTGCGAGGCCGCCAATCTGGCCGAGCTGCACGGCCGCATGGACGCCATCATCAAGGGCTACCCCTACGCCAAGGCGGCCATCGACCTGGCCGCCCACGACCTCGCCGGACGCGCCCTCGGCGTGCCCGTCCATACGCTACTGGGTGGGCGAGTGCGGGACGCCATCCCGGTGACCCATTCGATCGGGCTGCTGGAAATCGAGCTCGCCGTGGTCGAATGCGTCCGCGTGGTCGAGGAAGGCATCCGCCAGATCAAGATAAAAGTCGGCGTCGATCCGGCGCGCGACGTGGAAATCGTCCGCCGCGTGCGCGAGGCGGTGGGCCCCGACATAAGGCTCTGCGTCGACGCCAATTGCGGCTACGCGACGCCGCGCGAAGCGGTGCGCATCATCCGCCAGATGGAAAAATACGACCTCGCCTATGCCGAACAGCCGGTCGAGGGCATCGCGCGCATGGCCGAGGTCGCCCACGCCATCGGCGTGCCGGTGATGGCGGATGAGTCCGCCTGGACCGCGCGCGACGCGCTGGAAATCGCCGAGGCCCGCGCCGCCGACATCGTCTCCATTTACACCACCAAACCGGGCGGGCTGTACCGCGCCATGGAGGTCGCCGCCGTCTGCCGCGCCGCCGGCCTCATCTGCAACGTCAATGGCTCGGTCGAGACCGGCGTCGGCAATCTCGCCAACCTGCACCTCGCCGCGGCCGCCGACAGCGTGACGCTGTCCTGCGTGGTGCCGGTGTCCACGCCCGCCGAACACCAGCGCGACCGCATCGCCGGCATCTATTACACCGACGACCTGATCGCCGAGCCCTTCACCTTCGCCGACGGCGCCGTCACCGTCCCCACCGGCCCCGGCATGGGCATCGACATCGACGAGGATAAAATCGCCAAATACCGTACGACCCTGCTGGATTGAGGGGCGGCGATTTGGTTTATTCGTAGGGGCGGGTTTGAAACCCGCCCCTACGGGGAATCGCCACCAAAAGCGATGTACCGAGGAAGCGCGTCATGAACACCGACAACCACGACCGCCAGCGCGCCGCCATGGACGATGCCGGGCTCGACGCGATTGTCTCGCTGTCGCCGGAGAATTTCGCCTGGACGGCGGGCTTCGTGGTGCCGTCGCAGTCATTGATGCGCTGGCGTCATGCCGCCGCCGTGGTGACGCTCGACGGCGGCGACGGGCTGGTCTGCGTCGACATGGAGGAAACGACCGTGAGGGGCCGGGCGCCGGACGCCGATATCCGCGTCTGGGGCGAGTTCTCCGGCTCGGCCATGGGAACTCTGGCCGAGCTGCTGACCGATCTCGGGCTCGAGACGGCGCGCATCGGCATCGAATATGATTACCTGCCGGCCGGCGATTTGCGCACGCTGGAAGCCGCCCTGCCCATGGCGGCCTTCGTGCCGGTGGAAGCGCTGCTGGCCCGGCTGCGCCAGATCAAGACCCCGGACGAGGTCGCGCTGCTGCGGCGTCTGTCGCGCATCGCCGACAGTTCCATCGCCGGGGCCTTCGCCGCCGTCGGGCCGGGCGCCACCGAGATGGACCTTGCCGCCGCCCTGACGCGCGGCATTTACGAACAGGGCGCGGAGCGTTTCCAGCTGATGATCGTCGCCACCGGGCCGCGCTCGGAACTGCCCAACGTGGGTCCCACCGAGCGGGTGCTGGAGGAAGGCGACGTCTGCCGCGTCGAGATCTTCCCGGTGATTGGCGGCTATCACGCTGGCGTCTGCCGCACCGGCGTGATCGGCCACGCCCCGCCCGAGGCCGAGCGCATCTGGGCCAATCTGGTCGAGTGCAAGGACATGCTGCTGGAGATGATCGGCCCGGCCGTGCACACCCAGACCGTCTACCGCGCCTTCCTGGAGAAATTCGGCAAGCTCGGCCTGCCGCCCATCGCCTTCGTCGGCCACGGCATCGGGCTGCATCTCCACGAAGACCCCTACATGGCCGCCCACGACGCCTCGCGCCTGGAAGCCGGCATGGTGATGGGCATCGAACCCCTGGTCTACCGCACCGGCCACGGCTTCGGCCTGCAGATCAAGGACATGATCGCGGTCACCGAAACGGGCTGCGACCTGCTGTCGGACGCGACGGACAACGACACGCTGATCGTGGCGGGGTCGTAAATCTCACACCGCTGGATGTAGGGGCGGGTTTGAAACCCGCCCCTACGAAAAATTCGGAACAGTCAATCCAAATCGGGCCTGATCGCCTGCGCGCCGAGTTGCGGCCAGGCGACCGGGGCGCCGGCGTGCTCCATGGCCTCGGCGGGCGGTAGCGCCGGGTCCCACAGCGCCGCCTGGAAGCGCATGCCGGTGACGCCGTCGGAGCCGTCGGAGGCCAGCCACAACGCCGGCGGCACCATGGTCTCGGGCTGGACCAGCGCCGCGCGGTCGAGTTTCGCGTCGGCCGGGATCATGCGGGTGTTGGCGGGTCCGCCCGGCACCAGCACGTTGGCGGTCACCCCGGTGCCTTCCAGATCCTGCGCCATGATCGAGGTATTCGCCTCGAGCGCCGCCTTGGACGGGCCATAGGCGCCGCAGCCGGGCATGTACATGGAGTTCAGGCTGGTGGTGACGTTGATGATCCGGCCCCAACCGCCGTCGATCATATGGGACGCCGCGGTCCAGGACATCAGGTAGCTGCCGATGGCGTTGACCTCGATGGTCTTGCGCCACACGGCGGCGTCGGTCTCCCAGAACTTCTCCGGGTTGTTGAACAGGCTGCGCTCGCCGGCCGGCGGACCGATGCCGGCGTCGTTGATGAGGATGCCGAGCCCGCCGAACTTCTCGACGGTCGCCCGCACGGCGCGCTCGACCGCGTCATCGTCGCTGACATCGGTGACCACGGACAGCACGCGGTCGGCGCCCCCCAGGGCGGCGGCCTCGGCGGCCGTCTTTTCGAGCTGATCCCCGTCGATATCCACCAGGCTGACATTCGCGCCGGCGCGCAGCAGCCCGAGCGCCATGGCGCGGCCGAGGCCCCGCGCCCCGCCGGTCACGATGGCCGTCCTGCCGTCGATCCGTGGTTCCGACATCGGTTGTTCCTCCCGGTTGTTTCTCCGCCGAAATCGGCGAAATCAATTCACCACGACGTTAAACGATTTAAGCCAAGGCGCCCGTCTCCAAAAACCCCGCGAGGTCGCCCGGCGCGATCCCGTCCAGCCCCATCCTCTCCAGCGTCAGCCCGGTGGCGGCGTAGTCGTTGCCGGTGGCTTCCGACAGCAGCGTGATGTGGGCGTCGATGGTCGGCGTCTTGACGCCCGCCAGGTCGGCCAGCGCCTTGAAGGGCACCAGCCCGTAGCCGACATCCTCGTGGACATAGCGGTGATCGAGGCTCGGCGGGCTGCGCAGCGTCGCGTTGGGCGCGCTCTCGCGACAGGCGCGGGCGACCGAGCCCGAGCGCATGGCGTCCTCGGTGGTCAGCCCGGCGGCAAAGAAGGCTTCGAGAAAGGATACGGCCGGAATGCCGAGCGCGGCGGCGACGGCCAGGCGCTCGCGGTCGATGGCCGAGACGGCGCGGCCCACCGCCTCGGTGACGCCTTCG
This sequence comes from uncultured Rhodospirillaceae bacterium, assembly GCA_964587515.1. GTDB lineage: Bacteria > Pseudomonadota > Alphaproteobacteria > MPNO01 > MPNO01 > CAZPMO01. The sequence goes on along the minus strand of CAZPMO010000150.1, from coordinate 8,178 downwards.
CGGTAGAACAGGAAATCGCCGTCGGTGTGCTCGATCCAGCCCGCGTTCATCAGCATGCCGGGCGGGTGGAAGATCGCGTTTATGTTGGAAAGCGCGGTCTCCAGCACCGACGACGCCTGCACGATTTCGGGGTAGACCGATTTCATCCCGGCGAACAGCTCATCGGCGTAACATCCGGGAAACGCGGAGAATTTCAGCTTCGTCGTATAGGAATAAATGCCCACGGTGGCGACCTCTTCGAGGCGCGCGATGTAGGTCAGGGTCACCGATTCACAGGTGCGCAACTCGCCGTCATAACCAGCGCGGCGCAGCTCGTGGACGAAATGCAGCCCGCCGCCGGTATGGCCGGGATTGAGGAACACCGGCAACTCCGGGCTCATCAACGGCGCGAGTTCGGTCGCGTAATATTCGTGCGCCACCGAGGGCACCACCAGCATCACCAGATCGGCCCCAATGAGCGCGTCGGCGACGTCGGTGGTGAGATGCGCCACCGGGACCAGCCCGTCATGCACCCCGCGCGCGGCTTCACCGTGCGGCTGCATGCGCGCCCAGATCGGCCGCCGCCGCCAGCCCGCCATGCCCGGCGCCAAGCACGGCGATTGTCCCGATGGTCATGTGTGTTCCTCCCCGGGGCGCATTGTCGCGCCCCCCGCGCTCTTGTTCAAAAGAAAAGGTGAACCGCAGAGACGCAGAGGAAAAAACTTTGCCCCAATTGTCATGGCCGGGCTGTGACCCGGCCATCTCCCGGAGAGTAAGTCCAAATCATTGCCTCCCGGTCGGGAGATGCGCGGGTCAAGCCCGCGCATGACGTATTAAATTGAAAACACTTCCTCTGTGCCTCTGCGCCTCTGTGGTGAATCACCCTCCCCCGCTTGTCTCGCCGGTGCCCGGTTGATAGGTTGCGGCCAACGGGACACCGCACATATACGCACACTGGGGAGAGACGGGATGGCCATCCAGCTGAGCAAATTGCCGGGCGCGGGAGAGCGCACGCAAATTGCCAACCTCAACGAGCTCGCGCCCGCCATGCAGCGCCTGCTCGACGAGCCGATCTACGCCACCGTTGCGACGCTGCGCAAGTCGGGTCCGCCCCATGTCACGGTGGTATGGTGCGATCGCGACGACGACTTCATCTACATCAATTCCTCCAAGGGCCGCATCAAGGACGTCAATCTGCGGGCCCGGCCGGAGATCACGCTGCACCTGATGAGCCCGACCAACTCCTATCACTGGCTGTCGGTGGAGGGGAAAGTGGTCGAGATGATCGACGAGGAGGACCCCGAGCGCGCCGCCGAAGTGACGGCGCATATCGACGATCTCGGCGAGTTCTATGTGAAAAAACGCCCCTATCCCAACCGCTTCCCGGACGAGGTGCGTGTGAAATACAAGATCCAGCCGTCGCGCATCGTCGCCTTCGGCCCGATCGGCGACCGCTGAGGGCGGCGCGGGACGCGGAACTTTCAGATGACCGACCGACCCGGCCGCGAGGCGCTTCTGGCGCTGGCCAACACCGCGCCGCTCGACGAGATCATGGGCGAGGCGGCCCTGCTGCGCGATGCCGGCCATGGCGCGCTGGTGAGCTATTCGCGCAAGATCTTCATCCCGCTGACCCATCTGTGCCGCGATGTCTGCCATTACTGCACCTTCGCGCAGCCGCCGAAGCGGGGCGAGGCGGCTTATCTTTCACCGGAACGGATCGTCGCCATCGCGCGGGCCGGCGCCGAGGCCGGCTGCAAGGAGGCGCTGTTCACGCTCGGCGACAAGCCGGAGCTGCGCTACCGCGCCGCGCGCGAGGGCTTGGCGGCGCTGGGTCATGACACCACGATCTCCTATCTCGCGGCGATGGCGCGGCTGGTGTTCGACGAAACCGGTCTGCTGCCCCACGCCAACCCCGGCGTGATGACGGCCGAGGAAATCGCGACCTTGCGCGAGGTTACCGTCTCGCAGGGCGTCATGCTGGAGAGCGTCTCCGAACGGCTGTGCGCGACCGGCGGGCCGCATTATGGCTCGCCCGACAAGCGCCCCACACCGCGGCTGGAGACCATCGACCTGGCCGGCCGGGCGGCGGTGCCGTTCACCTCCGGCATCCTGATCGGCATCGGCGAGAATTGGGCGGAGCGTATTGATACGCTTCTGGCGCTGCGCGAATCCCACGCCGAACACGGTCACATCCAGGAGATCATCGTCCAGAATTTCCGCGCCAAGGCGGGCACCAGGATGGCCGGCGCGGCCGAGCCCGGTCTCGACGATCTGGCGCGCACCATCGCCATCGCGCGCATCGCTTTCGGACCGGCGATGAATATCCAGGCGCCGCCCAATCTCAGCCCGGGCGAGTATGGAAAACTGATCGCCGCCGGCATCAACGACTGGGGCGGGGTGTCGCCGGTGACGCCGGATCACGTGAACCCGGAAGCGCCGTGGCCGCAACTGGAGGCGCTGGCGCGCGAGACCGAAACCGCCGGCAAGCTGCTGGTCGAGCGCCTCGCGGTCTATCCCGCCCATGCGCTGGAGCCGGACCGCTGGCAGAGCCCGGAAATGGCGCGCGCGGTGCGCCGCGCCATGGATTCGGACGGGCTGGCGCGCGACGACGATTGGTCGCCGGGCCGCGACTTGGCCGCCCCCGAGATCGTCTCCACCGGACCGCGCGACGCGGCCCTCGAGGACGGCATCCGGCGCGCCGCCGACGGCGAGGCGCTGGGCGAGGACGCCATCGCGCACATGTTCCGCGCGCGCGGCGCGTCGTTCCATCTTCTGTGCGAGGCGGCGGACGACATCAGGCGGGAAAAGAGCGGCGAAACAGTCACTTACGTCGTGAACCGCAACATCAACTACACCAATGTCTGTTATTTCCGCTGCGGCTTCTGCGCCTTTTCCAAGGGCAAACTGAGCGAAAATCTGCGGGGCGCGCCCTATGATCTCGCGCTCGACGAGATTTCGCGGCGCGCGGTCGAGGCATGGCGGCGCGGCGCTACGGAAGTCTGCATGCAGGGCGGCATCCATCCCGATTACACCGGCGAGACCTATTTGAGGATCTGCCGCGCGGTGAAGGACGTCACGCCGGACATGCACATCCATGCGTTTTCGCCGCTGGAGGTCAGCCAGGGCGCGGCGACCCTGGGCATTTCGGCGCCGGCATTTCTCGAGCGCCTGAAGGCGGCCGGGCTGGGATCGCTGCCCGGCACCGCGGCCGAGGTGCTCGACGATTCGGTGCGCGCCGTCCTCTGCCCCGACAAGCTGTCCACCGGCGAATGGCTGGCGGTGATCGAGGCGGCGCACGAGGCGGGCATCCGCACCACCGCGACCATCATGTACGGCCATCTCGACGGGCCGGTGTCGTGGGCGCGCCATCTTTCGCATCTGCGCGCGCTGCAGGAGCGTACGCACGGCTTCACCGAGTTCGTGCCGCTGCCGTTCGTGCACATGGAAGCGCCGATTTACCTCAAGGGAAAGGCGCGGCGCGGGCCGACCTGGCGCGAGGCGATCCTGATGCACGCCGTCGCGCGCCTCGCGCTGAACCCGGTGATCCCGTCGATCCAGACCTCGTGGGTGAAGATGGGCGACGCCGGCGTCGCCGCCTGCCTCGACGCGGGTGTCAACGATCTCGGCGGCACGCTGATGAACGAGACCATCTCGCGCGCCGCCGGCACCGAACACGGCCAGGAGTTGCCGCCCGAGGAAATGGAGGCGCTGATCCGCCGGCTGGGGCGCACGCCGAAACAGCGCACCACGCTCTACGGCGCGCCGCCCGACGCCCAGCACGCCGCCTCGTTCGGCGCGCCGCCGCTCGGCCCGGTCGTCCAGACCCCGGCCGGCAAATACGCCCGCGAAAGGGTCGACGCATGAGCGGCGACAAACCCATCCTGGCCGTGCTCGGCGGCACCGGCGCCGAGGGCTCGGGCCTCGCCTTCCGCTGGGCGCGGGCCGGCTATACGGTGATCATCGGCTCGCGCGGGGCGGAGCGCGCCGTCGCGGCGGCCGCCGAGATCGACGCGCCGGGCATCACCGGCGCGAGCAATCAGGACGCGGCGGCCAAGGCCGACATCGCGATACTGACCGTGCCGTTTTCGGCCCAGCGCCCGACGCTGGAGAGCGTGCGGGATGCGCTGCAGGGCAAGATACTGGTCGACGTCACGGTGCCGCTGGTGCCGCCCAAGGTGTCGCGCGTACAGCTGCCGCCCGAGGGCTCGGCGGCGGCGATCGCGCAGGCGACGCTGGGCGACGGCGTGCGCGTGGTCTCGGCCTTCCAGAGCGTCTCGGCCCATCACCTCAAGGACCCCGATTACGTGATCGAGTGCGACGTGCTGGTGTGCGGCGACAAGGCCGAGGCGCGGGAGGCGGTGGTAACGCTGGTCGAGGCCGCCGGCATGACCGGCATTCACGCCGGCGCGCTGGCCAACGCGGCCGCCTCGGAGGCGCTGACCTCGGTGCTGATCGCCATTAACCGGCGCTACAAGGTACCGAGCGCGGGCATCCGCATCACCGGACTACCCGAAGAAGACGCATCTTGAGCGGGCGCGCGGCGCGGCTCTCGGTGATCGCGCCGGGCGGCGTGCCCGAAGTGCGCCCGGGCGACGATCTCGGCGAGATCGTTCTGGAGGCGCTGGCCGCCGAGGGCGAGGCGCCCACCGACGGCGACGTGCTCGTGCTGGCCCAGAAAATCGTCTCCAAGGCCGAGGGGCGCTACGCCGATCTCGGCGCGGTGACGCCGTCGGCCGAAGCCCTGGACCTCGCCGGAAAAACCCACAAGGACGCGCGGCTGGTCGAACTCATTCTTGGCGAGTCGCAAGAAGTGCTGCGCCACCGCCCCGGCGTGCTGGTGGTGGTGCACAAACGCGGTTACGTGATGGCCAACGCCGGTATCGACGCCTCCAATATCGAACCGGTGCACGGCGTCGATACGGTGCTGCTGCTGCCCGAGGACGCCGACAAATCGGCCGCGCGGCTGCGCGGGAATTTGCGGGCCCGTGCCGGCGTCGAGGTGGGCGTGATCGTCAACGACAGCCTTGGCCGCGCGTGGCGCAACGGCACGTCCGGCGTCGCGCTGGGCGCGGCCGGCATCGCGGCGCTGCTGGATCTGCGCGGGCGCGCCGACCGGTTCGGACGCGATCTCCGCATCACCGAGGTCGGGCTCGCCGACGAGCTCGCCGCCACCGCCTCGGTGGTGATGGGCCAGGCCGACGAGGGCCGCCCGGTGGTGCTGATCCGCGGCCTCCCCTACCCCGCCGCCGACGGCGCCGCCGCCGACCTCATCCGCGACCGCGAACTCGATTTGTTCCGGTGAGCGCGGCCGGCAATATCCTCGCGCTGGCGGGGGGCGTTGGCGGGGCGAAACTGGCCCATGGGCTGGCCATGACGTTGGCCGCCGACCGGTTGACGGTCGCGGTCAACACGGGCGACGATTTCCAGCATATGGGGCTCTATGTCTCGCCCGATCTCGACACGGTGATGTACACGCTGGCCGAGATCGCTAATCAGGAAACCGGCTGGGGCATCGCCGGCGAGACTTGGAACTTCATGAAGGCGCTGGAGCGCATCGGCGGCGAGACCTGGTTCCAGCTCGGCGATGCCGACCTGGCGACCCACGCCGAGCGCACGCGAAGGCTTGCCGCCGGCGAGGCCCTGTCGACGATCACCGCCGCGCTGTGCAACCGGCTCGGCATCGACACCCGGATCGTGCCCATGACCGACCATCCGGTGCGCACCATGATCCACGCCGCCGACCGCGCGACGCTGCCGTTCCAGGACTATTTCGTGCGCCTCAAATGCGCGCCCGTGATCGCGGGCGTCGCGTTCGCCGGCGCGGAGGCGGCGCTGCCGTCGCCGCCGCTGGCGGCGCTGATCGAGGGCGGCAAGCTGGACGCCATCGTGATCTGCCCGTCGAACCCATACGTCAGCGTCGATCCCATCCTCGCGGTGCCCGCCATCGGGGCTTTCCTGGCGGCGCGCACCGTCCCGGTGGTGGCGGTCTCGCCCATCGTCGGCGGCGCGGCCATCAAGGGCCCGGCGGCGAAGATGATGGGCGAGCTCGGCGTCGACGTCTCCGCGCTCGGCGTCGCGCGCCACTATCAAGGGCGCATCGACGGGCTTATCATCGATGCGGCGGACGCTGCGCTGGCCGAGCCGATCGAGGCGCTGGGCATGAAGACGCTGGTGACCGGAACCGTGATGGGCACGGCCGCGGACAAGGCGCGTCTCGCCAACGAAACCCTCGCGTTCGCCATGGAGATTTCGGCGTGCCAGGAAAGAAAGTGAAGGCGATCATCCCGGTCAAGGCGCTGTCGGAGGGCAAGACCCGGCTCGCGCAAATTCTCGGCGCGCCGGCGCGCGAGGCGCTGAACATCGAATTCCTCGACCGCGCGCTGGCGATCACGGCCATATTCCCGGGCGCCGCCGACACGATCGTGATCAGCGCCGATGCGCGGGTCCGCGAAATCGCGACGGCGCGGGGCGCGACCGCCCTGGCCGAGACCGGCGAGGGGCTGAATGCGGCGCTCGACGAAGCGGCCGCTCGGGCGCGCGCCGATGGCGCGGAGGCGATCCTGGTGACGCCGGTGGACCTGCCGCGCGCCACGGCCGAGGATTTGCTGGCGTTGGCCTCGACGGGGTCGGGTTTCGCGATCGCGCCGGACCGCAAGGGCCGCGGCACCAACGGGCTCTATCTCGCCTTCAACGGCGGATTCGTCTTCCGGTTCGGCGAGGACAGCCTGTCGGCGCATCTCAAGGAGGCCCGCGCGCACGGCGCGGAGGCGTTCATTCTCGACGCCCCCAACCTCGCCTTCGACATCGACACCCCCGACGACTACCGCGACTGGCGCGACGGCGAAGCCTAAACCCGGTTGCCGGGCTTGTAGAGGCCGAGCAGGGCCATGCCGGCATGTTCCATATTGACCGGCTGGCCCTGGGCCTGCTGGGCAATGGTGTTGATGTCGCGGAAGCGGCGCTCGAACGGGCCGCCGTCGAAGATCGCGGTGGAGCCCGCCGCCTGATAGGCGAAACCCGCCGTATCGCGGGCCCGCGTCACCGCATTGGTGCTGGCCAGACGCAGCCGCGCGCGCATCTCGATCGGCCAGTTCGCCGGCCTCTCGCCGCATTCCCAGACCGCGCGGGTCATATCGATCAGGAACGACCGCGCCGAGCCGAGATCGGCCTCGGCCTGGGCCACCTCGCGCTGCACGGCGGGGCTTTCCCGCATCACCGTCGGCACGTAGTTGGGCACCTTGGTATGGGCGAGACGGATAAAATCGTCGAGCATCGAGCGCGCCACGCCGAGCGCCACGCCGGCGAAGGCGACCCCGAAGAAGGTCGTCATCGGCATTTCGTAAAGCGGACCGGTCTCGCGCCGGTCGTCCGCCGAATCACGCCCGAAGGAAAAGGCCTCGGGCACGAACACATCGTCGATCTCGTAATTGTCGCTACCCGTGCCGCGCAGCCCGAGCACCTGCCAGACATCGGTCACGGTGGCGTTGGCAATGGGCATCGCCATGGAGCGCTGGACCGGCTTGCCGTTGGCGTCGAGGCGCGGCGAGCCGTCTGCTTCGAACACCGCGCATTGCGGACCGAGCCAGGTCGCGTTGCGCACGCCGCTCGCGAACCGCCACTTGCCGGAGACCCGATAGCCACCCTCGACCGCGACCGCCCTGGTCGGTCCGGCGGGCGGCCCCCAGGCGAGGATCGCGTCGGCTGGGCCGAAAATTTCGCGCGCCGCGTCCGCGTCGAGGAAACCGGTCATGCGGGCGCAGCCCATCGCCTGGCCCAGGCACCAGGCGGCGCTGGCGTCGGCCGCGCCGATAATTTCCAGCACCAGCATGGCGGTCAGCGGCGAGACCTCGCCGCCGCCGAGCCAGGGCGGCATGGTCATGCGGAACATCTCGGCGTCGTGCATCGCCGCCATGATGTCGTCGGGCACCCGGCGTTCCGCCTCGATGCGGTCCGCCGCGTCGGCGATCATCGGCGCAAGCTCCTTGGCGCGCCCGACCCAGTCGACCGAAATCGCCGCTTCGCCGGCGCGTTTCTTAATTGCGGAACTCACGCGTTTTCCCCTGTTATTCTTTCCGTTCCCCGATTGTGCGTCACCCGCCCGCCATTGCCAAGCCGCCCGGCGCATTCGCATAGGCCGGGCGATCGCTTTCCTAGTTGTGATCTCTCACGAGGTTGTTCATTCGATCCCACCCTGCAAAG
>CAZPMO010000149.1:7536-12410 GCA_964587515.1 uncultured Rhodospirillaceae bacterium | reverse complement strand
GAAGCGGACACCCAAAAACTCACCAAAATCCGACTTTATCAACAGTATCGGCACGTAGCGGACGCGAACTGTCGCGAATTTAACTTCCGCTTTCGCCCCTTAAGCGGATATACGCCGACGCTAAAAATTCCAACGCCAAACGACTTGCTCATGCACGCGGCAAATCCGCGACGAATCATCTGCAGTCTATCTTAAAGGGTTGATAAATAGGGCTGATCAAATAAGTGGAGGCGGATCATAGACCCGCCCCCACGTTATCTCATCAGCTCGACATCAGTCGCAGAGATAACCCCACTTGTCGCGGGATTCCTTCGCCAGTTCGGGCGACGGCGCGTTGACCATCGGGAAGTCGTCCTTCCAGTGGAACGGTCGGCAGGCGTCGATGATGGCGCGGGAGTTGGTGAGGTTGCCCTTCTCCTTGTCCTCCGGTGAGATGCGCGGATCGAGATGGGTCGACCAGGCATTGGTGATGATGTCGATCGAGGTCGCCGGGTCCGAGCGCGTCAGCATGGCCCAGATCAGCTCTTCCAGGTTCGAGACATCGATATCCTCGTCTGTGACGATCACGTATTTGCCGGCATAGGCGCCCACATGGCACTGGCAGGCGATATGTCCGGCCTGTTTGGAATGACCGGGATAGCGCTGCTTGACCGACACGCCGATCAGCATGCGCGCGGTGCCAACCTCGTGCAGCCACGCGGCCGTGACGTCGGGCACGCCGGCCCGGGCGATGTTCTCCTTCAGCAGCGCCGAGCGGGTCACCGCGCGATAACGCGCCAGCTCGTCGGGCGGACGCTGGGGAGGGCATCCCAGAAGGATCGGATTGTTGCGGTAGTAGATCGCCTTGATGTCCAACACCGGCTCTTCGCGCATCTTGGAGCCGTAATAGCCGGTCCACTCGCCGAACGGGCCTTCCTCCTTCTTGTTGCCCGGCTGGATGAAACCTTCGAGCACGACCTCGGCATTGGCCGGGAACGGCAGTCCGGTGTGCTTGCCCTTGATCATCTGCATCGCCTTGCCGCGGAAGCCGCCGACCACATCGAATTCGCAGAGGCCGGGCGGCACTTCGGAGCAGCCCATCAGGAAGGTCATGATGTCGCCGCCGACCACGATGACCGCCGGCATGGGCTCGCCGCGCTGTTCGTATTTGTCTCGGTGGATACGGCCGTGCTTGCCGGGCGAGATGTAGAACCCGACCGAATTCTTGCTCTGGATCATCACCCGGTAGGTGCCGATATTGATCCAGCCGTCATCGGGATCGACCGTCACGTTGTAGCTGCCGGTGCCGATATAACGCCCACCGTCTTCCTCATGCCACAGCGGCGTCGGGAAGGCCTCCACATCGACGTCGTCGCCTTCCATGATGTTTTCCAGCACCGGGCCGTCCTCGACGAACACATGCGGGATGGTCTTGAGGTCCTCCATGTAGTTGCCGCGGAACGCGTCGGTGAGATCGATCTTGGAGAGGTCCGAGGGGAAGCCCATGGTCATGTTCATGCGCTTGCCGGAGAAGAAGTTGGTCAGCACGCGCGAACCCTTCAGCGTGCCGGGCACGTCCTCGAACACCACGCAGGGCGCCTTTTCGTCGTGCAGCACCACCTCGGCGGCCATGCCGATATCGCGTTCCCAGCTCGCGCCCTTCACGTATTTGACTTCGCCGAGCTTTTCCGCCTCGGCCAGCCATTCGCGCAGATCCTCATAGGGGATATGCGCAACGTTGCGCAGCGCCGGGCCGTCGTCGCCGGCCAGTTCTCTCAGATCGTCCGCCATGGGAATGCCTCCATTCGGGTGTATTTCCGGAAGGACTTTAAGGGGCCGGTGGGGTTGATGCCATTACAATGTCGGCATTACAGTGATCTGATTTTTAGATCGCTCAAACCACGGAGAAATTCTCCACATGGAACTGAAACAGCTTCGCTATTTCATACAGGCGGCCGAGGCCGAAAGCCTGCGCACCGCGGCGTCGCGACTGCGCATCGCCCAATCGGCGCTGAGCCGGCAAGTCGCGATGCTTGAGGGCGAACTGGGCGTCAAGCTGTTCGACCGCCACGCCCGTGGCGTCACGACGACAAGCGCCGGCGAGCACCTCCGCGAACGCGCCGCCGTGATCCTGCGTCAGGTCGAAGACGTCCGGGCCGAGATCATGTACGAGGGCGGCGTGCCCACCGGCGCCGCGGCCATCGGAACGTCCGCCGGGACCGGTCGCCTGCTCTACGGCCGTCTCGCCGAACGCTTCGCGGACTCCTATCCCGAGATCGCGCTGAACCTGATCGAGGGCACGCCGTATCACCTGCTGGAGGGCCTCGATACCGGGCGGCTTGACCTCGCGGTGATGGTCGACCCCGAGCCACGGGCGAGCCTTTTCCTGGAGCCGCTGGCCCGCGAACAGGTGTTTCTGATCGGCGCGCGCCACGATGCCAGGATGCCGGCGCGGCGCGCGCGGGTCCCCGACCTCGCGGGATTGCCGCTGGCCCTGTTCCCGCGCCCCGCCGGCAGCCGTATGTCGTTCGAGCGCGCGGCGGCGGCGGTCGGCATCCCGCTCGCCACCCGATACGAGGTCGACAGCCAGGACGTGATCAAGGATCTGATCGCGCGCGGCCTCGCTTTCGGCTTGCTGCCCTCCTCTTCCATCGACCGCGATCTCCGGCGCAAGCGCTTCTCGGCGGTGGAAATCGAGGGGCTGAGCCTGTCACGAACGCTTGTAGGCCGCGCGGACCACGGCCTGCCGCCTTCCGTCGCCACTCTCGCCGCGGCGGTGCGCAGCGAATTCGAGACCATGGTCGCCGAAGGCGCCTTTTCGGTGGGAGGCGGCGGACCTTAACGCCGCATTAACCGTGACGCTCCGTTAAGGAAAATCCTTCAATCGAAAGCAATATATTCATACTAATATTATTGGATAAATTGATCGAAAGCGGGGATCGCGCGGAAGATTCGGGATGACGGGATATGATTTCAGTGAGGTGAAATTCCTCGTGGTCGACGACAACAGCTTCATGACCAAGCTATATGAGCGCATGCTCAAAGCGTTCGGCGCGATCCATATCGATTGCGAATTCAACGGCGAAGATGCGCTGGCCGCGATCAGACAGTCACCGCCGGATATCATGATCTCCGACTGGGGCATGGCCCCGGTCAACGGTTTCGAGCTGGCAAGCGCGGTGCGCGCCGAACCCGACGAGAGGCTGCGGCAACTGCCGATCCTTATGGTTTCCGGCTATTCCGATAAAGAGCGTGTGCTGGAAGCGCGGGATTTCGGCGTGACCGAATTCCTCGCTAAGCCGCATTCGGCGCTGGATCTTTCCAAACGTCTCACCGCGATCATCGAACAGCCGCGGCCGTTCTTCAAAACCACCTCCTATTTCGGGCCGTGTCGCCGGCGTGGCGGTATGGCGGAACTCTGCGAAAGCCCGATGCCGACGCGACGTCGCGACGACCGTCCCGATATCCTCGCAAGTGTCTGGACCTCGACACCCCGCTAATGCCGTCGCCTTCGCCCAAAGACGAGACCGTCCTCGATGTGAAGGAGTCCGAACCCGCTTCGTTCGAAGAATTCCCACCCTATGACGATCTCAAGGAAAAAGTCGGCGACGCCGGGGGGTTCAGCCCGTCGCAAATCCTCGCGGCGGAAGCGGCGATCTTCGACGTGCGTGACGATTTCATCGACCATCTGAAAGCCGAGATTGGACTGATTCGAACAGCCTATATCGACACGCTCGCCGATCCCGGCCGCGCGCGAACCCATCTGCTTCCCGCCGTCAGCCGACTGATGGAATTGTCCGGCCTCGGTGGCAGCTTCGGCTACCCGCTGGTCAGCCGGGTGTGCACTTCGCTGTGCGTCGTGATCCAGAAACTGCGAAAACCCGGACCAAAGGATTTCGCCGTCATCCGGCTCCATATCGAGGCGCTGTCGGCGATCGCCGAGGAGAACATCACCGGAGACGGCGACGGGCTCGGCGATCACCTGTCACATGACCTCGCCGAGCTGATCCGCAAGCTGATAAGTTGAAACTCACTCCACGGTCTCGATCCGCCAGGCGGCGGGGATAAGACCGGCGGCGACGGCGCGTCCCACATAATAGGCCCACAGCTTGCGGATATGGCGGGGACGGCGAAAGCGTTCCAGGAACCCCGCCATCTCATCCGCCGTCAGCGGCAGGACCGGGCCCAGTTGAGCGGCGCGATAGAAGGCTTCCGCGTTCTCGACGAAATGCACGCAATCGATCAGCAGGGCCGGCACGCTTTCGGCCACGACGACAATGCCGTGGGCGCGGATCAGGGCCGCGTTATGACCGCCCAGCGTGTCCGCCAGCGCGCGGCCGGTCTCGGGCGAGTTGATGTGGCCGGGATCGCCATGGACCGGAAAACCATCGGCCCAGCGGGACGCGTGGTTGCGCACCGGTGAAAGGGTCGGGCCATCGGCCAGGGTGAACAATATCGCGGTATCGGGATGGACATGGGCGACCGCGCCCACATCGGGCCGCGCCTTGAGAATCTCGGAGTGGATATAAACCTCGGCCGGCGGAAACAGCCCGTCCGGCCCGTCGGTCTTCTGGCCCTCCACGTCGGCCAGCAGCAGATTCTCGGGCGCCACGTCGCCGCGCGGAATGTCGAGATCCTGAATCACGAACCCGTCCCCGCCCGGCAACCGCGCCGAAACATGGCCCGAGTAATCCATGATCCCTTCCATCTTGAGCAGTCGCGTACACGCCGCCACCTCCTGCTTCAGCCGCTCGATTTCGCTATTCGACATGAATTGTCTCCCAATATTCGGTCGCCAGAGAGGGTCCCATTCACCCCGGCGGGATCAGGGAGAACCGGGGATCCGCCGCCGGCACCGCCGCCTCCGCGAGGCCGAGATCGCGGCGCACCATGTT
>CAZPMO010000149.1:0-7526 GCA_964587515.1 uncultured Rhodospirillaceae bacterium | reverse complement strand
TGGACCAGCGCAACCATCTTGTAAAAGGCGTGCATGCGACTCATCCCCTGGCGACCAAAACCACAATCGCTCGACAATATCAGCCGTTCGGGCTCTATAAATCGGAGCGCCGTTCGGATCAGGGCCGCGACTTCTTCGGCGCGCTCGACCTGCAGCGTGCGATGGCTGATGACGCCGAGGGCGATCTTCTTGTCCGCGCTTACCGTGCTTGCGATGCGCTCAAAGTCGGCGCCCTCGGTCTCCTTGCCCTCGAATGTGAGCACATCGACGTCGAGGCGGTCGAGGAATGGCAGCGCGGCTTCGTAGGAATATGCTTCGGCGCGGGTCCGCTGCGCCGCCGGACTGCCCCAGCAGGTGTGACACCACAGCTCTGTCTTGTCGCGCAGCCCCGCCACCTCGCGGTTGAAGGCTTCGACATAAAACTCGACATCCAGCATGGCGCCCGGCGCGGTGCCGACGACGCCGTGAATGCACGGCTCCTCGACCTGGATGATGGGACATCCCGCGTCGGCGAGCGTGTGATATTCCTGGTTCATCGCCGTCGACATCTCCATGACGAGATCGCGTCGGTCGTCGTAATATTCATTGTTGATCGAAGACTCGACCAGCTGAGCGCTGATGGCGCCGAACTTGAGCGGCGCCGGGCTCAGCGCCTGGGCCGCCTTCCACACCAGATCGTATTCCAGCGCCCCGCGCCCCACCGGCGCCACCGCCGTGCGCGGCACCCGTGTCTCCATCACCTCGTGCATGATCTCGCCGGCCGCCTTGCCGCGGTGTATGGGATAGGTCTCCATTCTGGGCGGTCCCAAACCGGTGAAGCGCTCCTCCACATAGGCGATCCAGTGACGCCCGGCGACGCCGTTGTCGAAACGCGCATCGCCGTCGACCAGGATATCGATGCCGGCGCGCGCCTGATCCGAGATATAAGACGCCACCAGATCCAGATACTGTTCGCGGAAGTCGTGATCGGCCATGGCGACCGAAAACGGCCGTCCACTGAGCGCCGCGCTGAACCAGCGCGGCCGGGGCAGACCGCCTGTGGTGGTGGTGACCAGGGCCCGGTCACGGGTGGCGCTAAGCATGACTTTCCTCCAATCCGCCGAGGACCGTAGCATAGCGCGGGATCAGGCTAAACCGGACCGCTCCAAGGCGATTGCCCATAATGGATTAAGCGACAACATCCATTGCGATGGGCCTTCGGCCTTCTCTTCAAAATAATGGACAAAACGTGGACGGCGCTCAGCCGATATCGTCCGCCGCGAGATCACCTTCGAAGACCAGACCGTCCCGCGAGGGCAAAGGTTCGCTGAGAAGGGCGTCGATATTGAGGATACCGGTGCCAAACAGGCCCTCGTTCCAATCGTGCGGTGTCCGGGCCGAATTCCGGAGGCACCATCTGAAGGCCTCCACGATCTCCCAGCCGCGATAGGTCAGAAATATCGGTTTGCGCTCACGTTCGTGGAACGCGAGCCACATCGCCGCCGCCGCCGAGACATGAACCGTTGCGTATGATGTCCCGTCACCGCCCGGGCCATAGGCATACTCGAAACCACCGCCAACTCGTTCGACGGTGGCTCTGAAAACATCGTCCGCGGGCGCCGAAATATCGACTCGGGATCCGCGGCTTCCGCCAGACCACGGGCAATCCGCCTCGGTAACCCCACCAACAGCGATAGTGCGGGCATACCTTCCTGGAAATGTCACTTCACTGGTTACGTTACCCGCGGCCGCGACCACAATGACGCCCGCCTTATAGGCGCGGTCGATGGCTCGGCCGACCTTGCCAGGAGGAAAACACGGGTCGCCGAGACTAATGCTCAATACCTTGCATCTGGATTGAAATACCGCGTGTTCGATCGCCCGATCCAAGGGATTTTTGTTCCACAGTGTATCCACGACCACGAAATCGGTAACCCGGTACGGAATAACCGTTGCCTTGGGAGCAACGCCATGGAAGTGATTTTGAACATATCCGTTGAGAACGCTCATGGTCCGGGTTCCGTGCCCCGGTGTCCCAGACTCCCTCAGGGGATCAATCGGAAGCCCGCCATCGTCGAAAAAATTAATGCCTTCATCCCCTTTGACGAAAGGACTGACACCGCTACCGTCGAAACCAAGCACGGGATGAAATGTATAGCCCGTGTCGAGATGCCCGATACGGACCCGGCGCCAAGGCATGTCGCCATCGAGCCCTCCGAGTTTATTCCAAGCATCCTCCGCCTTCACACACTCCAGGTTCCATTGTTTTGGAAGACTGGCCTCTACCCCGTGTCCCGACGGGAGAATTCGACGATCGTTATATGCCTGCACGACATCACCGGCTCGCTCGCGCGAAACCCGACGCACGAAAGCAAGCCCGCCGAGAAAATCCGAAAGCTGTTCCGGTGTTTTGCCGCGGGCGAGTTTTTTCATCGCCGGACGGCTCAATGTGTATCTGGTTCCACCGATCCAAGTCAGAACGCCGCCTTCCTCATGCTCGACATTTCGCACGATCGCCGTCGATACGTTTCCAACTTGGCTCCGGTCCGATATATCGAGAACATAGAAGGACGGGTTCGGCAAAGCCCTATCAACCATTCGTCTTCCCCCGAAAATTCGTCGTACGTTCGCGACGAGTTACCGCCACCACGGTTGAGACACGACGCCGGATTTTTCGTCCCGGAGGGCCGCGCCCGAGGGCCCGCTCGAAGGGGCGCGGGCATCCGAAGACGAAACCTGTCCTTTGGCTTGCAAATCGCGAAATGCGATTCTTGCCGCGACGGCATCACGCCCAAAGCCCAGCACTCCCTGAAACAAGAGGATCGCGCCCTTGCTGCCCCCAGCAATAACGGCCGCCGTCACGATGACGCCTATGTTCTGGCTGGTGGCCTTCGGATCGGAGGCCTTCGCGAGCACTTCCACGAGGTCGAGTTTCGCCTCGACGGCAATCACATATGCCACCAGATAGGCGATTGGCAGACGCAGTTTCCAGCACTTCAGGAAATCGTGAATGGCGCCCCACTCGAATGGGACCGCCAGCGCCCGTTCAAGAATGAATGCCGCGATAACGACGAAACCGATCTCTTCCAAGATCGGGCCCCAGTAACCGAAATCTACAGAATCCATCAGGCCCCCCGACTTTATCTATTCTGTTTAAAATATAATTGGAATTGCTACCGTGAGTCTATATTGCAATTTTGCCTCCGATAAAGCTTATGCTGTTTGACAGGATTGACCCCACAAGTCGGAGACCCTCTGCCATGAAACTCGCATCTCTGAAGGGCGGCCGGGACGGGCGGCTGGTGGTGGTCAGCAATGATCTCACGCGATCGGCGGACGCCTCCGCCGTCGCGCCGACCCTGCAGGCGGCGCTCGACGACTGGGCGACGGCAGAACCCCAGCTGCGCGAGATCGCGGCGACGCTGGAATCGGGCGGCGGCAATGCGTTCCGCGCCGAGGACTGCGCCGCCCCCCTGCCCCGCGCCTATCAGTGGGCCGACGGCAGCGTCTATCTCAATCACATGCAACTGGTGCGCAAGGCGCGCGGCGCGGAGATGCCGGACAGTTTCCTCTCAGATCCGCTGATCTATCAGGGCGGCTCGGATTCCATGACCGGCGCGCGCGACGATATCCTGATGGCGGACGAAGCCTGGGGCATCGATTTCGAGGCCGAGGTGGTGGTGATCGTCGACGACGTGCCCATGGGGGTGAGCGCGGCGGACGCGGCCGGGCATATCAAGCTGGTCTCCATCTGCAATGACGTGAGCCTGCGCGCCCTCATCCCCAACGAGCTTGGCAAGGGGTTCGGCTTCTTCCAGTCGAAGCCCGCGACCGCGTTCGCGCCGGTGGTGGTGACGCCGGATGCGCTGGGCGATGCCTGGGACGGATCCAAGACCACTCCCGATATGCTGATTACCCATAACGGCAAGCGCGTCGGCAATCCCAACACCGGCGCCGACATGAATTTCGAATTCCCGGCAATCATCGAGCATGCGGCGCGCACCCGCTTCCTGGGCGCCGGCGCCATCGTGGGATCGGGCACCATCTCGAACGTCGACCGGGCGCGCGGCTCGGCCTGCCTCGCCGAGATCCGCACCATCGAAACCATCGAGCACGGCGAGCCCAAGACGCCGTTCATGAAATTCGGCGACAGCGTGACCATCGACATGCTGAACGCCGACGGAAACAGCATCTTCGGCTCCATCGAGCAGAAGGTGGTGAAATATGCGCCGCCGGGCTGATCCTTAGCCGAGATAGGTTCTTAGCTCGTCGGCATAATCGGCGAAGGCGTCTTCCAGCGGATATTGCGGCGCCCAGCCGAGCCCTTGCGCGGCGTGGCGGATATCGAGCGGCGCGGCGCGGTTGTCAGGCGGCGTGCCGGGGACGATCTCTACCTTTAAGTCGGGCAGCACCATTTTCGCCGTGGCGACCAGTTCATCGAAGCTGGTCACTGAATCATAGCCGATATTGAACACCGGCTTCTCCGGCATTTCGACGGTCGCGGCGAGGTCGAGCGCGCGCCCCATGTCCTTGGAATAGAGATAGACGAAATCCATGGTCTGGGCCTCCGGAATCCTCGCCACCGATCCCTTGATGCCGGCCTCGACCAGCGCCTGCACCTTCGCGCCGCCGCCGGAACCGCCCCAGAAATGCCCCACCCCGAAGACGTTGCCGGGCCGGAGGACCACCAGATTGAAGCCGTATTTCAACTGGTAGGCCTCGAGGATCAGCTCCTGACAGGCCTTCGAGTTGGAATAGGCGGCGCCGGAGCCGCGCGCGAAATCCTCGCCCAAGGTGCCCGCCGCCTCGCGCCGCCAGTCATAGACGCCGAAGGTGCTCATATGCACCACACGCTCGATGCCGCCGAGATGCGCCGCCTCGGCGACATTGATGGTGCCGCCGATATTGAGGCCGAAGCCGGCATGGATTGGGTCCGCCGCGCGGCCGCCGATCAGCGCCGCGGTATGGATGATGCGGTCCGGCGCATGGCTCTCGATGGCGGCCATCAGCGCCGGCAGGCTCATCACGTCGTCGCGAACCAGCGCGTAATCGCCGTCGCCGAGCCGGGCCTCGAGATAATCCTCGCGCGGCATGGGGTCCATGAACACGACCCGTTCTCCCCGTTTGAAGGCTTCGAGCGCATAGGCCGTACCGACGAGTCCGGCACCGGTGATCAACGTGGTCATGATTGATCCTTCCCTTGTCCTGTCGCGGTCAATGCTAATCAAAAGCGCGCTTCTGGCCAAGGCGCGGCGCGGTCTCTATCCTCGGCATCGGACACACCGGAACGGGAGGCCACCATGACCATTTCACTGATCGTCGAACTGACCCTGGCCGAGGGCCAGAAGGACAACTACATCAACCGCGCGCGCCAGCACCGCGCCAACGTGCTCAAGAACGAGACCGGCTGCCAGCGCTTCGATCTGGTCACCTCCGACGAGAACGCCGACATGGTTTATCTCTACGAAGTCTATGACGACGAGGCGGCGCTCGAGATTCACATGAACACCGACTACATGGCCGAATACCGCGCCGACACCGGCCCCATGATCGCCGACCGCAAACTCAACCGCTGCACCCTGGCGAACGAGTGATGCCGTGAAGACAAAATTTTCTATCATTGGACTGTTTTCAAGAATTAATTATCATAATAATGTCATTTGATCCTATTATATAAAATATTATTCGAATTTTTCTTGTCTGGAAAAGATTCATCCGCTATCTAAGGCGGATGGAATATTTTCCCGCCTTCATGAATCTGAAGGGCCGCGGCGCAACCGTGATCGGCGGCGGCGCGGTGGCGGCGCGCAAGATCGCCATGCTGCGGCGCGCCGGCGCGCCCGTCAGCGTGATCGCGCCGCGTCTCCACGCCTCCCTTGCGCGGGATGAAGATGCCGGGCGCATCGAACATCGCGCGCGCGCCTTCGAACCCGAACATCTCGACGGCTCAGTCATCATCATCGCCGCCACCGATAACCGCGACCTCAACCGGCAGGTGGCGCGCCATGCGCGGTTGCGCGCAATCCCGGTAAACGTGGTCGACGATCCCGAGCTTTCGAGCTTCATCATGCCGGCCGTGATCGACCGGTCGCCGGTGATGGTCGCGGTCTCGACCGGCGGCGCCTCGCCGGTGCTGGCGCGTTGGACCCGGGCGCGCATCGAGGCCGCCCTGCCCACCGCGCTGGGCCGTCTCGGCGCGCTGGCCGGGCGTTATCGCGACGCGGTCCGGAATCGCCTGCCGGAGGAGCGACGACGGCGCCGGTTCTGGGAAGAGCTGTTCGAGGGCCCGGTCATGGAACTCGCCCTGTCGGGTCGCGAGAACGAGGCGGAAGCAGCGCTCCGGTCGGCCCTCGATGTCCCCGACCAACCCCGAACCGGGGAAGTATTCCTGGTGGGCGCGGGACCGGGCGACCCGGAGTTGCTGACCCTGAAGGCGCTGCGCGTTCTCCAGTCGGCCGACGTGATCGTGCACGACCGGCCGGTTTCCGACGACGTGCTCGATCTCGCGCGGCGCGACGCGGAACGCATACATGTGGGCAAGCAGGCGCAGGACGAGATCATCCGGCTGCTGGTGGCCGAGGCGCGCGCCGGCAGACGGGTGGTGCGCCTGACGGGTGGCGATCCGTTCATTTTCGGGCACGGCGGCGAGGAGATGGCGGCCGTACAAGAGGCCGGCATCGCCTGCCATGTGGTGCCGGGCATTGCCGCGGCGGTGGGCCGCGCCGCCCAGGCGATCCATGGAGAGGAGAACGCCGCATGACCCTCAGGATAGCGACGGCCAACCGCCTGGCCGATGGGACGGCGGTCTATCTCGCCGCCGACGGCGCCTGGACGGAACGCATCGCCGAGAGCGTCGTCGCGCGCGACGATGCCGCCGAGGCGCGGCTGATGTCCATGGCCGAGCGCGAAGTCGCGGAACAGCACGTGGTCGGCCCCTATCTGATCGAGATCGTCGAGGAGGACGGCGGGCACGCCCCGGCGCGGCTGCGCGAGGCGATCCGCGCGACCGGGCCCACGGTGGCGACCCTGCCGGGACGCGAAATGGAAGGGAGAGACCAGAATGTACGCCTATGACGCCGTCGATCAGACGCTGGTGGACCAGCGGGTCGATCAGTTCCGCGACCAGGTCGCGCGCCGCCTGTCGGGCGCGTTGAGCGAGGACGAGTTCCGTCCGCTGCGCCTGCTCAACGGGCTTTATCTCCAGCTCCACGCCTACATGCTGCGGGTGGCTATCCCGTACGGCACGCTGTCGTCCCACCAGCTTCGCAAGCTCGCCGTGATTTCCCGGCGCTTCGACCGCGGCATCGGCCATTTCACGACGCGCCAGAACATTCAGTTCAACTGGATCCGGTTGGAAGACGCGCCCGACGTGCTGGCGGAGCTTGCCGCCGTCCAGATGCACGCCATCTAGACCAGCGGCAACACCATCCGCAACACCACCGCCGACCAATATGCCGGCGCCGCCGCCGATGAGATCGAGGACGCGCGTGTCTACGCCGAGATCATCCGCCAATGGTCGACGCTGCACCCGGAATTTTCGTTCCTGC
>CAZPMO010000148.1:0-12414 GCA_964587515.1 uncultured Rhodospirillaceae bacterium | reverse complement strand
AGAAACACGTTAGTCAGCCATGAGCGACACTAAGCGATGCTGTAAACCATCGCGCATCATTCGGGCAACCGGGTAAAGCACCGACTACCAGAACGGCCCGTCGCGGCCGATATGGGCTGTGGCAGTGGAGCGGCCGGAATCGTGTTGGCGGAAAATGGGATCCGGGTTTGCGGTGTGGATATTCATCTGCCGTTTCTCCACGCGTTCGAAAAGAGGGCAGCCGACGCTAGCGTAAGCGACCGGATTGAAACGCTGTGCGTCAGTATGCTCGACACAGGTTGGCCGAAAGCTTCCCTCGATCTCATCTGGTCGGAGGGAGCAGTGTTCACAGTTGGTTTCGATGCCGCCCTGACCGAATTCGGCCGGCTTTTAAAATCCGGCGGTGTGGCTGTGATTTCCGAAGCGACTTGGTTTCAAGATCCGTCCCTGGTGCCAACGGAAGTACGGAAAATTTGGCGGACCAACTACGAGGGGGGTAAGGACTGTATCCGGCAATTTGGCTGCGGCGGAGGAACAAGGCTGGCGATTTCTCCATGCCGAACGATTGGCCGATGAAGTCTGGGAAAACGAGTTCAACACCCCCATGGAACAGGTAATTGCCGACGTGAAATCTTCGAATGACGCGGATTTGAAGGCCATTGCGGCCGAATGCGAAACAGAAATCGACGTGTTTCGCCGCTTTAACGCTTTTTACGGTTACGTCTATTACGTGCTTGAACGCCTTTGAACGGCTGTTTGTGTGAACGGCTGTTTGTGAAACAGCGCAGAGTACTGATCCTCCTGGTAGGAAGGCCGGCGTTCAAAATTTTTGCATTGTGTTTCGTCTTTGGTGCTATCTGGTTTTCTTGTTTCCGAATGAAGGGAATCTCAGCGATGAATGTCGGCAATGGGTCAATTTTTGCCGGAACACTTGCGCCCGTCGACTTTCGGTTTGCTCCCAACTTCGGTCATGAACAAAAAATAACAGACATTGTTGTCGCCGATGTCTGGTTTCAGGGGCATCTCGGACGTCAGTTCGAATGGGCGGGACGACCAATTCGTGCCACAAGCCGACATTCGAGCAGGTGACGCTTGTGTTCGCTTTCCGACCAAAGCAGACCAAGGAGGAAGCGGTCGCGCCGGCCCAATTCGTATCAGTTGTGTGTCAGTCGTCAGAGTTCTCGGGCCACTGCTGCGTGGAGCCGTAGCAGATCCAGGATCGTCGCCGGGTCTCGGCGGCCGAACCCGCATTCGGCACCAATGCCGTAGCCGGACACCACTCTGTCGGCAGCGGTTATCCGGCGCAACGCTCCTTCAAGACCGTCAGTGTAATGCACGAGACCTAGAAATAGCATGGTTTCGGCATGGATCATCAAATTAGCAAGCGGCGAAAAATAAGCGGCGTCGTCGCGCGCGACAGGGACGGGCATGTGGAGCCATGTGATCGGGCGATCGACGGCATCCGAAATTCCATTCGCCACGCGCACCAGTACGCCCGTGTCATCCGGTTCCTTCCAGTGCCGGTGGTTCATGTCGCCGTAGCACAGGTGATAGCCGAGCGCGACTTCCGCCGGGACCGCCTCACCCAAACGGCATAGTCGCTCGATGAGCCCAGCATCCGCGTTGTCGCCGAGAAATGGAACGTCGTAGAGTTGCTCGAAGATGCTCATCTCGGTCGCCACGTCCCATTGGACGGCGAGCTCGTGGTGCGGAATCGTGGCGCAAATTTTATCGAGCTCGGCGCGCATGCTCGCTTCGTAGAGCGGCTCGACCGCACCCTGATCGCGGTAGGAGATAAACGAATAGACCGGCGCAAACGGTGTCGGCAGGCAGACCTGAAAGCGGCAGTCGGGACGGAAACTTCCGTTGGCCTTGGCCCGTTTGAACATCGCATAGGAGGCTATGGCCTCACGGGCGAAACCGAGCTCGCCGAGGTCAATGTCGGCGGGGCCGGCCCCGGGCTTGAACCGGTAGGGCGGATTAAGCTGGTAGTCGCGCTCGCGCTCGGCGCCCGGTTCGAGGGCGTCCTGACGGTCAAATACCCGGTGTTGCCAGCCAATCCAGTTGGCGCGAATTCCGGTCTCGCCGTCGGGCACGCGCTCGATGAACGGCCCGAGTGTCGCGGCGACGGCCTCGAGGACCTCGGCCGCGGTCTGGAGCGGGATGCTGCCGACCAGATGGACCGGCCGGGACAAGGATTCCGAGTGGCTGGAAATCATCGGGCGACTCCTGATTTTGCCGGATGACGAACCGGATCGCCGGCGGCGATCGGGATCGTAGTGCAGGAACCGCCGTGGAACCAGGGACGGGTGTTTCTGATCGGCGACGCCGTCGCGCCGGGAGACCTGATCGCGCGCGCCGCATTGGCGAAGACCCGGGAGGGTTATGGTGAACGATCGCGCCACGCGCACGGGGGGCGTGACAAACGGCGTTCGTTTTGCCCTAATGGCGCGAACGTAAGGCTGTCGCCTGAAACTCAAGAAGACGGAACCGTACCGACAGGGAGAAGAGACCCATGAAGAAATCGATACTTGTAGGATGCATCGGAATCGCCGCCGTCGCGGCCGTGCCATGGACGACGCCCGCCGGGGCCGCCGAGGTGGGCCTCAAGCTCGTCTCGATGCTCCCCAAGAAGACGCCGATCGGAAAGACCTTCGGCGGATTCATCAATCGGCTCAACAAGGAACTCGCCGGCGAGTTTCGGATCGACTGGCGGGGCGGGCCCGAGGTGGTGCCTCAGTTCAAGCAGCCCAACGCGGTGCGGCTGGGCTCGGTCGACGCGACGCTAACGAGCCCGAGTTACGCGAACGGCATCCTCAACGTATCCGGCTCGGCCAACTACTCGAACAAGCAGTTCGCGGAAATCTATTCGACGGGTTACCTCGACTTCATGGAGAAGCTCCATGCGGCCAAGGGGCTCGTGTACATAGGCGAGCTTCCGGTCTCGCAACTCAGGTTCCATATCTTTTTGCGCAAACCGATCAAGAAGCTCGCCGACCTCAAGGGCATGAAGATCCGCGTTTTCCCGGCGATCGCTCCGGCCGTCAAGGCGTTGGGTGCCTCGCCTCTGGTTTTGCCGATGCCGGCGATCTATACCGCCATGGAACGCGGTATCGTCGAGGGCTTCGTGACCGGCGTATCCGGCGCGTATAAGCAATATAGGGGTGTGCTCGGGGCCTATGTGGAGCCCGGTTTCTACCGCGCCACCTTCCATTTCCTGGTCAACCCCAGATCATGGAAAAAGGTCCCGGCCGCGACCCAGGCCAAGGTGAAGAACTTTGTCCGCAAAACCGATCCGTCGACCTATGAGGCGAGTTGGAACGCCAATCTCGTAGAGGGCTACAAGGGCCTGAAGGACACCGGCGTCAAGGTCGTCCGCTTCACGCCGGCGGAAGAGGCGAAGTTCAAGACCACCGTTCTCGACGCCGCGTGGGCCGCCGTCCGCGAGAAGGCGCCCGAGGAAGGCAAGCGCCTCCAGTCGATGCTGATGAAGTAGTCGGGTTCGTCTCGTGGGCGAACGTTTCGTGATGCCCGCGCGTCCGGTCGTGGTAGGCCGCGACCGGCGCCGGGAATCCTGTCGAAGCGTGGGATCGGGGCCCGTGGAACGGATGCGTCCATGCACGAGTTGCTGACAGGCGCGGCCAGGTGGTTCGATCGGCTGAACCGGGTCCTCGCCTTCGTCGCGTGTATCATGCTGGTCTTGATCACGCTCGCGATTTGCACCGAGATCGTCTCTCGGGCGGCCTTGGACATCTCCAACCCATGGCTGGTCGAGCTCAGCGAGATCACGTTGCTTTACATCACATTCCTCGGCGCCGCCTGGGTGCTCGGGAATGACAAGCACGTGGCACTCGACCTCGTGCTCAACAATCTCAGCGAACGTGTGGCGCGGCAGTTCTATCTCGTGCTGTCGCTGGTTGCGGCCATCGCCTGCTTCATCGTCACCTGGTTCGGGATATTGATGGTGATCGATCAGTACACGAGCGATATCCGCGAGCCCACCATCATGGCGCCGATGACGTTCTGGATTACCGCGGTCGTCCCGTTCGGGCTGTTCCTTCTGGGGGTGCAGTTCATACGGCGTGGCTTCCGTGCGGCGTCGGGCCTGCCGCTCGCCGTCAGGCAGCGCTGACGAACGCGGTCGGGGAACGGATCCATGGAGTGGTGGGAAGCCTTTCTGATCATCATGGGCGGGCTGTTCGTCCTGATGTTCATCGGGATGCCCGTGGCGTTCACCTTCCTGGTGGTCAATCTGATCGGCTCGTACATCTTCTTCGGCGGCGTGCCGGGGCTGCTGCAGCTTGTCATCCAAATCTCCGAATCGCTAACCTCCTTCACCCTGGTTCCGGTCGCATTGTTCCTGCTGATGGGCGAAATCATGTTCCATTCCGGGATCGGTTTCGATCTGCTCGACACGCTGGATAAATGGTTCGGCAGCCTCAAGGGTCGGCTCGCGCTGATGGCGGTCGGCGGCGGGGTGCTGTTCTCGGCGCTGACCGGGAACAGCATGGGCAGTATCGCGCTCCTGGGCTCGACCCTAGTACCGGAGATGGAGAAGCGGGGCTATGGCAAGCCCATGTCGCTGGGCCCGATCCTGGGCAGCGGCGGTCTCGCCATCATGATCCCACCGAGCGGGCTCGCGGTCCTGCTGGGCGTCATCGCCGAGCTTTCGATCGGCAAGATCCTGATCGCCATCATCCTCCCCGGCATCATCATGGCGGTGCTTTATGCGCTTTACATTATCGGGCGCTGCGTCGTTGATCCCGACGTGGCGCCCGCCTTCGAGGTCGAGCCGATCCCGTGGTCCGTCAAGCTGCAGGCCGGTGCGGTCCACATCTTTCCCGTCGCGTTCATCATCTTCATGGTCGTCGGTGTGATTTTCGTGGGTCTGGCGACGCCGAGCGAGTCGGCGGCGTCCGGCGCACTCGCGACCTTCCTGCTCGCCGTCGCGCGCCGTCGCATGAGCTGGCAAATCTTCCGCCAGGCGATGGTCGGCAGCCTTGAGATCGCCGTGATGCTGCTGCTCATCATCTCGGGCGCTCTCGCGTTCACCCAGATGCTCGCCTTCACTGGAGCCACCGAGGGTTTGGTGAATCTGGTTCTCAGCGTCGACGCCGGACCGCTCGTCGTCATCGGGCTGATGATCGTCACCGTCGTTCTTCTCGGCATGGTTATGGGGCCGGTGCCGATCATGCTCGTGACATTGCCGGTCTTCGTGCCCGTGGTGGATAAGCTTGGCTACGATGCTATCTGGTTCGCCGTGCTTTACCTGATCGCCATCGAGACGGGCTCGACCTCGCCGCCGTTCGGCGCCGGTCTGTTCGTCATGAAGGGGGTCGCGCCGCCCGGCACGACCATGAACGAGATCTACCGCGCGGCCGTGCCGTTCCTGATCTGCGATGTACTGGCAATCCTCATCGTGCTGGCGTTTCCGGTCATTGTCTCCTGGCTAATCGCAATGATGTTCTGAGCGGACGACGCCATGATCGCCATCATTGGAGCAGGCATCGGTGGACTCGCGGCGGCGATCGCGCTTCGCCGGATCGGCGTCGAGGTCCGGGTCTTCGAACAAGCACCCGCTTTCGGCCGCGTCGGCGCCGCCATCAACATGACGTCCAACGCGGTCAAGGTGCTGGAAGGCCTCGATCTCGGCGACGCCATCCGCGAGACCGCCCATACACCGGCCTACCGCATCAGCCGGGACTGGGACACCGGGGAAGTAACATCGCACGTGGAGTTGGGCGAGGCGGCGCGGGTACGCTACGGCGCGCCGCCGCTGTTGCTGCACCGCGCCGACCTGCTGGCGCCTCTCGAACAAGCCGTGCCGTCCGAGATCATCGAACTGGGAAAGAAGCTCGTCGGCCTCGATGACGATGGTGCGTCGGTGACGCTATTTTTCGAAGACGGTTACACATTCACGGCCGACGGTGTCGTTGGCGCCGATGGCATCCATTCCGTGGTCCGCACCGCGTTGTTCGGACCCGAAGCCCCGAGCTTTACAGGCATGGTGGCCTATCGCTCCACCGTTCCGGTCGAGCAGGCGGGCGACGGCGATTTCCAGAGCTTCGTCAAATGGTGGGGTCCGACGCCCAAGGTCCAGATCGTGACGTTCCTGATCGACCGCGGCCGCGAGCTGTTCGTGTTCGCCACCACACCGGAGACCGACGAGACGCCCGAATCCTGGTCCACCTCCGGAAAGGTCGAGGATTTGAAACGGTTCTTCTCGGACTTCCACCGCGACGCCAGAGCGGTCATCGCAGCGTGCGACAGCACGCTCCGGACTGCACTCTACGAACGGCAACCCCTGGCGCAATGGGGACGCGGCAACGTCGTCCTCTTGGGAGACGCCTGCCATGCCATGACGCCGTTCATGGCGCAGGGCGCGGCGATGGGCCTCGAAGATGCCGTAATCCTCGCGCGCGCCGTCGCGGCAAACAGCGATTGGCGCGCCGCCGTGACACAATACCAGCGGACACGGATCGGACGCGCCAGCGAAATCCAGCTCGGTTCTCACCGGAACGACTGGCTTCGCGTGGCTGGTAACCCCGACTGGGTCTATGGCTACGACGCCTGGAACGCCGAACTCGCGTGACGCGGCATGACGCCGGGCCCTAATTATGTATAGTGAGGCCGGACACCCGCCGGCACCGGCAATGGGCTGGCATAACCTGATGGAAACATCGCAATGACGAATCCCACGAACGGCGTCGACGAGATCGTGCATGACGTACCCAAGGGCCTCGATATCGGGCTGCCCAACTACTGGTACCCCGTGCTCCAGTCCGAGGAAGTCAAACCGGGAGAGCCGCTTCGATTTCGCGTCATGGGTCTGGATCTGGTGGCGTGGCGGGACGGGGACGGCGCCCCGCGCGTGGTCGTCGACAAATGTCCACACCGCAACGCCAAGCTCTCAATCGGCCACGTGCTCCAAGGCGGGCTCCAATGCCCGTTGCACGGCATCCGCTTCGACGGCGAGGGCCGCTGCGTGCGAATCCCGTGGGAGCCCGACGACAGCTCGCTGCTCGACACCATCGCCGTTACCGCCTACCCGACGGGCGAGCTCGGCGGCTACATCTGGAGCTATCTTGGCGACACCGAACGGTTCCCGGCGCCCGCGCTCGAGGACGAAGTGCCGGAAGAGCTCACCCGGCCCGATCGTTTTATCTGGTTTCGTCTGCCGACCGATCACTGGAAGAGCAACTGGCTGGTCGCCATCGACGGCGGCGATGCGTTTCACGCGGTGATGCTTCACGCCGATTCGCAGGCCGTTTCGCGCGACGAGCAATGGACCGGCGGCGAGGTCAAGAAGGCCGGCGTGCCCATGGCCGACCGCCGCATGAAGATCGTCCAGACCGAGCACGGCAGCCGCGCGATCGCTCTCGACGGCTCGGGCGAGCCGATCCACCACGGACATTTCACAAACCAGAAGCTGCTCGGCGAACGGTTCATCCTGCCCTGCATCAGCTCCAATCCCATCCGCCCGGCGCCGGGTGTCGAACCTTATACCTCGCGGCTCTGGCAATATCCGGTCGACGAGAACCTGACGCGCATCGAGCGTTTTCTCTGCTTTCGGGCGGAAACCGACGAGGAGCGTGAGCGCGCCACCAAGATCTTCAACGACGTGGCGCTGCCTCGTCTCGAGAAGGTCGGCGCCGAGGACAAGCTGGTGGCCGAGTCCCAGGGCGACCTACTCAACGCGCGCGCCGAGGAGGTCCTGTTCACGCCGGATACGGATACCGTGAAGATGCGCCGGCAAATTCGCGACGCGTTTCTCGCCACGCGGGACGGCAAGCGGGTCGACGTCCGCTCGAGCGCGCTCGTGTTCCCGGTGTAAACGGCCGGGGCCCGCCAACCGTCCGCCATGACAAACCGTGTCAAGAACCGCCGAGCACTGATCACCGGCGCGGCCGGCGGAATCGGCGGTGCGGCGGCCCACCTGTTGTGCGCTGAAGGCGCTGACGTCGCACTGATCGATATCGATGACGCGAGTGCTATCGACACCGCCACGGCGATCGCCGACTCCTGCCCCGGTCGCCGCGCGTTGGGGATCGGCGCCGATGTCTCGGACGAGGCGCAATGCCGGGCGGCCTTGGACGTGGCCGCTGAGCTCGGCGGGCTCGACATCGTCGTCAATTGCGCCGCGGTCCGGGCGTATCATTCCCTGGCCGAGGCGCCGGCCGAGAGCTGGAATGAGATTTTCGCGGTCAATCTGTTGGGCGCACAGAATATGATCAAGGCCGCGTTGCCGGATTTGCGCCGATCGCCAGGCGCCAGCATCGTCAATGTTTCTTCCGTGTTCGCCGGCGTGGGACGGCGCGGCATGGGTCAATACGATGCCACCAAAGCCGCGCTGATTTCTCTGACCCGTACCCTGGCGGCTGAAGAGGCGGAAAATGGGATTCGCGTCAACGCGATCTGTCCCGGTTCGGTCTGGACCCCCTTCACCGCGTCGCGCGCCGAGGCCCGGGGCATGACAGAGACGGAGCTGCGCGAGAGCGGCGCCGTCCCTGCCCTGATCAACCGATGGGCCGCGCCCGATGAAATCGCCTACCCGATCCTGTGGCTCGCTTCTGACGAGGCATCGTTCATCACCGGGACGTACCTGATGGTCGACGGCGGACTTTCGGCGACCTGACCGATCCAGCCGGCTTCAGTCGAGCGTTACTTCCCAGGCGTGGTAGCCATAGACCCAGTCGGCGTTGCCCTGCCCTTTCATCCATTCATTGGCCAGCGAGCTGCGCTGGATTTCCGCGGTCCGCTCAAGTCGGGCCTTTTCATATCGTCGCAGCGCATCAGGCGCCGTGTCGCGGTCGGCCCCTTCGAGCGCGCGGGCGAGGACGACCGCGTCCTCGACCGCCATGCATGCGCCCTGCGCCATGAACGGCACCATGGGATGGGCGGCATCGCCGAGCAGCGTCGCATGGCCAACGGACCAGCGCGTCATCGGCTCGCGCACGTGAAGCGCCGACTTGGTTATCTCCGTGCACGGCTCCAAGAGAGCGCGCGCCTCTGGGTGAAAATCCGAATAGACGCGGCGAAGCTCGTCAGGGTCGCCCGGCAGCGTCCAACCCTCCTCGGTCCAGCCCTCCTGCGGGGTCGTCGCGAACACGAAGATCTCCTCGCCCAGCGTCAGCGGAAAGCAGATGATCTGCATGTCGGATGTTGGACCCCACCATTTGGTGAAGGCGTCGAGGTTGGAAATGTCCCCGGCGCGTTCGCGCGGAAAGACCGAGCGGTAGGAGACCAAGCCGGTGAAGTGCGGATTGTCCGGGCCGAACATCGCCGTTCTGACCGCCGAATGGATTCCGTCCGCCCCCACGATGACGTCGACGTTCTCCGACGTCTCGTCAGCGAACCGGACCGTGGTCGCATCTCCGTCGTCGTCGATCCCGGAAACCGTCTTGTCGAGCCGGATGCAATCATCGGGAACCGCGGCCTCGAGCGCCTTGAGCAAATCGGCCCGGTGAATGGTCAACTGAGGGGCGCCATAGCTTTGTTCCGCGGCATCGCTCATCGGCAACCGCGAGGTTATGTTTCCCGTATCCCACATGCGGCTGATGCGGTAGGTCGGACGCGCCGCCGTACGGCGCAGCACCTCGCCAACTCCGAGGCGGTCGAGCGCATGCACCGCATTGGGCGTCAGGTTCACGTCGGCGCCGATGCGCAGGAACTGGGACGCCTGTTCAAACACGACGGGATCATGGCCCATCATGCGAAGACCGATCGCCGCGGCCAGCCCACCGACGCCGCCGCCGCAAATGCCGATTTTGAGTTTTGCCATGGCCGATCTTCCAGCGGTTATTTGTTGCGGCGATTTTACGCGCGACGCCGCCGTGAATCCATCGCGCCGGGCTTCGCGAACCCGCGAGGGCCCTGATTTTTCAGTTGTTATTCAGCTTTCGGAAACGCATCATTGGACCCGAGATCGTCTGGAACCGGGCGATCCGCGGGCCTGAAAGGTGCGATCATGGACCAAGGGCGGAAAAACTACGAAGACAGGCTCGGCGACGGCTTGGAGCGTGTGCTCGCCGGCGGCGCGGACAGCCTCACGGCGATCGCGGCGGCGTTGAACGAGATCAGCGTCGCTGGCCCAAGAGGCGAACGCTGGGACTCGGACCTGCTGGCGTCGGAATTCGAGAGGCTCGCGCACGCGCCGGACGAACGGTGATCATGCGCGCGACAGTGGGGGAGTATTCGGAATGAGCGCATCGGAAACGAAGCCCGCGCCACTGGTTGACGAGCGCCTGGAAACCGGACTTTTGAACCTCTGGTACCTGGTGGCCGATGCGCGCGAGATCACCAATGCGCCGGTCGGGCTCAAGCGGTTGAACCAGGATATCGTTGTCTGGCGCGACGAACGCGGCGAGGTCAACGTGGTCGAGGACCGTTGTCCTCATCGCGGCGCGCGGCTCTCCAAGGGACGGGTGCAGGAGGGCCGCATCACCTGCATCTATCACGGGGTTCAACTCAACGGCGACGGCGTGATCACCGCGACGCCGCCGACGCCCGACTGCCCATTCGTTGGCCAGAAGGCAATCCGCAGCTATCCTTGCCGCGAGCTCAAGGGTGGCATCTGGGTCTATTTCGGCGACGACATCGACGCCCGCCCCGACGACATTATCTTACCCGACGAGTTCGCTTCGGACGACTGGTCGTCGTTCCTATTCTCCCAAGTCTGGAACTGCCACTACCAGTTCGTGCTCGACAACCGCCTCGACCCCATGCACGGAAGCTACCTACACGCCGATAGTTACACGCTGGCATACGGCAACAAGCAGGACAAGCTGAACATTGACAAGACCGAGCTCGGCTTTGTTGTCAGCCGGCAGAACCAGCGCGGCGTCAATATCGACCGGACCGAATTGTTCCACCACCCCGACAACATCATCTGGATCCAGACTGAGATCCCCTACCCTGCCTCGGGCGGCGGCGGCTTCTTCCGTATTGGTGGATTCGTGACGCCGATCGACCTGGATTCATGCCTGTTTTGGGTGTTTCGCTCGCAGAAATCGTCGGGATGGCGCCGCGATATGTGGCGTTTCCTTTACCGCAATCGGCTCGAAGCACGGCATCTCGATGTGCTGGATCAAGACCGGGACATGCTGGAATCGGTTTA
This sequence comes from uncultured Rhodospirillaceae bacterium, assembly GCA_964587515.1. Taxonomy (GTDB): domain Bacteria; phylum Pseudomonadota; class Alphaproteobacteria; order MPNO01; family MPNO01; genus CAZPMO01. Next base: position 1,319 of record CAZPMO010000148.1, on the reverse strand, counting down.
CCGTGATGCGCGTGACAACGAATGGCTGCTGCAGACGGACGTCGGCGTCACCCGCATGCGGCGGATCCTCCGGCAAGTGGCGGAGCGTCAGGTCGGGGCTGCCGCGTCGGCGTGACGCGGCGTCGCCGGAAACGACCAGCCAGGGAGACAGAGACATGGACATAGGGTTCGTCGGCCTCGGGCGCATGGGCGTGCCGATGGCGCAGAACCTGATCGCGGCCGGTCACACGCTTTTCGTTCACGACATCAACCGGGAGGCGTGCGACGCGGCAATTAACGCCGGTGCCGCCTGGGCCGAAAACCCGGCCGCTTTGGCGCGCCAGGCGCAGGTGATGATCTCAAGCGTGCCCGGCCCAAACGAGGTGTCGGCCGTGATGACCGGTCCCGACGGCGTCCTCGCAGGTGTCACCATAGGCGCGCTCGTCATCGAAACCAGCACCATCGGTCCTGCCCAGAGCCGCGATCTTCATCGGAGGTTCGCCGAAAAAGATGCTGCTTACGTCGACGCGACGGTCAACCGGATCCACGTTGGCGGCGTCGCGGAAGGACGGATGACCATCATGGTGGGCGGCACGATCGCCGACTTCGAGCGGGCGCGGCCGATCCTCGAGTGCCTCGGCGACAAGATCCACCATGTCGGCCCAACGGGGAGCGGCAACGTCGTCAAGCTCCTCAACCAGATGATTTTCCAGTCTTACGTAGAGGTGTTCTGCGAGGGTATCGCACTCGGCCAGCGCCTCGACGTGGATCTCGCGACGATGCTTCAGGTGTTTTTCAACCTCGGCCGCCGCGCACCCGATGATCAGCGACAAGTATGATCAAATCGAGGTGGGTGACGAGGTGCCGGGATTTGCGATCGCTCGCGTAATCAAGGATCTCGATCTTGCGGCCGAGCTTTGCGGCGAGGCAGGGTTCACGGTGCCCGCCTTCGCCACGGTCCTCGCCGCGTTCAAGAGCGCCGCGAATAGCGGATTCGCCGGCAGCGATATGACCGTATTGCACAGATATTTTCGCGACGACAATCCTGCCGGTTGAGATTTGCCGCCGACCAGCACACGTCGGGCAATGGTACACAGACCGGGGCGGTCGGCCATCAATCGCCAAATAATTTTTTATCAGCATCCATTTAGGCTATGGAACGGAGAGAACATTCCAAGATGGGATCGAGCAAATGAGATATATGCGGCGGGGCGTCACTGTTCATGACAAGGACAAGGCGGCAATGGGTTACACGCTTTTCGCACCGTTGCTACAGAGGCAGGTTTACCTCATCGACATGGCGGGCGAGGTGGCCCATCAATGGGACATTCCGGGCCAGC
>CAZPMO010000147.1:0-12558 GCA_964587515.1 uncultured Rhodospirillaceae bacterium | reverse complement strand
AGCCGATTCGACGGAATCTTAAATCCGATTCAAACTAAACGGGCGATGCTCTAGCCCGTCTGAGTAAGCGAGCGCACCTTGAGGCGTCGTTCAATAATTCTGTGGTTCACTACGCCGCGCGTGACCGGAACACGGTTGCTTTGGATTTGAACCCGCTGCCCGTTACGGCTCAATCCGACCGCGCGTCGAAGAAGTGGATGCGTTGGACTTCCTCGGCGAGCTGTTCGTCGCTGCGTTGCGGGCCGTAGCTGGTGTATTTGTTCTTGCGGTCGCGCGTGAACGCTTCAACCTGTAGCAGTTGCAGCGGATCGTCGTCGCCGCCGGCGCTTTCGAACCAGTATTTCACGTCGCGCGGGATGAAGACGCCTTCCAGCGGGCCGAATTCGCCCACCAGCACCTCTTCCCCGTTCTCCTCGCCATAGAAATGCGCGCGTCCCGACAGCACCATGTAGAACCCGTCCATGCCGGTATGGGTATGCATGGTGGTCTCGCCGCCTTTCTTGATGGTCTGGATCAGCCCGCACAAAATATCGCCCATGCACAGTCGCGTAATAGCGCGCGGACGATCGCCGAGGTCGGGCGGGTCGTATTGAAAAACCTGCATCTTGCTTTCGTGCTCGGGCAGGTGATCGACCCGCTCCAGCGCGCTTTTCAGCAGGATTTCGTCTTTGCTGTTTACATCGACGGTTTTCATATTGCCTCCCCTTTATTTTCCCATATGGCGACGCGGATCGGCGTCGGGTTGTAATCATTGACCGGATTGTTGATCTGCGGGCAGTTCGAGATGACCGCCAGCACGTCGGTCTCGGCCCTGAGATCGACGTAATCGCCCGGCTTCGAGATGCTGGGCCCCATGTCCATGTCGCCGTCCGGGCCGACCGGCACGTACATGAAGAAGTTCACGTTGGCGGCCATGTCGGCCGGGCCCATGCCGTATTTGGCAAGCTCGCCCAGGAAATTGTCGCGGCAGTTGGGTTGCGGGCCGACGCCGTAGCGGAAACTGTTGAGCGCCGCCGAACAGCAGCCGCCGATGGTGTCGTGTTTGCCGCAGCTGTCGGCGACGATGGTGAACAGCGGCGTCAGCTTCACGCCGTAAAGCACGGTTCCGGTGGTCAGGAAGATACCCGTATCGTTGATCTTCATGGTGTCGGCGGCGGCGTAGCGGTCCTCGAAGTTGGCGGCGTTGTAACACAGGAAATCGACCGCCTGTTTGCCTTCCAGATCGACGATGCGCAGCGTACGGCCCTTTTCCACCACCGCGGACCACGCGCCGCGCGCCGGAACGACGATGTCTTCGATAACCTTGCCCGGAAGATCGCTCCCCACCATGTCGCTCAATGCATGAACTGCCCGCCATCGACGTTGATGGTCTGTCCGGTGATGAAATCGCTGGCGTCCGACAACAGGAATATCACGGCGCCGACCAGGTCTTCCGGATACTGATGGCGGCGGATCGAGCGCGATTCGTCGGGCGCGTTGCGTTTCGCGTAATCGCCGGACGACGCCACCTGGGTATCGGAGAGCGTAAAGCCCGGCGTCACCGCGTTGGCCGTGATGTTGAACTCGCCCACCTCGCGCGCCAAGGAACGCGTCAGGCCGATCACGCCCGCTTTCGAGGTGGAATAATGCAGCCGGTTGGGCGTACCGTGCCAGAACCGGCCCGACGAGATGTTGACGATCTTGCCCTTCTTCTGTTCCTGCATGTGCGGAAACACCGCGCGGCAGCACAGAAAGACGCCGCGCAGATTGACCGCCATCACCGAATCCCACTCGTCGATCGGGATTTCGTGCCACGGCCGCCGCGGCAGGACCGCCATCAGCGAGGCGTTGTTGACCAGCCCGTCGATGCGGCCATAGGCCGAGACCGTGGCGTCGGCCATGGCCTGGGCGGCGTCGGGGTCGGAGACGTCGGTGGCGACCGGGATCGCCTTGCCGCCGGCCGCTTCGATCGCCGCCGCCGTGGTCTCGTTGGCCTCGGCGTCGATGTCGGCGACCACCACCCGCGCGCCGGCCTCGGCGAGGCGATGGCAGTAGACCTTGCCGATTCCCTTGCCGCCGCCCGTCACGATGATCACGCGATCCGCGACACTGCCGATATTTTTCGCATCGAAATCCTCGAACAAGGCCCGCCTCCCTGGATTGATTTTGTGTTGTTGGGCCTAACGCTATCCCATCATTCACTCTTCGTCGACAGGCGAGCGCTCCCGCGAACCGGCGATTTAATGTAGGGGCGGGTTTCAAACCCGCCCGCTGGCGGCGGCATCGCGCGAGGGTGTCGAAACTTGGCTCGATCGTTCGGCTTCGGGCGGGTTTGAAACCCGCCCCTACATTACGTTTGTGATCGCATCGGGGGTTTTGCCAGAGTCCCGCGAGGGGAGAGGGTTCGAAGCGTGCGCCCGTCCGGTTTACATCGCGCACCGCGAGACTGTACCCTTCGATGACTCACGGGGGAGACGGGCCATGGCCGAACAGGCGCATGCGGCGGTGCTCACCGAGCCGCGTAAATTCGAATATCGCGATTTCGATATTCCCGAAATCGGCTCCGAGGACGGGCTGCTTCGGGTCGAGGCGGCCGGGCTGTGCGGCACCGATTACGAACAGTTTGCCGGCCATCTGGAGGGCACGCGCTGGGATGTGCGCCCGGTGATTCCGGGCCATGAGATATTGGGGTTTGTCGAGCGCGTCGGGCGGGACGCCGCGAAACTGTGGAACGTGAAGGAGGGCGACCGGGTGACCGTCGAGTCCTCCATCCCCTGCGGCCAGTGTTTTCAATGCCAGATCGGCCGCGCCGTGCTGTGCAAGGGGGGGCTGGGCTATGGGTTGCGCCTCTCCACCGAGGTCGCTCCGCATCTGTGGGGCGGCTACGCCACCCACATGTATCTGCATCCCCGCGCCACGCTGCATCGCGCGCCGGCCGACGTGCCCGCTGATGTGATGAGCCTGTCCAACCCCCTGTCGAACGCGGTGCGCTGGGCGCTGGAACGCCCCGGCACCGGGGTCGGCGACAAGATCGTGATCGAAGGTCCGGGCCAGCGCGGGTTGCTGGCGGTGGTGGCGGCGCGCGCCGCCGGCGCCGGCCTGATCATCGTGACCGGCACGCGCGCCGATACGCACCGCCTCGCGTTGGCGCGCGAATTGGGCGCGGACGCGACCATCGTGGTCGAGGACGAAGACCCGGTGGCGCGGGTGCTCGATCTCACCGGCGGCGAGCAGGCCGATATCGTACTCGACGTCGCCGCGGGCTCGACCGAACCCATCGTACAGGCGGTCGAGATGGTGCGCGACGGCGGCACCATCGTGCTGGCCGGACTGAAGAACTACAAGCCGATCGACGGGCTGATCACCGACAAGCTGGTGGTGCGCGAAATCTCCATGATCGGCGTGCTGTCCTCGAGCTGGACCTCCGACGAAACCGCGATCGACATCATCCGCCGCAATTGGCGCGAGCTGCAAATGCTGTGCACCCACACCTATGGGGTCGGAGAGGCGGAAACGGCGGTGCGCGTCCTCGGCCGCGAGATCGAGGACGGTCCGGAGGCGGTGCACGTCAACATCTCGGCCATGAGCTGAGCTTCACAAGCGGAGAAAATTCATGCGCGCAGGCTGGTACGAACGCAATGGTCCCGCGAAGGAGGTCATCGAGATCGGTGAGATGGCCGATCCCCAACCCGGCGCCGGCGAGGTGCGTATCCGTGTCCATTGTTCCGGCATCAACCCGTCGGACGTGAAGCGGCGCGAAGGCTGGGGCGGCCAGAAGATCGAATTTCCGCGCGTGATACCGCACTCGGACGGCTCGGGCATCATCGACATGGTCGGCGCCGACGTCGCCGACAGCCGCGTCGGCGAGCGGGTCTGGACCTATAACGCCCAGTGGAAGCGCGCCTTCGGGACGGCGGCGGAATATATCACGCTGCCCGAGGCCCAGGCGGTGCTGCTGCCCAGCGAAGCCGGGATGAAGATCGGGGCGTGCCTGGGAATACCCGCCCTGACGGCGCACCGCGCGTTGCTGGCCGATGGGCCGGTCGCGGGCAAGACCGTGCTGGTGACCGGCGGCGCCGGCGGTGTCGGCAACTACGCGATCCAGCTCGCGTCCTGGGGCGAGGCGCGCGTGATCGCGACCGTAAGTTCGGCCGCGAAGGCGCAGGACGCGCTGGCGGCGGGGGCCGAGGCGACCATCGATTACAAGACCGAGAACGTGGTCGAGCGCGTGATGGAACTCACCGGCGGCGAGGGCGTCGACCGCATCGCCGAGGTGGATTTCGGCGCCAATCTCGAGGTTTCCAAGGCGGTGATCAAACAGAACGGCGCCATCGCGCCTTACGCATCCATGCGCGCGCCGGAACCGGTCTTTCCCATGTACGCGCTGATGCGCAAGAACGTACTGGTTCGCAACGTGTTCGTCTATGAGATGCCCGACGAGGCGTTCGAAGCGGGCATCCGGGATATCACCGACTGGCTGAAGACCCGCCGGGCGCAACCCCATATCGCCTCAAGCTTCCCGCTCGACCAGCTCGCCAAGGCCCACGAGGTGGTCGAATCCGGCGCCGCGGTCGGCAACGTCGTCGTCGAGGTGACCGACGGCTGAACGCGACCGCCCCGCCCTTGCGGGGGACGCCCATAGGCGTGTAGTTTCCCGGCCCCGCGCCCGGCGCGCTAACGGATACCGACACATGGCGTCTTATCAGTACATCTACGTGATGCAGCAGCTCACCAAGGCCTTTCCCGGCGGTCGCGAGGTCTTGAAGGACATCACGCTGGCCTTTTTGCCGGGAGCGAAGATCGGCGTGCTCGGGCTCAACGGCGCCGGCAAGTCGACCTTGCTGCGCATCATGGCCGGGCTCGACGAGGAGTTCATTGGCGAGGCGCGGCCGGCCGAGGGCGTGGTCGTCGGGATTCTGGAGCAGGAACCCCGGCTCGATCCGGAAAAGGACGTCTATGGCAACGTCATCGAGGGCATGGCGGAAAGCCATGCGCTGCTGCAGCGGTTCGAAGAGGTTAGCGCGCGCTTCGCCGAACCGCTCGACGACGACGAGATGAACGCGCTGATCGAGGAACAGGGCGAGCTTCAGGAGAAGATCGACGCGGCCGGCGCCTGGGATCTCGACCGCACCGTCGAAATCGCGATGGATGCGCTGCGCTGTCCGCCGGGCGATGCCGGCGTGGTCGATCTGTCGGGCGGCGAACGGCGTCGGGTGGCGCTTTGCCGCCTGCTGTTGCGCAAACCCGACCTGCTGCTGCTGGACGAGCCCACCAACCATCTCGACGCGGAATCGGTCGCCTGGCTGGAGCGTTTTCTGCACGATTACGAGGGCACCGTGGTGGCGGTGACTCATGACCGCTATTTCCTCGACAATGTCGCGGGCTGGATTCTCGAGCTCGACCGGGGGCGCGGCATCCCGTGGCAGGGCAATTATTCCTCGTGGCTCGAACAGAAGCAGAAACGCCTCGCCCTGGAGGAAAAGAAGGAAGTCGCCCGCCAGCGCACGCTGTCGCGCGAACTGGAATGGATCCAGGCCTCGCCGCGCGCGCGCCAGGCCAAGGGCAAGGCGCGCATCGCCGCCTATGAGGAACTGCTGGCCGAAGCCCAGGAACGCGCGCCGGATTCGGCGCAGATCGTCATCCCGCCCGGCCCGCGGCTCGGCGACCTGGTGATCGAGGCGGCCGGCGTCTCGAAAGGGTTCAGCGACAAGTTGCTGATCGAGGGGCTCGATTTCCGGCTGCCGCCGGGCGGCATTGTTGGCGTAATCGGACCCAACGGCGCGGGAAAGACCACTCTGTTCCGCATGATTACCGGCGACGAGGCGCCGGATGACGGGACGTTCCGGGTTGGCGATACCGTGACGCTTGGCCATGTGGATCAGTCGCGGGACGCGCTCCGCGCCGACAAGACCGTGTGGGAGGAAATTTCCGACGGCGAGGACGAGGTGGTGCTGGGCAAGCGAAAAATGCAAAGCCGCGCCTATTGCGGCGCGTTCAATTTTCGCGGCGCCGATCAGCAAAAGAAAGTCGGCCAACTCTCGGGCGGCGAGCGCAACCGGGTGCATCTCGCGAAGATGCTGAAATCTGGCGCCAACGTACTGCTGCTGGATGAGCCGACAAACGATCTCGACGTCGATACGCTACGCGCGCTCGAGGACGCGTTGCTTGAATTCGCCGGCTGCGCGGTGGTGATCAGCCACGATCGCTGGTTCCTCGACCGCATCGCGACGCATATTCTCGCCTTTGAGGGCGACAGCCAGGTGGTCTGGTTCGAGGGGAATTTCGACGATTACGAGGCCGACCGCAAACGCCGCCTGGGCGACGAAGCCGATCAGCCGCACCGAATCAATTACAAGCCGCTGACGCGGAACTGATCGCCGGGATTATTTGCCTTTTCCGGTCTTTTGGCGGAGCGCCGTCAGCAGCCCCTCGACCTTGCCGCCGTTGCGGCGGATCACGGCGGCGAATTCGTCGCGTTGGGTGACGCTCATGCTGACGCCCTCGACGGTCACATCGACCACCCGATAGCCGCTGTATGGCCCGCGAACCCGCCAATTCACGCGGATCGGCGGCTTGCCCGGCGCGAGAAGTATCTCCGACAGGACGAGCTTGTCGCGGGCGTTGAGGTCGCGCATCTTGCCGACCCGGAATTCCTTGCCCGAAAGGTCCTTGAAGCGATGCGAATAGGCCTGAACGATGAACTCCTCGAACAGCTTGATATATTCGCCGCGTTGATCGGTCGACGCCCGCCGCCAATATCGGCCGAGCACGAACCGGCCGATGGTCCGCAGGTCAAACGTATCGGTGAGAAGCTTGCGGAAACGCTTGGCCCGCTCGCCGTCGTCGATGTTGGTGCCGAGCGATTCAAAGGCCCGTTCGCCGGTGTTTCGGATGAATTCTTCCGCGTCCCCCGCCCGAACCGGACCGGATAGCGCCATCGCGGTCAGCAGGGTGGCACTCAGAATCAGGAAAGCGCGCCGCCTGATCATAGCCTACTCCGTCTTGGATGCCTTATTTTCGCCGGTCGGCGCGGGATTGTCGCCGCTGGTCCCTGAAATCATCGGCGCGGGCTGCGCCGCGGACGGGATACCATTGCGAATTTCGTCGGCCCGTCGCTGCCGATGCAGGCTACGGACCGCGGCGTAGAAATCCAGAGATGTGCGCTCGAGATCGTTGATGGTGTCCCATCTGCGCGCCCGCGTATCCACCGCGCGGGCGGCCGAGCGCGACAGTCCGAAAGTGGTGCCGGTCAAATAAGTCAGCGGATCCATCAGGATATCGACCAGCAGGCCGATGCCGTCCCGCGGATTCGAAGGCCCGAACAGCGGCAGCATCAGATAAGGCCCCGGATCGACGCCGGAAACCGCCAAGGTCTGGCCGAAATCTTCATCATGGCGAGGGATACCCACCTCTCCGGCAAAATCGTTAATACCCAGTACGCCGAACGACGAATTCATCAGGAATCGAACAAGCGTATCACCCGCGCGTTCAAATTCGAGCTGCATCAGGTCGTTCGCCAAAATTATTGGCGTACGAAGATTATCGAGGAAATTCATTATATTGTTCTTAATGGGCTTCGGAACGACCTCCTTGTACGCGTAGGCAACCGGTTTCAGGACTGCCTTGTCTATCGCGAGGTTGACCTCGAATACGCCGCGATTGAAGTCCTCCCACGGGTCATTGACTTCCTTATAGGCCGCCAGGGCATCGGGGTCGCCTTTCGGCGGCACCGTCGCGCATCCCGCCAATGCCAAGCTGGTAATCGTCAACGCAAGAGCAGCAAATCTGCCAAAGTGGACCGGGATACAACGCCGGCCAAATCTACGAGACAAATTCAAGATCGTGAAACCCTTTTTACATTGAGAGACGGTGTTCCGCCTCTCAACCATGCATCAAGCGTCCGGTCAATCATGATCCACAACATGACCGTTCGCCATATAGAATCTCGGTATGCACAACAATTTGTTCGCGACTCTTTTTCATCCGGAAGCGTTAAACGAGCGTAAAACACATATAACCGGATCGGATTCGCCAGCCCCCAAGATCACCGATAGCCACACTTCAGTTCAAGGGCAAAGCCCTCCATATCCGGGTATCACAAGCCCGATCAAATTTCCAGCGGGTTGGACCCGGAAGTGATTCATGGTCCGGAAACTGTGATAATTTTCCCACAGTTTCGCTGGTTCTCCGCGCCAATCCGACCGACAATCCACTTTAATGAAAATTACATAAAAATTTCTTTATATTTAGGTCTCCACGGATTATGTTTGATGATCAAAATCGGGAATGATCGGGTTGGACGCGCTTCTTTCAGGATTACGTGCCGTCGCGGAATCTACGCGGTTGAGGTTGCTGTTGATTTGCGCCGAGGGCGAGATGACGGTCAGCGAGTTGACCCGCATTCTCGATCAGAGCCAGCCAAGGGTGTCGCGGCACCTGAAATTGATGTGTGACGCCGGCTTGCTCGAACGGTTCAAGGAAGGGATTTGGGCTTTTTATCGCCTCGCCGATGAACGCGCCGGGATCGGCGGTGCGCTGGCCCGCGAACTCGTCGCCATGGCCGATTACGACGATCCCATGTTCGAACGCGATCGCGCGGTGCTTCACGCGATAAAGCGCGCGCGCGCGGACGCCGCGGCGTCCTATTTCCGATCGAATGCCGCCAATTGGGACAAGGTTCGCGCGCTCCATGTGGACGAGGGCGAAGTCGAAGCCGCCTTGCTCGATGCGCTGCCGCCCGGGTCGGTGCGCGATCTTCTCGATATTGGCACCGGGACGGGCAGAATTCTCGAATTGTTCGGCGCGTCGGTGGCGCGTGGGATCGGAATAGATCTTTCGCGTGAAATGCTCGCCGTCGCCCGGTCCAATCTCGACGACGCCGGATTGCGGAATTGCCGTGTGCGGCACGGCGACATGTATGAGTTGCCGCTGGAGGATGGTTGCTTTGACGCGGTCACCGTCCATTTGGTGCTGCACTATGCCGACGATCCTGGTCGTACCATCGCCGAGGCGGCGCGTGTGACGCGGCCCGAGGGACATGTGGTGATCGTGGACTTTGCGCCGCACGGGCTGGATCAGTTGCGCGAGGACCATGCCCATCGCCGGCTCGGCTTTTCCGACGAGGAAGTCGAGGAGTGGTGCGGCGCGGCGGGGCTGGCGCCTGATACCGTGATCCGCCTGCCCGGTGAGCCGTTAACGGTCAATCTATGGAAATTGAGCAAATTGCCGGGCAGGGAAATCGCGCTGGACTACCGAGAGGAGATCGGTGCGCTATGAGTGAGCGTGACGAGGTCAGGGGCGCAAGGCTGCCCTTCGCGCCTGACGGCGACGGCGCGTTGAAGGTTTCGTTCGAGTTCTTTCCGCCGCGCAGCGAAAAAATGGAAAACGACCTCTGGAACGCGGTCAAGCGGCTAGAGCCGCTGGCCCCGCGGTTCGTGTCGGTGACCTATGGCGCGGGCGGCTCGACGCGCGATCGCACCCATAACACGGTGGTGCGGATCATGCGCGAAACGCCCATCGCGGCGGCGGCGCACCTGACCTGCGTCGCGGCGACCCGCGACGAAGTCGACGAGGTCGCGCGGCATTATTGGGAATCGGGCATTCGCCATATCGTTGCGCTGCGTGGCGATCCGCAGGAGGGCGAGACCGTCTATACCCCCCATCCGGGCGGTTATGCCTATGCCGCCGATCTGGTTGCCGGGCTTCGACGGATCGCCGATTTCGAGATCAGCGTCGCGGCTTATCCCGAGACCCATCCCTCGGCGGCCAGCGCCGACGCCGATCTCGACAATCTCAAGCGCAAGGTCGATGCCGGCGCGAGCCGCGCGATCACTCAGTATTTCTTCGATGTGGATGTCTATCTCGAATTTGTCGACCGCGCGCGCGCCGCCGGGATCGACGTGCCGATCGTTCCCGGCATCCTGCCGGTGACCAACTTCGCCCAGATCGTGAAGTTCAGCGGCATGTGCGGCGCGTCCGTTCCCGCATGGATGGCCGATCTGTTCGCCGGGCTCGACGACGATCCGGAAACCCGCAAACTGGTCGCCGCCACCGTCGCCGCCGAACAGTGCCGCGCGCTTCAGGCCGCCGGTGTGAACGAATTCCACTTCTACACGCTGAACCGCGCCGATCTCGCATTCGCGATCTGCCATATCCTGGGCCTGCGCCCTTCCACGGCCTGACAGGACGATTATCGTGCCGCGAACCACCACCTCCGACGACACCGGGCTGCTGTCCCGCGAAGACGCGCATGCCGCCGCGCGCGGGCGTGATTGGAATCCGGCGGCCGGCCGGCCGGAACGCATCGTCGCGCTGAAACGCCTCATCGCCTCGCGCATTCTCGTGCTCGACGGCGCGATGGGAACCATGATCCAGGATCACGACCTGGACGAGGAAGGTTTTCGCGGCGCGCGGTTCGCCGACCATCCGTGCTCGCAAAAAGGCAATAACGATCTGTTGTCGCTGAGCCAGCCTCAGATCATCCGCGATGTGCATGCCGCCTATCTCGACGCCGGCGCCGACATTATCGAGACCAACACCTTCAATTCGACCACCATCGCGATGGCGGACTACATGATGGAAGACATGGTCCGCGAGATGAACCGGACGTCGGCGCTGCTCGCCCGCGAGGCCGCCGCCGAGGCGACCGACCGCGACCCGAGCCGGCCGCGCTTTGTCGCCGGCGTGCTGGGTCCGACCAACCGCACCGCGTCGATCTCGCCCGATGTCAACGATCCGGGGTTCCGCAATGTCCGCTTCGACAGCCTGGTCGAGGCCTATACGGAATCGACGCGCGGGCTGATCGAAGGCGGCGCCGATCTGATCCTGATCGAGACCGTGTTCGATACGTTGAACTGCAAGGCCGCCTTGTTCGCGGTCCAGAGCCTGTTCGACGAAATCGGCGAACGGCTGCCTATCATCATTTCGGGCACCATCACCGACGCCAGCGGCCGTACGCTGACGGGACAGACCACCGAGGCATTCTGGAATTCGGTCCGTCACGCCGAACCGCTCGCGGTCGGGCTCAACTGCGCGCTTGGCCCGTCCGAGTTTCGGCCCTATCTCGAAGAGCTGTCGCGGATCGCCGACTGCTATGTGAGTTGCCATCCCAACGCCGGTCTGCCCAATGCGTTCGGCGGCTATGATCTGACCGCCGAAGACATGTCCGAGGTGCTGCTCGAATTCGCCGAGAGCGGTTTCATCAATCTGGTGGGCGGATGCTGCGGCACCGGACCGGACCATATCAGCGCGCTGGCCGACGGGGTCGCGTCGCTGCCGCCGAGGGAAATCCCGGAAATCGAGGTCAGATGCCGCCTCAGCGGCCTGGAACCGTTCGAGATCGGACCCGACTCGCTGTTCGTGAATGTGGGCGAGCGCACCAATGTTACCGGCTCGGCGCGGTTCGCGACACTGATCAAGGACGGCGATTACGAGGCCGCCTTGAGCGTCGCGCGCCAGCAGGTCGAGAACGGCGCCCAGATCATCGACATCAACATGGACGAGGGCATGCTGGATTCGGAGCTGGCGATGGTCACGTTCCTGAACCAGGTGGCCGCCGAACCCGATATCAGCCGGGTTCCGGTGATGATCGATTCGTCCAGGTTCTCCGTCATCGAGGCGGGGCTGAAATGCGTCCAGGGCAAGGGCGTGGTCAATTCGATCAGCATGAAAGAGGGCAAGGACGCCTTCATCCGCCAGGCGCGGCTGGTGCGCCGCTACGGCGCGGCGATGGTGGTGATGGCGTTCGACGAGGACGGTCAGGCCGATACCGTCGAACGCAAGCTGGACATCTGCAAGCGGTCCTACGACATCCTGGTCGACGAGGTCGGCTTTCCGCCCGAGGACATCATCTTCGATCCCAACATTTTCGCGGTCGCGACCGGCATCGAGGAACATAACGACTACGGCGTCGCTTTTATCGAGGGCACGCGCCTGATCAAGCAGAACCTCCCTTATGCCCTGGTCTCGGGCGGCGTCAGCAATGTCTCCTTCTCGTTCCGCGGCAACAACCCGGTGCGCGAGGCGATCCATTCGGTATTTCTGTACCACGCGATCCAGGCCGGCCTCGACATGGGCATCGTCAATGCCGGCCAGCTCGCGGTCTATGAGCAACTCGACGCCGATCTGCGCGAGCGCGTCGAGGACGTGGTGCTGAACCGGCGCATCGACGCCACCGACCGCCTGCTCGAGGTCGCCGACAGCGTCAAGGGGCAGGCCGCTTCCGGCGGCGGCAAGGACCTGGCATGGCGCGACGGTCCGGTCGATGCGCGCATCAGCCACGCGCTGGTCAGCGGCATCTCCGATTATATCGTCGAGGATACCGAGGAGGCGCGCCGCTGATGGACGGCATGAACGTGGTCGGCGATCTGTTCGGCGCGGGCAAGATGTTCCTGCCCCAGGTGGTCAAGAGCGCCCGCGTGATGAAGCAGTCGGTGGCCTATTTGGTGCCCTTCATCGAGGCCGAAAAGGAGGCCGGCGGCAAGCCCAGCGCGCGCGGCAAGATCCTGCTCGCCACCGTGAAGGGCGACGTACACGACATCGGCAAGAACATCGTCGGCGTGGTGCTGCAGTGCAACAACT
>CAZPMO010000146.1:0-12575 GCA_964587515.1 uncultured Rhodospirillaceae bacterium | reverse complement strand
CTTGCGGGAGAGGGGGGACCCGCGACGCGAAGCGTCGTGGGGGGTGAGGGCCGCGCGCTGACTTGGGATTCCACATGTGCGATAGTATCGGGAAAGGACTGTGTGGGATCAACGCCGTAGATGTCGAAATGGACGTATCGCAAGGGGCTGCACGATTTGGGCAACGGGTGCTGGGCCTATTTGCAGCCGGACGGCGGCTGGGGCTGGTCCAACGCCGGGCTGATCGCCGACGGCGAGGCGACGCTGCTGGTCGACACGCTGTTCGACCTGAAACTGACCGCCGAGATGCTGCGCGACATGCGCGCCTCGGTGCCGGCGGCGACCGCCATCGGTACGCTGGTGAACACCCACGCCAACGGCGATCACACCTTCGGCAACCAGCTTGTCGAGGGTGCCGAGATCGTCGCATCGCGTGATTGCGCGGTCGAGATGGAGCGCCGCCCGCCGGAAGCCTTCATCGATCGGGCGCGGGACTGGCGGGAACACGGCAAGAGCGGCGCGCTGATCCACGAGCTGATGGGTCGCAAGTTCGATTTCGAGAGCATCGAAAACACCCTGCCGACCCGGACCTTCGAGACGGAGTTGACGCTGACCGTCGGCGACAAGCGCGTCGAACTGATCAATGTCGGCCCGGCCCACACAAAGGGCGACGTGCTGGTCCATGTGCCCGACGACCGCACGGTGTTCACCGGCGATATCGTTTTCATCGGCGGTCACCCGGTGATGTGGGCCGGACCGGTGGACAACTGGATCGCGGCCTGCGAGCGCATCCTGTCGTGGGACGTGGAAACGGTGGTGCCGGGCCATGGGCCGATCGGCGGCAAGGCGGAAGTGCGCGAGCTGCGCGATTATCTCGCCCTGCTGCGCGATGAGGCTCGGGCGCGCTTTGATGCGGGTCTTTCGTGGGTTGAGGCCGCCGAGGACATCATCGGCGATTTCTTCACCCACTGGATCGACCGCGAGCGCGTGTTCATTAATGTCTGCAGCCTGTACCGCGAATTCGACGCCGGCATGAAACCGCCGGGCGTCATGCAAATTTACGAGACCGTCGCCGACTGGTACTGGGCCCAGCGCCCGGAGGCAGAGCACCAGGAATAGAGAAAGGACAAACCGTGCCCCAGAACATCACACGTTCCGTGCAGGACCTCGTCAGCGAGGCCGAGGCCGCCATCCGCACGCTGAGCATCGACGAGGCCCGCGACATGCATGGAAGCGATGACGTGCTGTTCATCGATATCCGCGACGTGCGCGAGGTCGCGAAAACCGGGCGCATCGCGGGCGCGCGCCATGTGCCACGCGGCATGATGGAATTCTGGATCGACCCGCAGAGCCCCTATTACAAGCCCTTTTTCGGCGAGGACAAATTGTTTGTTTTCTACTGCGCCGGCGCCTGGCGTTCCGCGCTGTCCGCGAAGACAGCCCAGGACATGGGGCTGAAACCGGTGGCGCAACTCGAAGGCGGCATCAACAAATGGATCGAAGCCGGCGGGGCGATCGATCCGCCCAGGGACACCTAGATCCTATCCAGGCGCTAATTGCCGGCGCGTTCGGTATAGATCTTTAAAAAGGCGCTCGACAAGTTATCCTTGGTGACGCCCTTTCCATAAGTATAAGCCGGCGATCGGATTTCACGGGCCTGTTCGAGCCGAATTTTTATGATCTCGTAGATTGGATAGTCCCGCCCTTGCGCGGCCCAAAAAGGATCTGCCACGAACGCGAATTCCGCGGACCCTTCGGGCATCAGCTCGGCCACGCCCCCAAACCGATATCCGCGACGCTCGAAAATATCGACGACATTCAGTTCGATCGACGGGCGCCCACGCAAATTTTCCGCGGTGTCGGGAGACGCGATGTTGGCGAACACCAGATGATCGTCGTCGAATACGGCCAGCGACGCCTTGGGAGAGAGGTTCGGCGTACCGTCCTTGTTGACCGTCGCCACGTAGCAAAGCTGCGCCGCCTCGATGCAGCTTTTCATATCGTCTGTAAGAATTCCCATTCGATGATTCCTTTCGACTACTCGCGGTTCATGGCGTGACCCGACCGCCATTTACGTGGATGACCTGCCCCGTAATGAAGCTCGCCGCCGGCCCTGCGAGAAACAGCGTCGGGCCGATGATGTCTTCGGGCTGAGCGATCCGTTGCAGCGGTATGGTGGGGACGTAATCCTCCACCATGGACCGGAACCAGGCCTCTCCGCCTCTTTTGGCCGCCTCTTCCCCGCGCCGGCCTTCGCCGCCCGCCAGAAACGACGTATCGATGGCGCTCGGCGCGACGGCATTGGCGCGAACCTGAGGCGCGTTCTCGATCGCGAGGGATTTGGTCAGGGAAACCAGGCCGCCCTTCGCGGCCGCATAGGCGCTTACGCCCTTCAGGGGATTGTAAGCCAGACTTGAACCGATATTCACGATGGCTCCGCCCGCCTCGTGAAGCATCGGAATCGCTTCGCGGCAAACCAGAAACGCTGATCGCAAATTGCCGGTAATCACCTCGTCCCATGCCTCGGGCGCGAGTTCGTGAACCTGAACCGGCGGAACGATCATGAAGCCGATCAGAAAAATCAGAACGTCAAGGGTGCCCCATTCCGTCCTCAGGGAAGCGAAAGCGTCGGCGACCGACGCCGCGTCCGTCGCATCCGCCGAAATTGTCAGGACCCCCCGGGGCGGCGGATGCCGCGCGATCGAAGACGGCAACGCCAGGACAGCAACCTTCAAGCCGATCGACAAGCAGGACCTGACCAATGGGCGGCCGACGCCTCCACATCCTCCAGCGATAAGCACGCGACTGCCGGGCGGCGGCGCGAGACCGAGAATATTTTGTGCTTGTTCAGGTGTTTGGGCGCTCGGCGACATGATCTTTCCCGGTGTTACCGTGGTTCCGGATCATTAAGCTTGCGTCCTTATTATATGTCCAATATATGATAAGTATGATTTCATATATTAAAACTATACACTGATGGAACTGCGTCATCTCCGGTATTTCATCGCGGTTGCCGAGGAGTCGCATTTCGGGCGCGCCGCGGAACGATTGCACATTGCGCAACCGCCGTTGAGCCAGCAGATCAAAAACCTGGAAGACGAACTCGGCGTCGAACTGTTCAAGCGCACCATACGACCAATCGAATTGACCGACGCCGGGGTCTCTTTTTATAGCCGAGCCCGCGTGATACTCGACGCGGCCGGAGATGCGGCGATCGAAGTACAGCGTATCGGGAGAGGTGAGCAGGGGCACATTGTCGTTGGATTCATGAGCGCCGCGATGCTGGCCCGGTTTCCCCTTGTGCTGCGTTCCTTCCGGAACGATCGACCGGATGTGGAAATCCGTTTTGTTCAAATGACTTCTGAAGAACAGATTGAGGCCGTCGCGGCCGGTCATCTGGACACGGGATTCGTCGCGATCGAGGATCAGCGCACATCCATGTCGGTCGGCAACATCGAATTGGCGGTCGAAACCATCTGGCGGGAAGAACTGTTCGCGGCCTTGCCGCTGGAACATGAACTTGCGCAAATGTCCGAAATTCCGCTCCGAGCGCTAGCCGACGAGCTATTCATAAGCCTGCCGCGCAGACCGCAAACCGGCTATTACGATCAGCTTACCGCTTTGTGCGGACAAGCCGGGTTTCGTCCCCGGATTGGTCAGGAGGTCTCGCAACTCCCGATAGCGTTGACCCTGATTGCCGCTGGTTACGGGGTCGCGCTCATGCCGCAATGTGTCGTGCAGGCTTGGCGCGATCTCGTAAAATTCGTCCCGTTGGCAAGGGATTCTTCGATCGGGGTCACGATGATCCACAGACCGGACAACCGGTCCCCGGTGCTCGCCGCCCTTCAGGAATCGTTTCGAAACGAACTGGGGGAGCCCGGCGGCGCCATCGATCCGCCCAGGGTAACCTAATCTTCCATGCGGGCGGCGCGGGCCGCGTTGCGCCCGGCGATGCGGCCCGAGGTGAAGGCCCAGCCGATGTGATGGCCGTGGCCCTTGAGCATCAGCCCGCCCTGCCCGGCCGAGCCCGCGGCGTAAAGACCCGGGATCGGGGTGTCGTCTTCATCCAGCACCTGCAGCGCCTCGTTCACCGCGAGCCCGCCGTCGGTCAGCACGATATAGCTTTTCGCGGGACCGAGCGCATGGAACGGGCCGGTTGTGAGTTTCGCGGCGCTATCGGCGTTATGGGCGTCGACCGCATGGCGCAGCGCCGCCGCGTCCATGGAGAGTTTCGCGGCCAGACCCTCGAGACTGGCCGCGGTGTGATAGATGTCCGCCCGGTTGCGCGCGAAATCGGCGAGATAGGCGTAGGAGACGCCGGGCGCGGTGGCGATGAAGTCGGGCCAGGCGGAAAAGCGCGCAGCCAGCGCCGCGTCCATCAGCACATAACCGATTTTGTCCGGCTGGCCCGCGATTTTCAGGCCAAGTTCGGCGGGCGCGCCGACAATCCGCGCGCCGTCGCGGTTGACCAGCAGCGCGCCCTTGGCGAACAGATCCAGCTCCGGCGCCATGGACGTCACCGTGAACCCCAGAACGAACGGGCGCAGCAGCCGCTCGGGCGCGTATTTCAGCGCCAGCCGCATGGCTTTTCCCACCCAACGCGACGGCGGCAATAACCGGTCGAGCGACGGGCGCGGCGGCGGCACGAAGCGCAGCGTCGGCCCCGACAGCACGTCGCCGTTCAGCACATGGGCGCCGAGCGCCAACGCCATCTTGTGCCCGTCGCCGGTCGCGGTCGGCACCATGGCATCGACCCTGGCGACTTCGGGCGAAATGAAACGCGCCTTCAACTCCTCGCTGCCCGCGTAATCGCCGCTCGCCAGCACCACGATCCGGGCGCGGATTTCGTCTTCATCGCCACAAGTCACACCCGCCACGCGACCGTCCTCGACCAGGAACCGTTCGGCGCGGGTGGCCAGCCGGATATCGACGCCGATGCGCCGCGCATGGCCGCCAAGCGCATGGATATAGGCCTTCGAATTGGGCAGCACATTGTGCATGCGGGGCTTTTCGTGGGGCGGCTCCGGCATCGGGCCGAAGAACTCGACGCCGAGGCCCATCAGCCAGCGCAGCGTGTCCGACGCGTTGTCGACCAGCAGCCGGCGCAGTTCCGGGTTGTCCCGGTTGGCCAGCGTGCCGGCGAATTTGGGCATGTCGGCGAAGTGCGCGTCGGGGCTGTCCTCGATCCCCTGGGCAAGCTGATGCGGCGTACGGGTCGCGGTGAACGAGCCGATCGACCAAGCGGTGGCGCCGCCCAGCGCCTCATTCTTTTCGATCAGCGTGACGCTGGCGCCCGCCGCCCGCGCTTCGATCGCGGCCGCGAGCCCCGCCCCGCCGCCGCCGATCACCAGAACATCGCACGTCATTTCGCCCCTACCGGCGTTGCTCCAATACGGCGAGGATCGCGTTGACAATGCCGACATAGCCGGTGCAGCGGCAGAGATTGCCGGAAAGCTCCAGGCGCACGCGCTTTTCGTCGGCGTCCGGCAGGCGGGTCACGATGTCGCGCGCGGTAATCAGCATGCCGGGCGTGCAATAGCCGCATTGCAGCCCGTGATGGGCGGTAAACGCCTGGCGCAATTGCTCCATCACGTCGTCATCGTCGAAATCCTCGATGGTGCGCACCTCGGCCCCGTCGCAGGTCGCGGCGAAGGCGATGCAGGATCGCGCCGGCGCGCCGTCGACCATGATGGTGCAGGCGCCGCAGACGCCGTGCTCGCACCCCAGATGGGTACCGGTCAGACGTTCGCTCTCGCGCACAAAATCGGCGAGGCTGGTGCGCGGCTCGACGCTGGCGGCGACCTCCGACCCGTTTATCTTGATTGTTATGTCGGTCATGTCTCGAACGCTCCCTTGACCGCGCGGCTCAGCGCGACGGCGTGTATCTGTGTCTCGTAGTCGTCGAAATTGGACCCGGCCTCGGCGATCGCGGCTTTCGCCTCGTCGATGCCGAACCCGTCGCCGCCCGACGCCGCGACGCGCCGGGCCGCCTCGGTCAGCAGCAGCGGCTTGCCGTCGGTCGCGCCCAGCACCAGCCGGGCCACGTCGCGCGCCCCGTCGATCACCACGGCCCCGATCGAATCCGCGAACTCGCCGGGCTTGCGGCAGACCTTGTAATAGCCCCAGCGCGCCTCGCCCGAAAACGCCGGCACGCGCACGCCGGTCAGCACCTCGTCGGGCTCCATCGCCACGGTGAAGGCGCCGATCTGGAAATCCTCCAGGGCCACGGAACGCTCGCCCGACGAACCGGTGATCACCGCTTCCGCGCCCAGCGCCAGCATCGCGGTCGGCCAGTCGGCCGAAGGATCGGCGTGGCACAGGCTGCCGCCCACCGTGCCCCGGTTGCGCACCGCGCGATAGGCGATCTGGCGCGCCACGCGCTGCATCATGCCGCCGGTGACGTCGGGAACGTCCCCGTCCTCGATGGCCGCATGGGTCACGCCGGCGCCGACGAACAGATGATCGCCCGCCTGCTCGACGCGCTTCAGGCTCTCCAGCCGGCGGATATCGACCACCGTGTCGGGTTGCGCCAGCCGGAGATTCATCATCGGTCCCAGCGACTGGCCGCCGGCCATGGGCTTCGCGAAGCCGTCGGCCTGGCCCAGCGCGGAGATCGCGCCGGCGACATCGGCCGGGCGTTCGAGTTCGAATTTCGCGGGTTTCATTGCGCCATCTCCCTGGAATTCTCTTTTGCCGCCGCGATCGCCGCCAGCACCCGGCGCGGCGATATGGGCGTCTCGCAAACCTCCGCGCCGAGTCCCTTCAACGCGTCGTTTATGGCGTTGCCGATCAGCGCCGGGGTCGGGATCGTACCGCCCTCGCCCACCCCCTTGATGCCGTGTTCGGTATGGGGCGACGGCGTGATCATGTGCTCCATGCGGAAGTGTGGAATTTCGGTCGGCCCCGGCATCATGTAATCGGCGAATGTGGAGGCCAGCGGCTGGCCGGAGGAATCATAGGGCGATTCCTCGAACAAAGCCGTGCCGATCCCCTGCGCCGCGCCGCCGAAGCACTGACCGTCGACCACCATGGGATTGACCATGGTGCCGCAATCCTCGACCACCACGTAATCCAGCACCTCGACCGTGCCGAGATCAGGATCGACCGCGACCACCGCCGCATGGGTCGAGTACGAGAACGTGCCGTGATCGGGGTCGGGGCGATAGCCGACCACCGCCTCGACGCCGCCCATGTCCACATCGGCGGGCAGTTCCTCCGGGTTCAGATACCAGACGCGGCCGATCTCGGATAACGGCACCTGACCGGCCGGACCGACGACGGCGCCGTCGCGCACCTCGACATCGGCCACGTCGCACTGCATCAGATGCGCGCCGATGCGCCCCATGCGCTCGGCCAGCACCTTGCAGGCGCGCGAGGTCGCGCCGCCCGCCATCACCATGGAGCGCGAGGCGTAGGTGCCGGTCGAATAGGGCGTCGTCCCGGTATCGCCGTGAATCACCGAGACGTTCGCCGGATCGATCCCGAGCACGGTGTTGACGACCTGGGCGAAGGTGGTCTCCATCCCCTGGCCATGGGATTGCACGCCGATGCGGACCTCGAGCCCGCCGTCGGGGGTGAGCTTGGCGCCGGCCTGCTCGAAACCGGGCGTCATCTGCACGCCCCAGCTCGCGAACACCGACGTGCCGTGCGCCGATTGTTCGGTATAGCTGCCGAAGCCGAGCCCGATCAGCCTGCCGTCCGGTTCGCCGCGCCGCTGGCGTTCGCGCACCTCGTCGACGCCGATCATCTTCGCGGCGCGGCGCACGGCTTCCGGGTAATCGCCGGAATCGAACGATTTGCGCGCGATATTGGTGTAGGGCATCTGTTCCGGCTTCACCATGTTGCGCATCCGCACCTCATGGGGCTCCAGCCCAAGCGTCCGCGCCACCGTATCGATCGTCATGTCGGTGGCGAAGCACACGCCGGCGCGCGCCACCCCGCGATAGGGCACCAGCGGCGGCTTGTTGGTCACCATGGTGAAGGTGCGCGCGCGATAGGCCGGGATATCGTAAGGACCCGGCAAATTGCCGCCGGCCATGGCGGCTTCCAGGCAGTTGGTGAAGGGATAGATCGAATAGGCCCCTGCATCGACGGTGACCTCGGCGGCAAAGCCCAGGATTTTACCGTCGGCGGCCGCATGCGCGGTGATGGTGTAGTGGTGTTCGCGGCAATTGGCGTCGGCGATCAGATGTTCGCGGCGGTCCTCGATCCATTTGACCGGGCGCCGGAATTTCCGCGCCGCCCAGCACGCCACCAGCTCCTCCGGCTCCACATAGGTCTTCAGCCCGAAGCCGCCGCCGACATCGGGCGCGATCACCCGCACCTGACGCTGTTCGAGCCCCAGAAACAGCGCCAGCCCGCTGCGGATCAGATGCGGCACCTGGGTCGAGGCATGGACGATGAGCTGATCCATGCGCTCGTCCCATTCGGCGATCAGGCCGCGCCCTTCCATGGGCACCATGGCCTGGCGCGCCATGCGAAACTCGCGGGTCACCGACACCGCGGCCTGCGCCTCGGCGTCTTCCATGTCGCCGTCGAAAAAAGTCTCCAGCGCGATATTGTCGCCCCAGCTCTCGTGCACCAGGGGCGAGTCGGGCGCGCGCGCCGCCAGCATGTCGACCACGGCCGGAATTTCCTCGTACTCGACCACGACCTCCTGGGCCAAATCCTCCGCCTCGGCGCGGCTGTCCGCCATGCAGGCGACCACGGTCTCACCCGCGAAATTCGTCTTGCCGATCGCCAGCGCCGGAAAATCGGACGCCTTGTAACCGGGCAGCTTCGAGGGCGCGCGCATGGGCGCCACGCCGACAAGATCCTCGGCGATGAACACGCGGTCTTCGGCGCCCGCCGGCTTGGTGATCGAGACAATGCGCGCATGGGCGAACGGCGCGCGCACGAAGGCGAGCTCCTTCATGCCCGATGGCCGCATGTCGCCGACATAATTGCCGCGCCCATGCAGGAACCGGTCGTCTTCCTTGCGGGGCAGACGCGCGCCGATCCCCTTATCGCTCATTATTGGCTCCCCTTCTGGCGTGCGCGCGCATGATTCCCCGCCGCGCCGCCGCGGTCAATGGCCGCGGGCGTGCAAATACAGGCAAATAACGGGACCGCGCCAAAAACGCGACGATGGACCCCATGCCCACCGGGAATTCCCCAATTCCCTCTCCGATTCCGCATCACGCCCCTCCCCGCCATACCCGCCTCCCGTCACAACATAAAACAGCGCCGGAGGAGCGGCCCCGTCTCCCGACGGTCCGCCCCTCCGGCGCTTTCCGTTTGATCAAATTGGAGATGTTAATTCGGATTTCAAGGGCTACAGGAATGTTTTATGGTCTTTTCAGTAAAATTTATAGGAGTTACGGGGAAAGGGGTAATGAGATTATTTCTCCTGTCGCTGAGCCGGGTTTAGTGTCTCTCACTCCGCCCACCGGATGGGACAAGAGAGAAATAATTTGAAATGTCCGGATAAAATTCTGATCCAGAGTTTGCCAAACCACAAGATTTGGTATACTGCGTTCTAAGTAATACTATCCCTGTAGTTTGTTTCGAGAACAAAAAAAGAACATTTTTTGACGTGGGGAATCACTGCTGCCAAACTGATTCTATGAAAATGGGTATGAAGCTTTTGGTCAAGAATCAGATGCAGCCCGCCGTTGAGAAATAAGCCGCCGTTGAACGGAACGGCGGATATAGACGAACGAATTTCCGGGGAGTGGGCGAATGGGTGATTTTTACGAATTTTTTGCCGGAGGCGGCATGGCCCGCATGGGGCTTGGGCCGCAATGGTCTTGTCTGTTCGCCAACGATTTTGACCACAAGAAAGGGCGCGTCTATCGCCAGAATTGGGATGATGATGTCTTAAAGACTGGCGACGTTCGCAGAATCAACACATCGGATTTACCGGACTACGCCGATCTGGTTTGGGGATCGTTTCCCTGTCAGGATTTATCACTCGCCGGTGGCGGCACCGGATTGAAGGGAGACAGGTAGGGAACATTTTGGCCGTTCTGGGACCTTATGAAAGCCCTTATCAAAGAAGGTCGCGCGCCACGAATTATTGTGCTGGAGAATGTATGCGGAACGCTGACGTCACATGATGGAAAGGACTTCTCCGCCATTTGTTCTGCATTGAGTAAGGCCGGTTATCGTTATGGTGCCGCCGTCATCGATGCAGCGCTTTTTGTGCCGCAATCCCGCCCACGGCTATTTATTATTGCGGTGCGAGATGATTTGGAATTGCCGCTTGAAATTCTTGGCGCGGAACCGTCCACGACCTGGCATACGCGGACATTGCGAACCGCCTATGACAAGCTGAATGCTAGCGCTAAAGACAACTGGATTTGGTGGACTATCCGGAAACCACAATTGAGAAACTCACGCTTTGCCGATTTGATCGAGGATGACCCAATCTGCGTCAGTTGGCACACGCCTGACGAAACCCGGCAACTGTTGTCCATGATGAGCGATATAAATCTCTCCAAGGTGGAGGACGCAAAAAAGGCGGAGCGCCGCATGGTCGGCGCCATCTACAAACGCACCCGCAAAGATGAATACGGGTTCAAGGTGCAGCGCGCCGAAATCCGATTCGACGATGTGGCGGGCTGCCTGCGAACGCCGGCGGGTGGGTCCAGTCGCCAGTTGATCATGGTCGTTGAAGGGGCGTCGGTGAAATCACGGCTCATTTCGAGCCGGGAAACGGCGCGTCTAATGGGATTGCCTGATGAGTATGAACTTCCCGAAAATTATAACGAAGCCTATCATCTGACAGGCGATGGCGTGGTTGTTCCCGTCGTGCGTCATCTGGCTGCAAATATCTTCGAGCCGATTCTCGCTTGTCCGGACAACCGCGAGAGGGAAGCTGCATGAGCGTTATTCCGTGTGCTCGTGACGAAGATCTCAAGCGTCGAATCAATGAATTTGCCGAAACCCTGAAGATAGAGGCCCACAAAATTGACCCGCACGGATTATCAGAGAAAGAATTTTACGATAGCGGCATATTGCCAGGGGCTGTGGAAAGTCTGCGCGGGCAAAATGCGGCGACCATGCGCGAAAAGCGGGAATTTGTTCGGCTTGTTCTAAATTACATGCAGGACCAAGGCTACATACAGGAATGGGAAAGCTCAGGGAGTCACAACCGACACGACTATACAATCAAGATGACGAACGGGCGCATCTCTGTGATAGAGTTGAAAGGGTGGGCCACCCGCGTAGCGGACCCCGGCCCTTGACAACCCTTCGGCTACGGAACGCGCGCAACCACCCGCCTTCGCGAAGCCCGCTTCGGCGGGCGAAGTGGGTTCGGATCAACAGCGCGGCATGACCGGGGAGATGTCGAGGAAAGAAGCCGCCAGGTCCTTGCTCGACCGGCGCGGCCCGCCGGCGCCCAAATCAAACGATTTCGCCGCCTTTCCAGAGGCGCGCCAGCGCGATGGCGGCGAGGCCGCCGGTCAGCGACAATGCGGCCATGGCGAGGAACGCCGCGCCGCCGAACGCGGCGTAGAGCGTTCCGGCCACGATCATCGCGAGCCCCATCAGCACACCCGTGGCGAGCCCGGCATAGAGGCCTTGCGCGGTCGCCGAAAATTCCGCCGGTATCGCGCGCAGCAGGAAATGCATCGCCGCCAGATGGGTCGCGGCGAAGGTGGCCGCGTGCAGCAGTTGAACCACGGCGAGAATGCCGAGATCGGCGGTCAACCCGAGCGTCACCCAGCGCACCAGCCCGCCCACGACGCCGATCGCCAGCAGCTTTACCGGGCCGAGGCGGCGCGCCACCGCGCCGGAGAACGCGAACAATATCACCTCGGCGACCACGCCTTCGGCCCACAGCGCGCCGATAATGTCGTTGGAGATGCCGGCCGCCGTCCACGCCAGCGTCGCGAAGCCGTAATAGACCGCGTGGCTCGCCTGGGTGAAGCCCACGGCCAGCAGGAAGACGATGAAGACGCGGTTTCTCAGCAGGCGAGAAATCGGCGCGTGTTTCTTCTCCACCGGCGGGGCGCGGAAATCGGGCAGCATCAGCGCCGCGACGACGCTGAGCGCCAGCGTTCCCAGCAGCAGCCACAGGATCAGATCGGCCTCGCGCCCGACCAGCAGACGGCCGCCGAAGGTCGCGCCGACGATGAAGGTCAGCGATCCCCACAGACGCACCCGGCCATAATCGAAGCCGTTGCGGTGGGCGCTCAACATGGCGAGGTTCTCGCCGAGCGGCATCACGGCGCTGAACACGATGGCGACCAGGACGCTGACGCCGAGGATCTCCCAGAACCCGTCCGCCGCCGCGTACAGCGCGGTGCCGGCCAGCGTCGCCATCATCAACGCCACGATCAGCCGCTTGCGTTCGCCGCGCCGGTCCGCGGCCTGGGCGATCAACGGTTGCGCGAAGGCGCGTATCCAGGCCGCCGCCGACAGCACGATACCGATTTCCGCCGCGCCGACGCCGCGCGACGTCAGCCAGACCGGCCAGAACGGCAGATGGATTCCGACGAACAGGAAGATGGCGGCGTAGAAAAGCGCGATCCGGACGGCCATGGTCGGAACGCTAGTGGCTCGAATCCGGTGCTTCGAACCCTCTCCCCTCGCGGGAGAGGGTGGCGCGC
>CAZPMO010000145.1:0-12610 GCA_964587515.1 uncultured Rhodospirillaceae bacterium | reverse complement strand
GACGCCACCGATGCGCTCGTCTACAACCACGACGTCTTCGACAAGGACTACGCGGGCGACCGCACGGAAGACCAGGACGCCAAGAATCCGGGCGTGAACGCCAACTACGCCAACCTCGTGCACAACGATTTGAACGACAATAGCGGCCGCGTGCGCTGCCGCGAACTGCTCACTGATAATCTCAGGAACTTTGGGCGCGAACAGCATTACACGGAAGCCGAGGCCGACGCGAAGATGTCGCGGCGGTTCATGTCGATTAACCTCGCCAAGCCGATGGAGACCGTGGGCCAGTTTCCCTTCGTGCTCTGCGCCTGGCCCTCTTTCGCCAAACAGCCCTACATCACCAATTACCGGATCTACGACGACCGGGTCGGCGAGACCACCCGCTTCACCTACCATGCCGACCACGAGTGGTACTGGTTTCCCCAGCAGACGCCGACCGAGGTCTCGATGCTGAAATGCTACGACAGCATCACCGACGGCTCGGTTTCGCGCTATTCATTCCACACCGCCTGCATCGACCCGACCGCGCCCAACGACGCGCGCTGCCGCAGAAACGTCGTGGTCCGGTCGTACGTGTTCTTTTAGGGTGACCGCCCGCGCCAACCAAACTCACCTGCGTGAAATACCGGCTGCGATTGACGCCGTGCCATCGGGACGTTGACCGGACGACACCGCTGGTTTATTTGCTCGCTACGATTAGCAAATTGACGGCGGTGATGCTGGATCAATTAAAAGCGAACAATCGCGCCTGGGCGGAACGGATGGTGTCCGCCAAGGGCGACTTCTTCAGGCGGCTCGAACGACAGCAGGCCCCGGAGTATCTATGGATTGGTTGTTCCGACAGCCGGGTGCCCGCCAACCAGATCGTCGACCTGGACCCCGGCGAACTTTTCGTGCACCGAAACGTCGCCAACCTCGCGCCGCCGCAGGACGCCAATTACCTCTCCGTGCTGCAATTCGCGGTCGACGTGCTGCAGGTTAAGCACATCATCGTCGTCGGGCATTACGGGTGCGGTGGGGTCGCGGCCGCGGTCGACGGCAGGAGGCGTGGTCTCGTGGACCATTGGCTGCATCCTATTCGCGAAATTCGCGACAAGCATCGTCCCGAGCTCGACCAGATCGCCGACGAAGGCGCGCGCCTCAACCGTCTGTGCGAACTCAACGTCATACAACAGGTCAGGAACGTGGCTTCCGACATCATCGTGCAAGAGGCCTGGTCTCGCGGTCAAATGCTGTGCGTTCACGGATGGGTCTATTCCCTGGGCAACGGCCTGGTGACGGACCTCGACGTGACGGTGGCCCAACCAAATGACACCGGCCGCCTGGGATGATCTCGGGACATTCATCCCGAATTCGGTTTGCAAATGGGCGCGGCGGTCATGGCATTTTCGCCGACCGGATGGCGCGCCACACCGACTCGGGCGTCGCCGGCATTTCGATGTGGTCAACCCCCAGCGGGGCCAGGGCGTCGAGCACGGCGTTGATCACGGCCGGCGGGGCGGCGGTCGGCCCGGCTTCGCCCACCGACTTGGCGCCGAGCGGATTGACGATGCTGGGAATACCCGCAAGCTCCAGGCGGAACGAAGGAATCTCGTCGGCGCGGGGCATGGCGTAATCAAGAAAGCTGCCGGTGACGACCTGACCGTCGACATCATAACGAACGTTTTCCAGCAACGCCTGGCCGATACCCTGGGTAACGCCGCCTTCCAACTGCCCGGCGACCACGGAAACATTCACCGCCCGGCCGACGTCATGGACCATGGTGTAGGCTTCCAGCGCCACAACCCCGGTTTCGGGATCGATTTCCACCTCGCAGACGTGGCAACCGCTGGGAAAGGTATAGTTGTCGGGATTGAAACGGTGCTCGGCGGCGAGACCGCCGCGATGGCCCGCCACGGCGGCCCATGTCGCCATCCGTTCCGTGCCGCGCACCCGGAACCCGCCGGGGCAGGGTTCGACCGAAGCGGCGTCCGCCTGCAGCAATTCGGCGGCGGCGATCCGCCCCTGTTCGACCAGATCGCGGCAGGCCAGGAACAGCGCCGACCCGCCCACGGTAAGGGAACGCGACGCGCCGGTTCCGTTGCCGGTGGCGATGCGGTCCGTGTCACCCTGGACGATCGTGACGTCGCCGGCCGCGCAGTCCAGGGCTTCGGCGGCGAGTTGGGCGTATACCGTCTCATGTCCCTGGCCATTGGACATGGTGCCGATCAGGATTTCCGCTTTTCCATCGCGTCCCATGCGCACCAGGGCCTGTTCGTCGAGATGCATGCCGCAGGCCTCGATGGTTGACGACAGTCCGATTCCACGTAGCCGTCGGCGGTCGCGCGCTTCATCCCGGCGCGCCTCGAAGCCGTCCCAGTCGGCGAATTCACGGGCGCGCGCCAGATTGGCCGGAAAGTCGCCGGTATCGTATGTGATGCCGAACGCGTTTACGTAGGGCAGGGCGTCCGGCGCGATCATGTTGCGCCGCCTGATCTCGACCGGCGATATCCCGAGCATTCGCGCCGCCCGGTCCGCCAGGCGTTCGATGAGGAACATGGTCTCCGGCTGTCCCGCGCCCCGGTAGGGCGCTGTCGGCACGGTATTGGTGAACATGGCCCGCACGTCGATACTGGCCGCCGGAATGTCGTAGACACCCGGCAGGGTTCGCCCCCCGGCGATGGGCGACACCAGTGCGCGTGGCGAGAAATAGGCTCCCAGCGCGGCGAAGCTGGTCGCCCGGACCGCAAGAAAACGGCCGTCGGCGTCGACGGCCAGTGCGGCTCTCGACATCTGGTCGCGGCCCTGGGCGTCGCTGATCATCATTTCGGCGCGGCTGGCCAGCCAACGCACGGGACGTGTTGTACGCCTTGCCGCCAGCATGACCAGAACCTGTTCGGGATAGACCTGGTTCCTGGCCCCGAAGCCGCCGCCCACCTCCTCGGCGATGACGCGTATCCGGTCGGCGTCGACGCCGAGAACCGACCCGGCGATGGTGCGTTTCAGAAGATGCGGCTTGCTCGCCGCCGCCCGCAGGGTCCAGCGCTCGGTGGTCCGGTCCCAGGCCGCGGCGTAGACGCGGGGCTCCATGGGATTGGCCGCGAGACGGTTATTGCGAACCGAAAGCTCCGCGATATGGGCGGCCTCGGCGAAGGCCTTGGCCACCGCCTCCTCGTCGCCTTTGTGAAAGCTGAAATATTCATTGCCGGGATAATCCGGCCACAGCGGCGGCGCGTCCGGCCCGGACGACGATTCCGGTTCGGTGACGCTGGCCAGGGTTTCGTATTCGATAGCCACCAGTTCGGCGGCGTCCTGCGCCTGCGCCTGGGTCTCGGCGACGACGAACGCGATGGGTTCGCCCAGGTAACGCGCCGCGCCTCTCGCCAATACGGGTTGCAGCGCTCCCTTGGATATCCCGTCCGCGTCGGGCGGCGGCAGTTCCCACGGAATGGCGCCGAGCGCGGCCACGTCCGGATCGTCGGGCAGAAGCACGTCGAGGATTCCGGGCGACGCCAGGGCCGCGCTCGCGTCGATGCGTTGGATCCGGGCATGGGCCACGGCGGAACGGACGACGACCCCGTGCGCCAGCCCGGGCGCATCCCAGTCGGCGACATACCGTCCCCTGCCGGTCAGCAGCCGGTGGTCCTCCCGCCGCGCGCCGGAGGTGGCGGCGGGATTAGCGGTGATGTGACCCGGTTCGGTCATGGGCGCGATCGCAATAATTCATCATAAATCGATGCGCCACTATACAGGGGAACGCGCTATCATCGAGGTCATGGGCATCGCCGGACTCATCAGGAACCAACGGGTGGAAAGAGTGAAAAGCCGATGAAGTGGGAAGACAGGATTATCGCCATTGTCGCTGGCGACCGCCGGGAACAGGAAATCGCGCGCTGCGCCGCCGCCACCGGCGCCGAAGTGCGGGCTTACGGTTTCCCGTGGCCCGACGACGGCATCGCGGGCGTGACCCACGCCCCGTCCGCCGCCGCCGCCCTGGCGGGCGCCGAGATCGCCTTGTTCCCGATTCCCGGCATCGCCCCCGACGGCGCGCTGTTCGCGCCCTTCACCGATGAACGCATCATCCCCGACCGCGCCATGCTGTCGGCCATGAAGCCGGACCCGCACATCATCCTCGGCTGGCCGGACGCCAAGCTGAAAACGCTGTGCGAGGAACTGAAGATCGAATATTTCGAGTACGAATACGACCGCGACCTGATGCTGCTGCGCGGCCCGGCCATCGTCGAGGGCATGCTGAAGGTGATCATCGAGAATACCGACATCACCATCCACAAGGCCAATATCGTCATGGTCGGCTACGGCACCATCGGCGAGCTCGCGGCCCGTACCCTGGTGGCGCTGGGCGCCAATGTCACGGTCGCCGCCCGCGATCCGGTGCAGCGGGCCGCCGCCTATGCCGCCGGCGCCGAAAATGCCGAGCTCTCGAACCTCGCCGCCATCCTGCCCGAGGCCGACATTCTGGTGAACAGCGTGCCGGTGCAACTTGTCGACAAGGCGATGCTGGAAACCATGCAAAAACATGTTCTGCTGGTCGATCTCGCCGCCCCGCCCGGCGGGTTCGACCGGGACGGGGCGGAGGCGCTCGGCCTGCGCTTCGTCTGGGCGCGCGGCATGGGATCGCGCGCGCCGGTCACCGTCGGCCGCAGTCAATGGACGGGCATCCGCCCGCGTATCGAGAAAATTTTCGAGGATCGCGCCTGAGCCGGGCGCCAGAAGGGGGGACCGCACATGCCGTTCGTCATCGTCGAGATGTGGGAGGGGCGCACCGTCGACCAGAAGCGCAATCTGGTGAAGGCGATCACCGACGCCATGGTCGAACACGCCGATTGCAAGCCCGACCACCTGCACGTGGTCATCCACGACACGCCCAAGGACAGCTGGGGCCGCGCCGGCAAGCTCGGCAGCGATACGGAGGGCTGAAAATGACCACCGGTTCCAAAGGACCCCGCCCGCTGGGCTTCGGCCACATGCTGCTGATGGTGGAGGACATCGACCGGTCGACGGATTTCTATGTTAACGGCGTCGGCTTCACCACGCGGCCGGCCAAGCCGCTGGCCGACGGCCGCGCTTTCGTCGCCTTTCACCACGGCCTCGCCCTGACCAGCGGAAAAGAAAAAGGCCATATCCAGGTCGACCACATGGCCTTCGAGGTCGACGACGTGCGTACGCTGCGTGACCGCCTAAAGGCGCGCGATACCCATTTCCAGGAAGATTTGCACGACGGCCCCTACGGCTTGACCATCTACGTCTCCGACCCGGACGGTAACCGGGTCGAGCTTTACCAGGTCGGCGAACGCGCCTAGAGCAAGTTCATGCCGCTTCCGCGGCGGCGATGACCCGGGCGGCGTTGTCGTCGAGGATGGCGCGCCGGGCTTCGTCGCCGATATCGGCGTCGGCGATCGCCTTCAGCGACCATTCGACGCCGAAATTGGAGCCGTCGGTTCCCATCATGACCTTGTCGGCGCCATAGACCTTGACCCCCATTTCGATGGCCGGCGCGGTGAACGAATTGCAGTCGACCATGATGCGGTCGAGCCGGGTCGAGGGCGGCGGCCTGTCGGGGTCGGCATCGAGGCTGAGGTGATCCATGCGCGCGATCTCGTAGGGGATGTTGCCGCCAAGATTGTGGACCTGCATGGTGACGTCGGGATAGGGGTCGAGATAATCGGTGAAGCACAGGGTCACCGTGACCGACGACAGATTGGCCTGCATCTCCAGCGTTCCCCGGCGTTCCCGCCCATTGTCCAGAGGCTGCGACGTGTGGGCGGCGAAATCATCGAACAGATTGCCGTTGTGAATCAGGATGTGGCATTTGCGGCGCTGCGCCGCCGCCATCAGCGGGTGGAACCGTTCGGCGGCCGACAGGCTGGTAAAGGCGTTCCCCGGCACTTCGACGCCGATGATGCCGGGCTGCGCCACGGCGCGGTCAAGCTCTTCCACCGCCGCCGCCAAGTCGGAACACGGCAGCGCCGCGACGCCGTAGACCCGGCCCGGATAGTCGCGGCACGCGGCGGCGAGCCCGTCATTGAAGATGCGGGCCAGCTCGGCCGCCTCGCCGGCCGGCGCGCACTGGATCGCGTCGCCGAACGTGCCCGAGGCGGAAAGAACCTGCGCGCCGACGCCATGGCCTTCGGAATCCGCGACCCGCTTTTCCAGATCGGCGTGTCCGGGACGGATCGCCACCGGGCCGCGCGGGATATGGACATATTCGCGGCTGTCGTCGCCGGCGTCGCCGGGCCGGATGAACGGCAACGCGTCGCGGGCGCGCAGCGCCTCGGCGAAGATCTCGGGAATCCAGTGGGCGTGCATGTCGATGGGCATCTGGGCCTCCGGCGGAAATTCATGGGCCGGATAATGGTAGCCCATCGCCACCCCGCGCGGAACCGCGCGGCTCCGGTTTCCCGCGCCTGTACGCGTCGCCCGGAAATCAGTATCATGGGGCCGCAACCGGTTAACCGTTCACCAGCCGAGATCGCCATGTCCAAGGCCACCCAGTCACTCACCGCCGAATTTCCCCCCGACTTGACCAACGAGGAGATTCCCGTCCTCGATTTTGGGCCCTATCTCGCCGGCGAGGACGGCGCCCTCGAGGCGCTGGCGGGCGAGCTTCGCCATGCGCTGGAGAATGTCGGTTTCTACTTCATGGTCAATCACGGCGTGCCCGGCGACCTGATCGAGAGCGCGCACGGGAACATCCGGCGCTTCTTTGCTTTGCCCGACGCCGAAAAACTCAAGCACGAGAACTACCTGCCGACCAGATCGACGATCTACGTATCCTCGACCATTAACGAGAACACCCAGCCCGACCTCAACGAAATGCTGCGCATCGTGCGCGAGCGCCCGGCCGACCATCCGGCCATCAAGGCGGGCC
The DNA here is from genome assembly GCA_964587515.1 of uncultured Rhodospirillaceae bacterium. Lineage (GTDB taxonomy): Bacteria > Pseudomonadota > Alphaproteobacteria > MPNO01 > MPNO01 > CAZPMO01. The sequence continues at coordinate 5,739 of CAZPMO010000145.1, read as the reverse complement.
TGTCGTCGCACGGTCCCAACCAATGGCCCGACGAGGCGTTGCTGCCCGGCTGGAAGGCCGAGATGCTGCCTTATTACGACGCCATGGAGGCGCTCGGCTACCGCCTGCTGCCGGTCTATGCGCGGGCGCTCGACCTCGACGCGGACTATTTCGACGGGCTGTTCGACGATCCGGTGTGGTCGACCCGCAACCAGCATTACCCGCCGGTCTCTTCCGAGGACAACCAGTTCGGCATCGCGCCCCACAGCGATCACGGGTTCCTGACCCTGTTGCCGGTGACCGAGGAGCCGGGGCTGCAGATCCGCGCGACCTCGGGAAACTGGCTGCCGGCCAACACGGTCGACGGCGCGATCATCGTCAATACCGGCGAGTTCCTGAACCGCTGGTCCAACGGCCGCTTCATCGCGACGCCGCATCGTGTGCTGCCGCCCAAGCGCGACCGCTATTCGATCGCCTTCTTCTTCAATCCGACCTGGGACACGGTGGCGGACCCGCTGCCGAGCTGCGTCGGGCCGGACAACCCGCCGCGTTTCAAGCCGGTGCGGATGCTCGATTATCGCGAATGGTATCAGAACCAGAACTTCCTCGACATGACCGGCAACAGCCGACCCGAACCGCCGAGCGTCGAGGAAAGCACGCTCAAGATCTAATTCGCCATGAGCAATCCGTCCCTCCACGGCAAAATCATCATCGTCACCGGCGGCGGACGCGGGCTCGGGCTGGCGATGGCGCGCGGTCTCGCCGGGGCCGGCGCGAATGTCGTAATTCCCACGCATATACAAAGCGACGTGGACGCGCTGGTCCAATCGGAATCCGAGTCGATCCGGCCGGTCCTGGTCGATCTCCGCGAACCGGCCCAATGCCGGGACGTGATCGGCGAGACGATCTCGCAATTCGGCGCGGTCCATGGGCTGATCAACAATGCCGGGCTGGCGCCGGCCATCATCGCGCCGGACCACAACAGCCCCGATCTGCCGCGGCCGAAATTCTGGGAGACGCCCGACGACATGGTGCAGGCCGTGATGGCGACCAACTATGTGGCGGCCAACCGCATGGCCAGCCTGATCGCGCCGCATCTCACCCAAGGGGGGTGGGGGCGGATCATCAACGTGACGACCATGATCGAGACCATGCACCGGCCCGGCTATTCCTGTTACGGGGCTTCGAAAGCGGCGCTCGAAATGGCGTCCGAGATCTGGCACCAGGACCTGGCGGGCACCGGCGTTACCGTGAACATCCTCAATCCGGGCGGTCCCGCCGACACGGCGGGCCTCTCCCTGGCTCGTCGCGAGGCGTCGCGCCGGGATCCTTCGGAGCCGCTGGTGTCGCCGGAACAGATGGTGGCGCCCGCCATCTGGCTGTGTTCGGACGCATCGGACGGCGTGAGCGGCATGCGTTTCGACGCCGACCCGTGGGACGCGACACAGCCGCCCGAGACCGAGGCGCAACGCATCGGCCGCCCCCTCGGCCTGCGCCTCATTCCCGTCGACTGATTTTACGAAACGTCACTTCAATTCGCTTTCGCCGGAAATATGCACGTCGCGCTGGGGGAAGGGGATGGTGATGCCTTCGGCGTCGAGGCGTTGTTTGACCGCCTTGTTGAGGTCGAACAGCACGGCCCAGTAATCGTCGGGGCCGACCCAGCAGCGCACGGCGAGGTTGACCGAGCTGTCGGCCAGTTCGGTGACCAGGACCTGGGGGTCGGGCTCGGCGTTGACCCGGTCGTCCGAGGCCATGACCGCCAGCAGCGCCGCCTGCGCCTTGTCGATATCGTCACCATAGGAAATGCCGACCGCCACGTCCACGCGCCGCGCCGTGACGCGTGAATAGTTGAGGATCGCGCGGTTCCAGATCTTCGCGTTGGGCACTTCGAGATACAGGCCGTCATAGGTGCGCATGTGGGTGGTGAACAGGCCGATCTCGTCGACGGTGCCCGCCAGTCCTTCGGCGTCGATATATTCACCGACCCGGAACGGGCGCAGGAACAGCAGCATGACGCCGGCGGCGATGTTCTGCAGCGTGCCTTGCAGCGCCAGGCCGATCGCCAGGCCGGCGGCGCCGAGCAAGGCGATGATGCTGGTGGTCTGGACGCCGAACTGGGCCAGAACCGCGATCAGCACGAACACCAGGATGGTGTAGCGCACGATGTTGGCGATGACCGGCTTCAGCGTGTCGTCGACCCGCGGCGCCCGGTCCAGCGCCCGCACCACGCCGCGCCGCGCCCAGCCGGCAACCATGATGCCGACGATCAGGATCGCCAGCGCGCCGAGAACGTCGAGCCCGTACTGGACCGCCAGATCGGTCGCCTGGTTCAGGATACCGAGGATTTTTTCCTGCTGTTGTTCCATGGTCCGTTCCCCGCGTCACGCGCGCCGGCGCGCGACGGCCGAGAGTAATCCATCAAGGCCCGAAGGGGAACGAAGGAGGGCGCGCCAACCTCTTTCGTGGACCGTGGTCGTCCCCCGGACATACAATTCATCTTCTCTTCTCACCCAACAGCATCGGAGTAACGACGTGTCGAAAAGCGAAAACTTTGAGAAGGGTGCCGCCACGCGGCGCGAGGTGATGGGCCCCGCCTTGGCCGACAAGCTGGCGGATACGGTCTATCAGGGTCCGGTGATGGAAAAATTCGTCGATTACTCGACCGAAGCCATCTTCGGGATGCTGTGGGCGCGCCCCGGCCTCGATCACAAGACCCGCGCCCTGATTTGCGTGATTTCCGATACCTGCGGCCATTGCTGGCCCGAACTGGAACTGCATGTCCGCTTCGCGCGGCGACACGGATGGACGGAAGACGAAATCACCGAAGCGCTGTTGCATGTGGGCGGTTATATCGGCGTGCCGTCGGTCCGCGAGGCGTTGATCATCGCCAATAAGGTATTCGAGGAATTGCGCGCGGAGGAGGGGTAGGCGCCGCGCGGGGCTGGCCGCGGCTCAAACAGCCAATGCCATGATGCCCGTCGCCAGCAGGATGGTGTAGGCGACGTGCTTGAACCAGGTCACCGGCGCGATTTTGAAGAAGACCCGGCCGGCCCAGGATCCGGCCAAAAAAACCGGCGCGATTATGATCGCGCGCATGATTGTCGCCTGGTTGTAGGCGTCCGCCACGATCAGACCAATGATTAGAATCGTCATGCCGACGCAGGCCGAGACAATGATATTCGCCCTTTTAACGGGCGGCGCGACCGGCGCGGAAAGATAATAAACGATCATGAAGGGGCCGCCCGGTATCCCAAATCCGCCGGTGATGCCGCCGGTCACGGTGCCCGTGGCGAGGCTCGTCAGCACATTTCGTTTTCCGCTGAAGGTCCACCCGGTCATCAGGACAACCGAGGCCGCGAGAATGAACACCGCCATGCCGCGTCGTATCAGGACAGGGTCGGCGGAAATCAGGAAATTCAGGGCTAACGGCGTGGCTATGGCGAGCGCGATCGAAACGGGGGCCGCCTCGGGCCAATGGGCTTTTCTGATCGCGTCCGGCAACATGACCATGTTGCCCGAAATCGCGGCGAGCGCGGCGAGCGCGGCGATCGCAATCGCCTCGATGGGACTGAACAAAACCGCGAGAATCGGGACGACCATCAAACCGCCGCCAAAGCCCGAAAACCCCTGAATCACGCCGCTGGCGAACGCAAACAGCGCGCCAAGCAACAAGCTGAGTTCGAGAATTTCGACGAACAACGACCGCTCCAGAACGCGTCCACCTCGGTTTCGCCGTCATCCTTGCCGCCGCAATTGGACAACGTCAATTCGAGTACTATGTTTAATGCAACTACGGCGAAAAAATTAGGACAATCATTCTGCTTTGAACGTTATCTACTTGATATAGCCAATTTTGTCCGAAGCCGCAGAGGAACGCCATTTATGCGAAAAGATTCCGATCTCGCCGCGCAACGCCTTGCGGGGATCATCGATAACTCGGCGGAAGCGATTATTACCGCATCGATGGACGGGATCATCACCGAATGGAATGCCGGCGCGGAAAATGTATACGGCTATACCGCCAAAGAAGCGGTGGGAAAGCCCATATCACTTATAGCAGCCGAAGACATGGCGGACGAAGCCTGGGGACATCTGGCAAAGAGTGCGAAAGGCTTCCTGAAAGATCTGGATGGACGGTTTCAACTCGTAAACAAGCGCTATGAGGAATGGTATCAGCGGTCGCAGGAAGAGGTCTCGGGCACGACGGTATTTGATCGGATACAAGACAAGTATGCCAGAAATTATACCGACGCCGACAGGGAAACGGTGGAGTCAGGCTCCACGGTTGAATTCGAATTCTCAGCCCATGTTCCTCCGCCGGATGGACCAAAGCGCCTTTTGTCCGTAACCAAGTTTCCTGTGAAAAATCTCCACGGCCAAATTATTGGGGTCGGCACAATCCATGTCGATGTAACCGACCAGCGCCACACGGAAGAGCAGCTTCGCCAAGCGCAAAAGATGGAGGCCGTCGGCCAACTTACGGGCGGTATCGCGCAGGATTTTAACAATCTCCTGACCGTCATCCAGGGAAACGCCGAACTCCTTGTGGGTGGTTCGGAAGGGGACAAGGAAAAGGCACAATCGATCTTGCGCGCCTCAAGGCGCGGGGCCGAACTGACCCATGGCCTCCTGGCCTTCTCGCGCCAACAGGCGCTGGACCCACAGACGATCGAAATAGCGGATTTGATGACAGGCCTCTCGGGGCTGCTTACCCGAACCCTGGGTGAAGATATCGAATTAGAGTTTAAGCCCCGGCCCGATCTTTGGCTTGTCACGGTCAATGCGGGGCAGTTGGAAAATGCGCTGTTGAATTTGGCGATTAACGCGCGCGATGCCATGTCGGGTGGAGGAAAGCTCACCATCGAATGCAATAACGTCCATTTGGATGGGACCTTCGCGGCCCAAGACAATGAAGCGGTGACCGGCGATTATGTTGCTGTGTTGGTGAGCGACACGGGAACGGGTATGTCCGACGATGTTCTGGCCCATGTCTTCGAGCCCTTCTTCACAACTAAGGAAATTGGCGCGGGAAGCGGACTGGGTCTTTCGATGGTTTATGGTTTCGCAAAACAATCCGGCGGGTTCGTCAATATATATAGTGAGGAGGGCAAGGGGACCTCGGTGAAGATCTACCTGCCGCGCGGGAAAAGCGGCGAAAAGCCCGACATACTCACGGCGGAAGACAATGTTCAGCGTGGCAGGGGTGAAACGATCCTGGTTCTCGAAGACAACGACGATGTTAGCGACCTGGCGGTCCTGATGCTAAACGAATTGGGGTATCGCACTGTCACCGTTCCGACGGCGAAGAAAGCATTTGACGCTTTGGCGAATGGCGAACACGTGGACCTGGTTTTGTCGGACGTGGTGCTTCTGGGCGGCGTGAGCGGCCCGGAATTCGCCGAGGAAGCGAGAAAAGATTATCCCGACCTCAATGTCATCTTTATGTCTGGCTACCCGGCCGAGGCGACCAAGCGTAATGGCCTTATGGGCCGCGACAGTATCCTCATCAATAAACCCTTTCGAAGAAATCAGCTTGCCGAAGTCATTCGTAGCGCGCTTGATCGAGAAACCGGCTGAACGCCTGCTTTCGGTTAAAGCGATGCCGAGGAGACACAGACTCGATGAAAGCCGCTTGCCCCGGTTCCGCAGGAGATTCAAGTTTGTCGATTGGAAGCAGGGCGACGCGCTCCTCGACGAGGATTCTAGAGCACTATCCGACCAAATAGGATCATTTGATGGAGGCAAATCGGTTTCTCG
>CAZPMO010000144.1:0-12627 GCA_964587515.1 uncultured Rhodospirillaceae bacterium | reverse complement strand
ATTACTTCCAAAACGCAGGCTACGCTTCCGTCAAACCGTGAAACGCTCTAGGCCGGCTGGAACAGGCGGGCGCGCTGATGACGGTCGATATCGAGATCAACAAGGACACCGAAATCCATCCTCTGATGCGCTGGCAATTCCGCGGCGGCGTGGAGGAGAAGGATCGCAAGGCGATGCTTTTCACCAATGTCGTGGATTCAAAGGGCAAACGTTACGATATTCCCGTGGTCGTGGGCGCGATGGCGGCGAGCCCCGAGGTATACAGGATCGGCCTCGGTTGCGACCTGGACGATGTGACCGGGACCTGGGCCAGGGCGATGGCCGATCCGATACCACCGCGCGAGGTTGCTAATGCGCCCTGCCAGGATATCGTTTTGGAAGGGGCTGCGCTGGACGAGGCGGGTCAAGGCCTCGACGGGTTGCCGGTTCCGATTTCGACGCCAGGCTGGGACAATGCGCCCTATCTCAGCACGTCGTGCTTCATCACCCGCGATCCCGATACCGGAATCCAGAACATGGGCGTCTATCGCGCGCAGGTGAAAGCGCCGAGACGGCTCGGTCTCAACACATCGGTGGAACAGCGCGCCGGCGCCTACGTGCACTGGCAAAAATACAAGGCGCTGGGCGAACGAATGCCGGCGGCGGTCATTGTCGGCGCGCCGCCCGCGATCGCCTACGCGGCGGTTCAAAAAGCGCCCGAGACCATGGATGAGATCGCGCTCGCCGGCGGTCTGGTGGGATCGCCGATCAACGTGACGAAGGCGCGCACCGTCGACCTCGTCGTTCCGGCCGAGGCGGAAATCGTGATCGAGGGCTGGGTAGACACCGAATATCTCGAACTGGAAGCGCCGTTCGGCGAACCCCATGGTCACGTGAACCTTCAGGAATACAACGCCTTCAGGGAGGTGACCGCGATCACCCGGCGCGACAACGCCATCCTGACCTCGTTCATCAGCCAGCTCGCGCCGAGCGAATCCAGCACCATGCGAAGGCCCGGGCTGGAGTTCAACTATCTGCGCCATCTGCGCGACCATCTCGGCATCAAGGGCGTCCGGCGGGTGCGCATGCATGCGCCGCTCACCGGCGGGCACAAGATCTTCGTCGTCCAGGTCGAGCGTGGCATGCCCGAGACCGAGGTCTGGAGGGCGCTTTACGGGGTGAGCTCATTGCAGCGTTTCGCCGGCAAGATCGTGATCGCGACCGACGAGGACATCGATCCCGACAATGCCGATGCCGTCCTATGGGCGCTGTCCTTCCGCGCCAAACCGCATCTCGACATGGAAATACTGAAGCATCAGGACGGCGGCCACGGGCCGACGGACACGGTGCGCGGCGACGAAGACTCGGCGTTGCTGATCAACGCCGTTCTGCGCCAGGACTATCCGCCGATTTCGCTTCCCAAGCGCGAATATATGGAGCGCGCCAGGGACATCTGGGAGAACGAGCTCAAGCTGGGGCCGCTCAAGCCGGAAGCGCCGTGGTACGGTTATTCGCTTGGCGCCTGGACGGAGGATCTGGAGCGCCAGGCGATGCGCGCGGTTGAAGGCGACCATTGGGAAACCGGCCGCATCGCGGCCCAGCGCCGCCGCAAGGACGTCGAAATGAATACGGACGCCGACGATGTTCCCGAGGAGGAAGAGCCCTAAGGGCTGGTTGCCATCGCCGCCTTACACGGTCGCCCCGGACTCCAGATAGTGGTCCATGATCTCGCCGCCGGTCGTCAGCCAGACGTCGTCGTGCCCGCAAATATATTCGAGCGCGTTTTCGAGCGCCCCGATGCGGTGTGGATATCCAATCAGGAACGGATGCACTGAAATCACCATGACTTTGGCCGAATCCGCGCCCTCGCGATACAGAACGTCGAACTGGCGGCGCAGCTGCTGGTCGAAGTCGTCCGGTGACATGCCCCAGCGCATAAAAGCCCCGAAATCGTTGGTTTCGCCCGAATAGGGAACCGATACGAGCCGCCTGCCGTCGACGTCCATCAGATAGGGCTGGTCGTCGTTGATCCAGTCGCAAATATATTCGCACCCGGCGTCGAGCAGAAAATCGAGCGTATCCCAGGTTTCGATCAGCCCGCCGCTAAGCCAGCCCCGCGGCCGGGCCCCGGTGGCCTTTTCGATCCGATCGAACGCGCCGGCGATCTCCTCGGCCTCGGCGCCCTCGGGAAGCTGGTGGAGAGGTCGGCTGTTGCTCTGGTTGTGGCCCATGAATTCCCAGTCGCGCTTGACCGCTTCTTCGATGATCCGGGGGTAATAATCGCAGACGTCGCTGTTGAGCGCGACCGTGGCGCGGATCTTATAGCGGTCGAGGACTTCCATGATGCGGAAGATTCCGACACGGCCACCGTAATCACGGGTCGACCAGGCGAGCACGTCGGGGGTGAACCCGGCCCCGAAGAAAACCTTATCGTCGAGCGGGAAGAATTCGATATTGGGAACCACCCACAACGCCAACCGGGCGCCGCCGGGCAAACTTAATTTGGGTCGGTCGATACTTGCCGTATAGGGGAACGGGCCCGTTGGTCTGGGTTTCATTTCAATTGCCTCCCGTGATTTTTGTGGGCCTCTCGCGATATCTGCCGCGCGCGCGTATCATGTCCTCGTCCGCCAAACCGTCGGTTTCGGCGAGCCTCAACGATGCCGCGACCGCGTCGAAGACCGGCGTGGAATAGCCGAGATCCCCGCTGCCTTCCTGGGCCAGATCAACGAATAGAAGGGCGCGATTTACCGCGAAACCCGGCGTCTTCGCGACGCCGCGGATTTCGTCGTATTTCACCGTGATTTCGGGATGGCCGGCCGCCGAGGCGCCCCAGACCTGGAGCATGGTTTCAAGATCCAGGCCGAGATCCTCGCCGACCGCGAGCCCTTCGGCGAACACCATCTGATACGATACGTAAATCATCTGATTGAGCAGCTTGATCGCGCTGCCGGAGCCCGTCGACCCGACATGGGTGATGCTCTTGGCGACGCATTCCAAAATTGGGCCGGCGCGCTCGAAGGCCGCGTCGTCGCCGCCGACCATCGCGGCGAGATCGGCCGTGATCGCGCCGTGCTGGCCGCCGCTGACCGGCGCGTCCAGGTAATCGACGCCGAGATCCAAGCATCGCCCGGCGTTCGCCTTGCTCTGACGCGCTGAGATCGTGGTCGTGTCAATCACCAGCTTACCGCTCTCGAGCCCGGCGAGCAGCCCGTCGGCGCCCGACAACACCGCCTCGATCTCGTTCGGTCCGGGCACGCTGATCACCACGATTTCCGCCCGACGCGCGATCTCGGCCGGTGTTGCAAGAAACGTCGCGCCGCCTTCGACCGCGGCATCGCAAGCCTCCGGCCGGACGTCATTCACATATAAACTGTGGCCGGCGGCCTGGATGTTGTGGGCCATGGCGGCCCCCATCCGGCCGAGGCCGATGAAACCGACCTCCATTGTGGACGTCCTCCCCGGGATTAGATTGATTGGCCGATCGTCAACGATGGGACGCGGATCGCCGCCGCGGGATTATTCCGCGGCGGCGCTGGTCGCGCCTGTGATGGTTTCGAATTGCCGCTCCGCTTCTTCTCGGTACATGCGCCGGATCGCGGCCACGCCGAGATCGAGTTGCAGCAGCAACTCTCTTCGCGAAGCGTCGCGCGGGATCGTGGCCAGCGCGACCCGATCCTGTTCCAGCACCTCCGCGCCGCGCCCGCCCACACGGTTGATGTACATAAATCGCCAGATATCCCGTTCCCAGCCCGTGCGCTTCTGGAGGCGATAGTTATAGACCAGGCAGTTGTCGCGATCGATCGGCGTCGGATAGCGGAACAGCCTGACGGTGCCGCCGCCCTCGTGCTTTTGGAACGGCAGGTCCGTGACCGCCCAAAATCCGCTGCCCTCATAGCGGAATACCTCCGTCCGGTCGAGATTCACGCCCTGCTGGTACTTTCGCCACACCACGAAACCGTGCTCGGTTCTTTCGAACCCAAGCTCGCCTTCCAATTGTCCCCAGGCCAGCGCATGGGTGCCGGCATGCAGGAACGATCCGTGAATCGGATCGATCTGGTTATCGCGAACGAGCTGGTAGTTGCATTCGAACGGGCGAATGTCGACAAACCCGCACCATTCCCCGGTATAGAACTCGTCCGGGAAGCGAAGTTCCGGCGGTTCCGCGTCCTCGTCGATACCGAACCACGCCCAGATCGCCCCATGGGCTTCCTGTACCGGATAGTGCCGTATGGCTTTTTTGCCGATGAAGGGACTGCCGGATTCGGTCGGGATTTTGACGATTACGCCTTTGCCGTCAACTTCCACGCCGTGATAGGCGCAGGCGATGTTGCCGTCGCAGACACGACCGACCGACAATTTTGCGCCGCGATGCGGGCAGAAATCCTCCACACAATGGAGCTGGCGGTCCTGGTCGCGCCACAGCACGATATCCCGGCTCAGACGCGTCAGCGCGACCGGTCCGGTGTCGACGTCGGTGTTGCGCGCGATGAGGTACCAGTTGTCGAGCAAACCGGTTTCCACGATCTCGTCGACCGACGAAGGTTGTTCCAGTTTTAGGTTCGTCATGATCCGTACCCGTGCTTTGTTTTGGAATTCTGGTTGTTATTGTCGTCTCGCGGGGCTCGCGATCAGCGACCCACCCTTTCCAATTCCGATTCAATCAAGTCCTCGCTCCAGCGCTGGCCTTTGGGGCCGTGTACATTATGGGCGTTCAGGCCCTCGGCGATCGCCGCGAGATTGTCCGCGCCCGCGCCGAGAACGATCTCCAGCCCGTCGCCGAGCGCGTCACGGTAGGCCTGTTCCCGGGGGTCGAGAACCTCCCAATCCGCATCGTAGCTCTTGCCCTGATTTTCGATAATCGACGCGCCTGCCATCGGATTTTCCCTCCGCTTGTTCACCGCTTTTTTTCGAGCCTCAATATTAGCGCAATTCGATATCGAGTACACCCGTCCGGCGATTGCCCGGCCGGTTTCGCGACTGGCGCTTGATCCCGCCCTGCAAGACTGCTTTGATCTTGAATGAATAATTCGGGGCCGGGGAGGGGTAACCGGATGCAGTTTGGTATTGGCCAATCGGTCCTTCGGGTCGAAGATCAGCGGTTGCTGCGGGGCGCTGGACGATTCACCGGAGATGTCGATCTGCCGGGACAGGTCTGGCTGCAGGTGGTCCGCTCGCCCCACGCCAATGCCAGGATCCTCGCGATCGACACCGACGCGGCGCGAAACGCGCCCGGCGTTCTCGGCGTGCTCACCGGACATGATTACGCGAAGGAAGGGTTCGGAACCTCGGCCATCGAATTCCTCAACATGAAGGGGGGCGAGTTTCGCTACCGCGGAGGTACGGCGCTGTTCATGCCGGAAAACAGCGTGCTCGCGACCGAACGCGTGCGCTATGTCGGCGACAATATCGCGATCGTCGTGGCCGAGACCAACGACCTGGCGCGCGACGCGGCGGAGTTGGTGAGGGTGGACTACCAAGTGTCGCCGGCGGTGGCCCATGCCGTGACCGCGCTCGAGCCCGACGCGCCACGCGTCTGGGATGATGGGCCCGGCAATCTTTGCGCCGACGTCGAATATGGCGATGAGGCGGCGTGCGATGAGGCGTTCTCGAAAGCGGCCCACATCGCCCGCATCGACGTCGTCAACAACCGGATCATCATCAACCCGAGGGACCGAGAGGCGCCGCCTGCGACTACGACGCGAGCACGGGCGTCTATACCGTTTACACCAACTCGCAGCTTCCCCACCGGGTAAAGTCCATGCTCGCCGACGAGGTATTCGAACTGCCGGGCGACAAGGTCCGGGTCATCTGCAACGACATGGGCGGTGGGTTTGGCGGGCGCGGATCTCCCTATCCGGAATGTCTCTTCGTCGCATGGTGCGCCAAAATACTTGGGCGGCCGGTGAAATGGATCTGCGAACGCTCGGAAGGATTTCTCACCGACACACAAGGCCGGGACAATGTGACCCATGCCGAGCTTGCGCTTGACGCCGACGGCCGTTTCCTGGCGCTTAAAACCTCGACGATCGCGAACATGGGGGCTTATCCGGGTCGCGTCGGGCCGATGGTGCCGGTGGTGCTGGGACCGCGCGTGCAAACCACGGTCTACGGGACGCCGGTCGTTTATTCCCGAATTCGTGTCGCCTTCACCAATACGGTCAGCATCTTTCCTTATCGCGGCGCCGGCCAGCCCGAAGCGAACTATGTCATGGAGCGGCTGATAGAGGTCGCGGCCGGCGTGCCCTTCGAATGGGGAGCGCTGCACATAACGCCGGAGGGCGAGGTCGATCTATACACTGGCACGCATAATCACGGGCAGGGCCATGAGACCGTGTTCGCGCAGCTTATCGTCGAGCGACTCGGCGTGCCGTTCGACAGCGTGCGGCTCATCATGGGCGACACCGAGCGAATTCCGCGCGGTCAGGGAACCCATGGCTCGCGTTCGATGATCCTGGCGGGGCCTTTGATCGTGATAAATTCAGATAAAATAATCGAACAGGCGAAGCGCATCGCCGCGATCAAGTTCGAGGTTGCGGAAACGGACATCGTGTTCGGCGACGGCGGGCTAACCGTCGGGGGCACCGATCTCTCGCTCGATCTGTTCGAGGTCGCCTCGATCGCGGAAAGCGACGCGACGCTCCCCGATGACCTTCGTGGGCCGCTCAGGGCCGAATCCGATTACACCACCCCGGATTCGACCTATCCCAGCGGAACCCATATCTGCGAAGTCGAGGTCGATCCGGAGACCGGCTCGGTCAGGATCGACCGGTTCACGGCGATAGACGAGGTCGGCCGGGCGATCAATCCCATGCTGCTGTTCGGCCAAAGCCACGGCGGCATCGCCCAGGGCATCGGCCAGGCGTTGCTCGAGGATTGCCGCCACGATGCCGAGACCGGACAACTCCTGTCGGGCTCGCTGATGGATTACTGTCTGCCCCGCGCCGACGACCTGCCCTCGATCGCGGTTGGGCTCAACGAGGCGCCGTCTCCGGTGAACATGCTTGGTATAAAGGGGGCGGGAGAAAATGGCTCGACCGGCGCGCCACCCGCCGTCATAAATGCCATTGTCGATGCGCTGAGCGCCATGGGCGCGATCGATGTTGACATGCCGGCCACGCCGGAGCGGGTCTGGCAAGCGATTCGCGCGAGCGGGGCCCAAGGAGCGCGGGAACGTGCGTAAGACCGGCCCCGCGCGCTTCGAGTCTCGAGCCCCCCTTACTTTCCGAAAATTAATTTCTGCTCCCGCGCGACCACCGCGCGAGACTGTATGGACCTGTGACGGCTGGGTCCATCGAGGCTCCATGTCCGCTTTGCGTCAGAAGCGGAAATCCGCGTCGGCGACATAGAGCTTCTAATTTTCATTCTTCAAATACGGCAACAGGGCGTATAGGGCTTCCAGTGCCACCCCTGATTTTTAATGGGAATCCAATAAATCGGAACCGACCTTTGCCGACCAACTTATCGAGGTTGGCGAGTCCTTCCATATGGGTGAACCCCATATCGCGACAAACCAAGTGGACTTCGAAATTGTTCTTCCCAGGCCGCCCCGGACTTACCGCCTCCACACCAAACATAACTATGTCTTTTCTACCCAACCATTCCGCGGATTCCTTAACGAGGCCAGGAAAATCCGTGAGAAATGCCGGTATGCCGAATGTGCGGTCGTAGTGAGCCATATATAGCAGCACCGTATCTCGCGGCTTTATTTCTATACCCGCGGCCGCTTCCGCTGTCTCAAGATCATCTACGGTGATATCGCTCTTTGCTTGCTTGTATGAAAGATCGAGACACACTGCCTCCGTGTAGAAATCCTCCAATGGCATTTGATCAACCGACAGCGCGTTTGCGTCGGCATCGAAGTGCGCGGGCGCATCGACATGACTCCCGGTATGCTCGCCAAAAGACATGTATTTAGATGCGATAGAAAACTTCACACCCTCTGCCTCGCGGAACGTGTCGTGCGTATTCCAATCGACGATGACGGCTGGGGGATGGTTCGGCAGCGTTGGACATTTGTGGAATATCTCGCCGCTTAGATCGATCAAACGCATGTTACTGAGTTCTTTCAAATTTCATGCCTCTTCGTAAGCGTCTCCAATTGAAGCATTCATTCGTCGAATTTATTGGCTTGTTTCCAACGCATCCAAAACGCGTTCGGGCGTCAATGGCAGTTTCGTTATACGGACGCCGGTCGCCGCATGGATGGCGTTCGCGATCGCAGGCGCGACGGGGACGAGGCCGGGTTCGCCAATGCCTTTTGCGCCGAACGGCCCGGTCGGTTCCGGATCTTCGATGATGATGGAATGAATCTCGACGGGAATGTCCGCAATGCCGGGAATTTTATAATCCATCAGCGTCGGATTGATGAGCCGTCCATCCGCCCACACCATTTCTTCGAATAAGGCATATCCCAACCCCTGGACGAACCCGCCTTCGATTTGCCCCTCTACCGCGCCGGGGTTGATGGCGCGGCCGACATCATGGGCGCACCAGGCGCGCAGGACATCGACGCGGCCGGTTTTCTGGTCGAGCTCGATTTCGACCGCGTGCGCGCCAAAGATATAAATGCCGAAATTATCGAACACGAACCCGTCGAGCAGAGCGCGCTTGGGATCGAGTTTTTCACCGTCGAACATCAAGGACCGGGCGCCGATAATCGGTCCGCCGACCCGGTAATGCGCCCGCGCCGAGATTTCCCGGAAACCGACTTCCTGTTGCGCCACGCCCTTGAGCCCGACGCGGCCGCCAGGCCGCAATTCCAGATCATCCACGGCGCATTCCATCATCTCCGCGGCATTGTCGAGGATGGCGCGCTTGACCTCATTGGTGGCGTCGAGCACCGCGCGACCCGCGGTATAGGTCACGCGACTCGCCGAGGTCTTCCAGTTGAAGGGTGACGAATCCGTGTCCGGCGCGGCGAAGGATACGCTCTCGATCGGAAGCTCCAGCGCGCCCGCGCATATCTGCGTTAACGCCGTGTCCGAGCCCTGACCGAGATCGACAACACCCGTGTTGAGCGCTACCGAGCCGTCGGGCAGCAAATAAACATTGGCCGACGTCGAATGGGATCCGCAGATCTGTAACGAACTGCCATAGCCGAGTCCGCGTAGTTTGCCGTCCGCCGCGTCGTCGCTGTTACCCGCGCCGGCCGCGACGGCGGCGTCGCGCGCCGCTTCCAGACAGGCGACATAACCGCAGGATTCGACCGTTTGGCCGCCGATATACCGGTCACCGGTTCGCATGGCATTCTTGATGCGTAATTCCACCGGATCCATACCGATCTCGGCGGCCAGTTCGTCGAGCTGACTTTCTCCGACGAAGGCGGCCTGGGGCCCCCCGAAACCGCGAAACGATCCGGTGCGCAGCTTGTTGGTATAGACCGCGACGCCGGACCCGCGGAAATTCGGAATGTTATAGGGCCCGCGCGCCGCGAACACGCCGAAGCACATTACCGCCGGGGTCTCGTCGCAATAGGCCCCGGCATCGAATACCGCTTCGATCTCACGCGCCAGGATGGTTCCGTCGCGCCGCGCCCCGGTTTTGGCGCGATAGCGCGACGGGTGGCGCGAACGCAGGAATTCGAAATCCTCGCTGCGCGACAGCACCAGTTTTACCGGCCGCCCGGCCGCCAGCGCCAGCGCCGCTGTAATGGGTTGCACGTGCGGGCCGCCCTTGCCGCCGAATGCGCCGCCGACAAAAGGCGAGACCGCCCGAACCTGCGACATGGGAAGCCCGAGCGCTTCGGCGACCTTGGCCTGGACATTGTGAACCGATTGGCTCGGCGAATGGATGGTCAGCTTTCCGCGGCCATCGATCTCCACCAGCGCGCCGCAGGGTTCCATATAGACATGCTGCTGCGCGTGGGTTTCGAATTCATTTTCCACGATAACGTCGCATTCCGCCCAGGCCGTATCCACGTCACCTTCGGAAATATCAACCCGCCACAAAATATTATCATCGCCCTGGCCGGTTTCCTGATCCGGCGCATCAAGGTTTGCGCCCCGCAAATTGAGCTTTTCGTATTCGGCGAAACCGTCATGGATCAAAGGTGCGTCGCCGGCCAGGGCGTCCGCCGTTTCGGTGACCGCCGGCAGTTCGTCGTATTCGATATCGATCAGAAGCAGCGCGCGCCGCGCGGTGTCCACGTCGATTGCGGCGACCGCCGCCACGGGCTGGCCCGCATAGCGCACCTTGCCGCGTGCGAGGACGCGCTCATCCTTGACGAACGAGCCGTATTTGCGCGGAAAATCCTCGCCGGTGAGCACGACCTCGACGCCCTCCAGAGCGCGGGCCCGATCTGTGTTTATCCGAACGATGCTTCCATGGGGAATCGTGCTTCCCAGAATCGCGCCGTGCAGCATATGGGGCGCGCTCAGGTCATCGACGTATTTCGCGGCGCCGGCGACTTTATCCCCCGCTTCGATACGCGGCGCGCGCTGGCCCACGGCGTGTACTTGCAGTTCATTTTCTTTCGGCGTGGTCCCATTCACACTCTGCACGGCGGTGATGATCTTCTCATAGCCCGAACATCGGCACAGATTTCCGGAAAGCGCCGTTCGAATTTCTTCCACATCCGGCGACGGGGTTTCGGCGAGCAACGCCGTCGCCGCGAGGACCATGCCGGGGGAGCAGAATCCGCACTGGACCGCGCCGGTATCGACGAATGCCTGCTGTACGTCCGACAGCGCGCCGTTTCGCCCAAGCCCCTCTACCGTGGTGATCTCGCTTCCCTCGCAATTGACCGCGAGTGACAGACAGGCGCGCCGCGGGCGGCCGTCCACCAGCACCGTGCAGGCCCCACAAACGCCTTGATCGCAGCCCCGCTTGGCGCCGGTGAGCTCCAGCTTATCGCGCAAGACCTGCAACAAGGTGTCGGAGGTCTTCCCGTGGATCTCGCGGTCATTCCCATTGACCCGCAACTGGATTGGCCGGGAGGCGCTCATGACGGGCGCTCTATGCTGGCTCGGGCTTCGCTCACGGCGCGCCGAACAAGTTCGGGAATAATCCTCCGCCGGAAACCGGCGGTTCCACGCAAATCGTCGATGGCATTACAGGCGCGCGCGATCATCTCGCCGGCCACCGTCAACCCCGCTGGGTCCAAATGTGTGCCGACAAGATTGGCCTCGGCTTCCGGCAAGCGTGTCGGAACAGGACCACATGCGCCGATCGCGATATTCGCCTGGCGGCATATTTCACCCTCGAAAGCGAGCAACGCGGCTACCGAGACGGTCGCATAATCCCCTTCGACCCGGGCGAATTTCACGAAGGATGCGCCCGAGGCGGGTGACGCGGGCGGGATGATAACGGCGGTGACGATTTCGCCGGCCTCAAGCGCGCTTTCGAAATATCCCCGGAAAAAATCGGCGGCGGCGACATCGCGCCGCGCCGCGCTGCCGGCGATTTCGATCCGGGCGTCGCAAGCGACCAGCGCCGGCGGATAATCGGCGGCCGGATCGGCGAGGCTGACGGCGCCGCCGATGGTCCCCATTTCGCGGATGGCCGGGTGCCCGATACGAGACGCCGCAAGCGCCATTACCGATTGATTACCCCGGAAGCCGGAATATCGGGCGATCTCGTCATGGGTCGCCATCGCACCGATCCGAACACCGCCGTCGCCGCCCGTTTCGATTCCATCAAGCTCCCCGATCCGCCGGAGGCTGACGATTTCTTCAGGTTCGACCAGCCGGGCGTTCATCATCGCGACCAGGGACGCGCCCCCGGCAAAACAGATCGCCTCATCATTGGCGGCGAGGAGCGCGACGGCTTCGGATACGCTGCCTGGTTCATGAAATTCCATGCAATGAGCGTATTTTACCGACCATTTCAGGTCCAGACGAATAAACCCGAACGAGACGGTATTTATACAGCCATGTTTAGTCCGAGCTATATCGATCAACTAGAGCATGATCCAGGACGGTCCTTGGGTCTCTTACCACGAAAACGGACAGTTATTAACCAAAGGAACCTACAAGGAGGGTAAGGGAGACGATCCTTGGGTCTTTTACCACGACAACGGACAGTTATGGTTCAAAGGAAGTTACAAGGACAATAAGCATGACGGTCCTTGGGTCAGTTACCACGAGAATGGTGAGTTACAGTCCAAAGGAACCTACAAGAACGGGAAGAAGGTAAAATAGACCTCTACGACCCAAGTGCGCGATAGACCGATGCTCGACCTATTCCCATTTCCTTCGCAATCGCTGACGCACCTAAACCACTATCACGCAGTTCCTTGACCCTCTCCACATCCACAGAGGGTTTGCGTCCCTTTGCCCGATAGACCGATGCGCTGGGTTCCCAGAACCACCCACTCCCCATCCCCTCTACCCATCCCTCACATTCTCTGCCAGACTTCCGCTATGAGAAACCTGACCGTCACCATTTGCCTTACGATTGCCGTTCTTCTTGGAAGTGCGGGGATGAGTTGGGGCGCTGATTTACAAAAGGGACTTGCTGCTGCCCAACGGGGTGACTTCGCAACTGCTCTGCGGGAATGGAGACCCCTTGCCCAACAGGGAAATGCCGATGCCCAGCACAATCTGGGTGTGATGTACGAAAAGGGACCAGGTGTTCCACAGAACTATAAGACTGCGGTGACATGGTACAGACTTGCTGCCAAACAGGGACTTGCCGCTGCCCAGAACA
>CAZPMO010000143.1:0-12661 GCA_964587515.1 uncultured Rhodospirillaceae bacterium | reverse complement strand
ATCACGGGCTCGTCGATGCCGAGATGGGTCATGGGAATGCCCAACGCGTAGTCGATCTCGGCGGTGCTGGTGAAGGCGGGATCGAATCCCTCGCTCTGCAGGTAACGGATCAGGGCGAGCGATTCCTCGCCGGCCACCTTGTAGTCGAATTCCCGCCCGGCGAACGTCCCCTTCGCCTCGCCGCCCATATGCAGCGTGAAGGCGGGCGTCGCGTGCAGGAAGAACTGCTGGACATGGTCGTTGCCGATGACGATCCAGACGTCGGGCTTCAGCGCCGCCAGCTTCTCGCCGATGCCGGCGGCGACCTCGCGCACCTTCTCGATGGTCGCCTTGTCCTCGGTGTCGGGCTCGGTGAAGAATTGCGGCGCGTGCGGCAAAAAAGCGCCGCCGAGCACGTTCTTGTTCATGATGATGCTCCCTCTCCCGGCCGGTTTCCCCGGCGCGATGCTTACACCGATAAATGTACCGCGTTGCGCGCGGGAATGACATATGGCGCGCCTCTCACATGCCACCCCCTTGCAGTGGGATCGAATTGCGATAGACTTCTCCGCCCTACGTGCCATCGTTGTGCGCGGATATGGAAATCGGCGGGTGCGCGTTGGCGGCCCGAAGACCGATGATGAGACCGCAACAGGAGGCGAACATGAAAATTCACGGATTTACCGCTTATTTGTCGGGCGCCGTCGTGCTGGCGTCCCTGAGTGTCATGACGCCCGTCGCGTCGGCGGCGACGCTGACGGCGGCGAACTGCTTTCCGAAGGGCACCTATTTCGCGCGCCCCTTCGAAGCCTTGATCAACGACATCAACGCCGCGGCCAAGGGCGATTTGAAGCTCAACTATCTGGGCGGCGCGCCGGCGATCGGCAGCCCGTTCACCCTGGTCCAGAAGACATCGAAGGGGGTGTTCGGCACGGCGAGCTGCACCGGCGCCTATTACCAGAACGTGCTGACCGAGGTGGACGCCTTCAAGATGCTGGAGCGCAGCCTGCAGGAGGTGCGCGCCAACGGCGCGGTCGCCTACATGAACAAGCTGCACGAAGCCAAGGGCCTGCACTATGTCGGGCGCATCATGACCGATACGCCGTTCCACCTTTATCTCAACAAGAAGATCAGCGGACCGAACCTCAAGGGGCTTCATCTGCGCGTCGCGCCGATCTACACGGCGTTTTTCCAGAAACTCGGCGCGACCACGCAACGCTCCAACATCGCGCAGGTCTATACCTATATGGAGAACGGCACCGTGGTCGGTTTCGGCTGGCCGATCACCGGTATCCTGCCGGACTGGCACAAGGTCACCAAGTACCGGGTCGATCCGGGCTTCTACAACGCCGATCTGGAAATCGTGGTCAATCTTAAAAAGTGGCAGGGGTTGAGCCGCGCCCAGCAGGACGTGATGAACCGGGTGGTGATCCAGCACGAAAACGCCGCCGGGAAATATGTGAAGGACGTTGCGAAGGCCGTGGTCAAGCAGGCCAAGGACGGCATCAAGACCATCTCCTTCACCGGCGCCGATCGCAAGAAATGGCTTGACGCCTCTCGCGAGGCGGGTTGGGCCAATATCGTCAAGCGCAGCCCGATGCACGGACCGAAGCTGCGCGAACTGTTCAGCAAGTAACGTCAAGAGTGTGTGAAACTGGCGGCCGGCGTGGCTCGAGGAGCCGGGCCGGCCGCCATCCGCCGAGCGCAGACCGTTGATTTCCGCCATTGATCGAGCTTTGGGACGCCTCAACACGGGGATCGGATACTTCGTGGCGATTTTGCTCGGGCTGTTCGCGGTGGCGATCCCGCTCGATCTGCTGATCCGGCGCATCGGGCTCGGCAACATGCCGTGGCTCTATGAGCTGGTCGAATACATTCTCTACATTGGCGTCTTTCTGGGCACGCCCTGGGTGCTGCGCGAAGGAGCCCATGTGCGCGTCGATCTGCTGATCTCCTCGTTGCCGCGCCACGTGGCGGTGCGGCTCGAACGGGTACTTGATCTGGCCGGCGCGGTGGTCGCGACGATCCTGCTTTATTACGGTTGCGTCGCCACGATGGAGGCCTATGTCGGCGATTCCCGCCAGTTCAAGACGCTGATCATCTTCGATTGGTGGCTGATGGCGGTGTTCAGCGTCTCCATGCTGCTGCTGGGAGTCGAATTCCTGTTGCGCCTGGGCCGCGCGCACGAGGTGCTGGACGCCGAGGAAGACGTCGCGTCGAAGGCGGGGTTCTGAATTATGGAATGGTCGGTTGCCCTGGTGATGATGCTGGGTATCGTGTGCGGCGGCATGTTCCTGGGCCTGCCGGTGGTGATCGCCTTCTTCGGGGCCAACATCGTCGGCACGTTCATTTTCCTGGGCGGCGATCCCGGGCTCGCCTCGATGCCGTTGGAGTTCCAGCGCGCCATCGCGAAATTCTCGCTGACGCCGATCGCGCTTTTCCTGCTGATGGGCGAATTATTGTTCCACACCGGCGTCGCCTTCCAGGCGATCAGCGCCATCGATCGGCTGATCGCGCGCGTCCCGGGCCGGCTTTCGGTGGTCTCGATCGTCGGCGGCACGATCTTTTCCTCGCTGTCGGGCTCGACCATCGCCAACACCGCGATCCTGGGCTCCGTGCTGCTGCCCGACATGGTCAAGCGGGGCTATCAGCCGACCATCGCCATGGGGCCGATCATGGCGGTCGGCGGTATCGCCATGCTGATCCCGCCGTCGGCGTTGGCGGTGCTGCTGGCGAGCCTCGCCGAGCAGTCAATCGCCAAGCTGCTGATCGCGGGGATCGTGCCCGGCATCCTGATGGCGTTCCTGTTTTTCGCCTATGTGGTCGGGCGCTGCGCCATGAACCCGGCGCTGGCCCCCGCCTACAAGGTCGAGGAGGTTTCGGGGCGCGAGCGCTGGCTGCCGTTCGTGAAATACGTGGTGCCGCTGTTCTCGATCTTCATCGTCGTGGTGGGCAGCATATTTTTCAAACTCGCCGCGCCGACCGAGGCGGCCGCGCTGGGCTGCATCTCCTCGGCCGTCGCCTGCATGTGCTACGGCGCGCTCAGTTGGGCGAACCTGAAAAAGGCGCTGCTGGAGACCGCGAAGATCAACACCATGATCCTGATCATCATCGCGGGCTCGTTGACCTTTTCGCAGATCCTCGCGGTCTCCGGCGCGGTCGACGGGCTGCTGTCGCAGATCACGGCGCTGAACCTCACGCCGTTGCTGGCGGTGGTGCTGATGATGCTGGTTTTGCTGTTCCTCGGCGCCTTCATGGACCAGGTCTCCATGCTGCTGCTGACGCTGCCCTTCTTCATGCCGCTCGCGATGACCCAGGGCATCGACATCCTGTGGCTGATGGTGCTGATGCTGATCGTGATGGAAATCTCGCTGCTGACGCCGCCCTTCGGCCTGCTGCTGTTCGTGATGAAGGGCGTCGCGCCGTTCAAGACCTCGCTGATGCAGATTTACGCCGCCGCCGCCCCGTTCGTGCTGATCGAACTGCTGGTGCTGGTGCTGCTGATCGCCTTCCCGGCCATGTCGGTGTGGCTGCCCCGGATGATCGACTGATTACGACCCGACGAGGTGCCGTGGAACAATACTGGCGAGCGCGAATAGCGCCGCCGCCGCCGCCACGATGGCGGGTCCCGACGGCAAATCCCACAACA
Organism: uncultured Rhodospirillaceae bacterium; assembly: GCA_964587515.1. Taxonomy (GTDB): domain Bacteria; phylum Pseudomonadota; class Alphaproteobacteria; order MPNO01; family MPNO01; genus CAZPMO01. The sequence continues at coordinate 9,033 of CAZPMO010000143.1, read as the reverse complement.
AAGCGCCGTGGAGCCCGACCGCCACCGCGATCGCGCCGATCAGGGCGGCGAGCGCGGCCATCTGTTCAGGCGAGCGCGCGAAGCGGCGCGCCGTCGCCGCCGGGATGATCAGCAGCGAGGTCACCAGCAAAATCCCCACGACCTTCATGGCCAGCGCGATCACCAGCGCGATCAGCAGCATGAAGGAAAGCTCGACCCGGAGCGCGACCACGCCTTCGACGCGCGCAAGCTCGTCGTGCACGGTCAGCGCGATCAGATCCCGCCACAGATAAATCATCCCGGCCAGCGCCAGCGCGCCGCCGGCATAGATCCAGGTGATATCGGCCCAGGACACCGCGAGGATGTCGCCGAACAGGTAAGAGACCAGATCGACGCGCAAGGATTCGAGGAAGGCGATCGCGACGAGTCCGAGCGACAGCGCGCTGTGGGACAGGATGCCGAGCAGCGTATCGTCGGCGAGCCCGCGCCCGCGACGCAGCGTCACCAGCATCAGCGCCAGCACCACACACACCCCGACCACCGCGAGGCTGACATTGATGCCGGTCAGGAATCCGAGCGCCACGCCGAGTAGCGCCGAATGGGCCAGCGCGTCGCCGAAATAGGCCATGCGCCGCCACACCACGAAAACGCCCAACGGTCCCATGAAGACCGCGACGCCGAGCCCGGCGACGAGCGCCGCGACGATGAAACTATCCATTGTTCCTGGTCCCGCGGCCGCTTGCGCTTTCGTTCCTGGTCTCGCGGCCGCTTGCGCTTTCGCTGATATGTTCACCGGAAAGATCGTGGCTGTGGTCGTGGGCGTGGGTATAGAGCCCGTGGGATTCGGCGATGGCGGGCCCGAACAAAGCGAGATATTCGGGGTTGCGGGTCACCGCCTCGGGCCGGCCGCTGCAGCACACATGGCCGTTCAGGCAGACCACGATATCGGTCGCCGCCATCACCAGATGGAGGTCGTGCGAGACCAGCAAGATGCCGCAGCCCCGTCGGTCGCGGATCGCGCGGATGAGATCGTAGAACTCGGCCTGGCCCGCGACGTCCACATTGGCGGTCGGCTCGTCCAGCACCAGCAGATCAGGATCGCGCAGCAGCGCGCGGGCCAGCACCGCGCGCCGCGCCTCGCCCCCGGAAAGATCCTGGAAAGCGCGGTCGAGCAGATAAGCGATACCGGCCTCGGCGGCGGCCGCGTCGAGCGCCGCATCGGCCGTTTTACCGAGGCGCCCGCCGGCGGCGGCGCCCGCCATCGCAACGAAACGCCGTGTCGTCAGCGGCAAGGTGCGGTCGATCTGGATGGTCTGCGGCACGTAGCCGGCGCGCAGCCCGGTCCGGCGTTCGACCGCGCCGCCATCGGGTTTCACCAGCCCGAGCACCGTGCGGACGAAAGTCGTCTTGCCGGAACCGTTGGGCCCGATCAGCGTCACGATCTGCCCCGGCCCGACATCCAGATCGACGCCGTCGAGCACCGAGCGCCCGCCGCGCCGCACGGTAACCCCCCGCGCGGAAATCAGCGACGCCTCGGCGGCGGGTTCATCCGGCGGCAAAATCATCCTCCCCGGCGGCGCGGCATTCCGGGCACAGCCCGGTGATCTCTATGGTCTGGCGTTCCACCGCGAAACCCATGCCGGCGGCCTTGCGCGCCAGCAGCCGCGCGATCTCGGGATCGTCGAGCTCGCCCACCGAGCCGCAGTCGCGGCAGATCAGGAACTGGCCGGTATGGCCGTCGCTGGGCGCGCCGCACCCGACATAGGCATTCAGGGATTCGATGCGGTGGATCAGCCCGTTATGCATCAGAAAATCGAGGGCGCGATACACCGTCGGCGGCGCCGCGCCGCGCCCTTCGTCGCGCATCCGGTCGTCCCGCAACCGGTCGAGAATGTCATAGGCGCGCACCGGCTCGTGCCGGCCCCACACCAGTTCAAGCACACGCCGGCGCAACGCCGTCAGTCGCAAACCGCGCCGTGCGCACAGCGTTTCGGCCGCGCTCAACGCGTCGTCGATGCATTGATGGTGCGCATGGGGAACCGGCCGGAACGGCGAGACGACAACGTGATCGACCATTTGATACTCCCGGTTTGCGGAAAACGTTATGTTATAATATAACAAATTAAACGCGTGAGATAGAGCGATCATAATTGAAATGAGTACGGGACAGCATGCTTCGAGACGGGCCTTCGGCCCTCCCCGGCATGAGGAGAGTTTTAACTTTCCTCATCCTGAGGAGCGCCCGACGGGCGCGTCTCGAAGGACTAGGAAAGCTTTCGACCGACGGCGGTGCATGGTGTGCGCGCTCGGCGTGGCGGGGGCTGTCTGGTTGATGGCGTCGGACGCGGCCCAGGCGACGCCCCGGGTGGTGGTTACGGTAAAGCCGGTCCATGCGCTGGCCGCCGGCGTGATGAGAGGCGCGGGGAAGCCATCCTTGCTGCTGCCCGGCGGCGCGACGCCGCACACATACGCCTTGAAGCCATCGGCGGCGCGGATGCTGGCGCGCGCCGATCTGGTGGTGCGCGTCGGCCCGACCCTGGAAGCGTTCCTCGACCGGCCGCTGGCCACCCTGGCCCGGCGCGCGCGCGTCGTCACGCTGATCGAGAATGCCGGCCTCGACCTTATCCGAACACCCGAAAGCCATGATGAAACCGATCCGCATGTCTGGCTCGATCCCGCCAACGCGCGGCGCATCGCCACCCATATGGCCTCGGTGCTGAGCGAATTGGATCCCGATAACGCCAACCGCTACCAGGTGAACCTCCTCGGCGTTCAAGCGCGGATCGATGCGCTGGACAAGAGCCTGCACGCCGTCCTCGCGCCGGTGCGTGCGCGGCCGTTCGTGGTGTTTCACGACGGCTATGGCTATTTCGAGCGGGCCTATGGGCTTAACCGCGTCGCCGCGGTGACGCTGGCGCCGGAACGCGCCCCCGGCGCACGACGGCTGCGCGAAATACGCGGGATTATTCGAAACGCGGGCGCGATCTGCGTCTTCGCCGAGCCGCAGTTCCGCCCGGCGCTGATCACCACGCTGGCGCGCGGCACAAGTGCGCGGATCGCCACGCTCGATCCCCTGGGCGCCGCCATCCCGCCCGGAACGGAAGCCTATTTCACTCTGATGCGCGCCCTCGCCGCGTCGTTGCGCCGCTGTCTCGCGGCCGGCTAAAATAAGGCGAACAAACAGCCGCACACGGCGTTCCACAGGAGGCAAGTCAACATGCACGGCCATTCGGCGATCGACATCCATGCGCATTATTTCCCGGAGCCTTATCTGCGGCTGATCGAGAAGGAAGGCGCGGCCTTCGACGCGGGCTGCGACTTTACCGCCGACGGGCCGAGGATCCAGGTGGGCGCGATCCAGACGCCGCCGCTGGCGCAAAAATTCACCGATGTGGATCTGCGGATCGCCGAGATGGACGAGATCGGCGTGGATGTTCATGCGCTCTCGCTGACCATGCCCATGGTGGCCTGGGCCGACGGCGCGCTGGCGCAGAAGCTGTCCGAGGCGTTCAACGATTCGGTGGGCGAAAGCCACGCGAAATATCCCGACCGGCTGGTAGGCTTCGCGACATTGCCCTGGCATGAGCCGGACCTCGCGGTGAAGGAGCTGGAGCGCGCCGCGAAAATTCCCGGCATAAGGGGCGTCTATTCCTCGACCCGGATACGCGACAAGGAACTCGGCGACGAGGAATACTGGCCGATATACGAAGCCATCGAAGGTCTCGGCCTGAACCTGTTTCTGCATCCGGTGACCGTGGTGGAGCCCGAGCGGCTCACGAAATACTACCTTACCAATCTGCTGGGCAATCCGTTCGAGTCGGGCATCGCCTCGGCCCATCTGATTTTCTCGGGCACGCTCGACCGTTTCCCCGGCATGGATGTCTGCCTGCCGCACGCCGGCGGCGTGTTCCCCTATCTGGTGGGCCGTCTCAACCGCGGCCGCAACGTCCGCGCCGAGCTCGCCCACATGGAGAAGAGCCCGTTCGAATATCTGCGCCGATTCCATTACGACACCGTGGCCCATTCCGACGACGCGCTGAACTATCTGATTTCCATCGTCGGCGCCGACCGGGTGATGCTGGGCTCGGATTACTGCTTCGACATGGGCTATGAGCGCCCGGTCGAGATCGTCACCAATCACCCCGAAATCGACGACGCCATGCAGGCCCAGATCCTCGGCGGCAACGCGCGCAAGCTGATCGGGATGTAATCCCTACCCCGCCGTCGCCGCGCGGTGCCAGTCGAGGATTTCGCCGCCGGACCAGAACAGGACGCCGGGCCGCGCGGCCATTTCCTCCATCATGCGTTCGAAATATTTGATGCGGTGGGGAACGCCCGAGATATAGGGGTGGATGCCGAAGGCCATGACCTTGGCGCGCGTCTCCCCTTCCTCGTAGAGCCGCTCGAACTGATCGAGGGTGCGGTCGTAAAGCTCCGCCGCGCGATGGTTCTGCAACAGCATGATGGCGATGTCGTTGAGCTCGACCGAGTACGGGATATTGGTGATCGGCCCGGCGCGGGTGGTCAGCACCGTGGGCTCGTCGTCCCACAGAAAGTCTGTCACGAACTCGACGCCTTCCTCGACCAGGATATCGGCGGTCTCATAGGTCTCGCTGAGGCCGGGCCCGAGCCAGCCCCGCGGCTCGATGCCGGTGAAGTCGTGGATGGTGTCGAGGGTGCGGCGGATGGTGTCGCGCTCGTCCTCGACCAGGTGCATGGGCATCTGATGGTAGGTGTGCGGCAGGAATTCCCATTCCGCCTCGCGCGCGGCTTCGGCGATGCGCGGATAGACCTCGCACACCGATGCGTTGATCGAGAGCGAGGGGCGGATGCCGAGCCGGTCGAAGGCCGCCTTGAGCCGCCAGAACCCCACCCGCATGCCGTATTCCTGCCAGGTCCAGTTGGGAATGTCGGGCACGTAGATCTGACCGCCGGGTGGGGTCAGCACGGTGCGCGGCATGGGCCCCGAGGTGTCCCAGTTCTCGATGTTGAACACGGGCCAGACGACGATGCGCGCATCGCCGGGCAGTTTCAGCGGCGGCCGGTCGATAATGGCGGAAAAAGGCGTGCGTTCTCTCGGGTCCATAGACGCTCCGAAATTAATTCGCGGGGCGGATTCCGAGTCCGGAACCGCCGCGTCACATCAGGCTTGGCAGGAACAGCGCCAGCCCGGGCACGATGACCAAAATGATGATCAGGATCAGATCGCACAACAGATAGGGGGCGGCGGCCAGGGCGACCTGGCCCAGCGTCGTCCCTTTCACCATTCCCATCATTATAAATAACAGTAGACCAAATGGCGGCGTTGTCGCGCTCATCTCCAATGCCATCAGGACGATCAGCGAAAACCAGATCGGGTCGTAACCGAGCTGAATGGCGATGGGATAGAAGATCGGCACGGTGATCAGCATCATGGAAACCTGATCCATGAACATGCCGAGCAGAATCAGTACCAGGAACATGGCGCCCAGAATGATCAGGGGCGCCACCTCGAAACCGGTCGCCCACGTCACGAAGCCCTTGCTGGCGCCCGACAGCGACAGAAGCTGGCTGAACACGGTGGAGTTCATCAGGATGAAAAACACCATGCCGACGACCCGAATCGTGCCGACCAGCGACGTTTTCAGCGCATCCCACGTCAGGGCCCGGAACAGAACCGCGAGAATGAAAACGCCGACTACGCCGAACGACGCGGATTCCGACGGTGTTGCCCAGCCAAGCACGATGAAGCCGATGACCATGAACACCACGAGGCCCATGGGCAGGATGTTGACCACGATCTGGCGTATCTTTTCGGTCCAGCTCGTGGGTTCCACGTCGTAGCTGGGGGCCGAGTCGGGGTTCAGAAAGAGCTGCAGCGTAATCATGCCGGCGTAGAGCCCGGCGAGCACGAAACCCGGCAACAACCCGGCGATCAGAAGCGCGCCCACATCGACGCCGGCGATGGACGCCAACAGCACGCCGAGCGACGACGGCGGGATGATCATCGCCAGTCCGCCGGTGCCCAGGATTGGCCCCATGGACATTTGCTTGTTGTAGCCGCGGCGCTGCATCTCCGGCACCAGCAGCGATCCCAGCATAGCGGTGTTGGCCATGGTGGAACCGGTCAGCGTCGAAAACAGAGAGCCGCCGACAACGGTGAGATAGCAGAGCCGGCCGGGAATTTTCCCGAGCAGCTTGTCCAGCGCATCGAAGACGCGAATCGCGATGCCGGTGTGGAAAAACAGCGATCCCATGAGGATGAACATCGGGATCGGCGATAGCGTGAAGGTGGTGATGAGCTGCGGCGCGTTGTCGACGATCTGCGGCAGCTTCATATACGCCTCGCTGACAAAGGCGCCGAACGAGGAATAGTCCCGGATCACGAATACGCAGGTGCCGATGATATTCGTGATCAGAAAGGTGAATGCGACGGGAAAACCCATCGCCATGCCGCAAACGACACAACCGAGAAGCAGGATCCCGGCCCAATACCATTCCATGGTCAGACCCCGTCTTTCACTTCACCGAGGTCATAGGAGTAGTAGTGACGCCGCCCGACGAGATACATGAAGAATTCGAGACCCACCAGCAGGAACCCGATGGCCATGGGTAGAAACTGCGCCCAATAGGGCATGTCGACGCCGCGCACGTCGAGTTGACCCGATTCCCACGCATCGAGGAACAGCTCCCACGAAAACCAGGCGAACAGCAACGACGAAAGTGTGCAGGCGAGATAGACCAGCTTGGCGAGAAGCCGTTGAATCGCCGCGGGCAGGATGGTGACCACCGCCTCGATGGCCACGTGTCCCTTCTCACGCACCAGCCACGGCGCCGAGAACATCGCGATATAGAGTAGCGTGTACTCGACGACCGTGGAGGTAAACAGAGGCGGCGTAATACCGACAGTCCTGATCGAGACGTCAATCACGATACCGGTAAACATGACAGGTATGACGGCGGCGGCCATATAGGCCAGCGCCGTCGATACCCGTTCAAGTGCCTTGTCAAAGGCGTCCATTGCGAACCCGCGACCGAGTCGATCTTATTCGGTCGAATTACTTGCGAAGACGCGAAGAGGCGCTTTTCAAATCGACCTGCCGATTGGGCTTGCCGGCAATGTACATCAGCGGCTTGAGCTGGTCGTGATACTCGGACCGCTTCTTGAACTCTACCCAGATCCGCTGGTGCGCCAGATCCTGGTAACGCGCGGCGGCGGCGCCCTTGAGCACGAAATCCTTCATCGGCGCGGTCTTGAGTTCCGCCTCTTCCTTAAGCCGCTGTTGCTCGACCCAGATCACCGACGTCGTCTCGTATTCCTTCGCAAGCTTCGTCAGAAAATCCTTTTGGGCGCGCGGCATGCCGTTCCAGACGCCGGCATTCACTGTCACGACCTGGTTGGTCTGATAGAAGTTCGGCTGGACGCGGTATTTCACGATCTTGTGGAAACCGAGCGCCTTGACGGCGATGTCGGTGAACCCGAAACCCTGAACCGTGCCACGCTGCATGGCGGTAAAGATTTCGCTGCTCTTGATGTTGATCGTCGAGGCCCCGAGCGCCCGGAACAGCGGGCGGTAGGTGCCGGTGGCGCGCATCTTCACACCGGTCAGATCCGGCATGCCATTTTTCAGCTTGGGCGCCATGGAGAGATACATGTGATAGGACGTCATGTTTTCGCCCCATGCCAGCAGATGGGCGCCGGCCTTTTTCAGGTAAATTTCCTCGAGAATTTTCCACGCGCCGTTCTTGCGCAGCGCGGCGGGTCCCTGGTTGGAAGCAAGCAGCGCATAGCCTTCGGGCACGGTGCCGATGTAATAAGCGGTCGGCGCGCAGAGAATGTCGAACTGACCACGTTTAAGCGCGTTCGCCGCCTTGCGGGGCGGAACCACTTCCTGGCCGCCGACATATTTGACGCCGATGAGTCCGGCTCCCGCCTTGTTGGCCGGCTTGACGAAATTTTCGATATAGCTCTTCGCTAGCGGATTAGTCGTCTGCAGCGCGGTAACCGTATTGTATTCCATCTTGGCATTGGCCGAGCCTGCGATCAGAACCGCGGCCGCGGCGCCGATAGCAATTGCTGATTTCGACATTTGTAACTCCCTGGTTCGGTAAGACGAATGCATAGCCTCTAGCGGGGCTATTGGCCGAGATAGTGTCCACATTTCGATTTGGTGTCAAATGTTGGTCGGATAGTGCTCTAATCCTCGATCACGACGGCGCGGACCGGCGAGGCCTCGACGTTGATCACCTTGAGGGGAAGCGCAATCAACGTGACGCGTGGACGGGAAATTTCACCCAGGTTCCTGATATAGGGCATGGTAAGGACGCCGACCTCGGCGGCGTGGCGCGACGTGCTGTAGTCGGCGGCCGCGTCCGCCGGCGCATTGCCATGATAGAAGTCGAACCCGACCAGCGACACGCCGCGCGCGCCCAGCCAGTCGACCGCCGCGTAGCCGAGGTGCGGCGAACGCTCCATCCATTCCGGCGAACCGTCATAGGCTTCGTTCAGGTCCGTCCTGAGCAGCACGCGATCGCCCGCCCTGACGTCGCCGACCGTCTGCTCCAGATCGGCCACCGTAATGCCCTCCGGACCAGTTCGATGGCGCACATCGGCCACCACCGCATCGCCAATGAAGGCGGCAAGCGGGACTTCGTGCATGTCCAGCCCGCCCTCCAGCATGTGCGACGGCGCGTCGATGTGACTGCCCGCGTGCAGGCGCATTTGTACGCCGCGCACCATTTGTCCCAACCCGCCGGGGTAGTCCTTGATGACCTCGACCTCGAACTCCATGTTTTTCTTGAAACCTTCATAGGACCGCATGCGGAAGTTTTCCGCGTCGAGATCGAGGCTGATGTCGATGATGCGGGGCACCGAGTGGTTCTGCTCGAAATTCGCCGGCCGCGCCTGCGTTTTGGTTCCGTCGTCCGCCATGATCCCTGCCTGTTCCAACTTTGCGGAATCTGTAATTCGTCCGGGAGCGTCCAGCAAGCCGCGCCCCTGGAAAGCGACGGGGCAATCGCATTAGGCGGTCGAAAGCATTCCTAGTCCTTCGAGACGGCGCTTCGCGCCTCCTC
>CAZPMO010000142.1:3325-12779 GCA_964587515.1 uncultured Rhodospirillaceae bacterium | reverse complement strand
GTCGTGGTGCCACTGATCGCGGCGCCGCTGTGCGTGATTCTGCGCTGGCGAGACGCGCCGTTCGCGATCGCGCTGATCGCCACCTGGGCCGCGTTCATTTGCGCCTGCCTGCTGCTGGGCCAGGTGATGGATCAGGGCGTGGTGGTCTACGAGCTCGGCGGCTGGGCCGCGCCGTGGGGCATCGAATACCGCGTCGATGCGCTGAACGCCTTCGTATTGCTGATCGTCAGCGGCATCGGCTCGGTCGTCATCCCCTATACCAGGAACTCCATGCTGCTCGAATACATTCACGAGCGGCATTACATGTTCTATTCGGCCTATCTGCTGTGCCTGACCGGTTTGCTGGGCGTCGCGATCACCGGCGACGCGTTCAATCTGTTCGTGTTCCTCGAAATCTCGTCGCTGTCATCCTACGTCCTGATCAGCCTCGGCTTCGATCGCCGCGCGCTGACCGCCGCCTATCAATATCTGGTGATGGGCACTATCGGCGCGACCTTCATCGTGATCGGCATCGGTCTGCTCTACCACGCGACCGGCAGCCTCAACATGTTCGACATCTCCAAGCGGCTGGGGGTTCAGGGCACCGACCGCACGGTGGTCGTCGCCTTCGCCTTCCTGACCGTCGGCACGGCCCTGAAGCTCGCGTTGTTCCCGCTGCATTTATGGCTGCCCAACGCCTATACCTACGCGCCCTCGTCGGTCTCGGCCTTCCTCGCCGCAACCGCGACCAAGGTCGCGGTCTACATGCTGTTGCGGTTTCTCTTTACCGTATTCGGCGTCGAATTTTCGTTCGAGACCCTGCCGACCGGCCCGCCGCTGATGACGCTCGCCATCATCGCCATGTTCTCGGCTTCGGTGGTCGCGATCTTCCAGGAAAACATCAAGCGCATGCTGGCCTATTCATCCGTGGCGCAGATCGGCTACATGGTGCTGGGCATCAGCCTCGTCACCGTCGACGGGCTGACCGCCACGATCGTGCATCTGTTCAACCACGCGCTCATGAAGGGAGCGCTGTTCCTTGTGATGGGTGCGGTCTATTACCGGATTTCGTCGTCGCATATCGACGATTTCGCGGGACTTGCGCGGCGCATGCCGTGGACCATGGCGGCGTTCGTCGCGGGCGGGTTGAGCCTGATCGGCGTGCCCCTGACCGCCGGCTTCATCAGCAAATGGTATCTGGTGCGGGCCACGCTCGAACTCGATCTTTGGCCGATCGCGGCGCTGATCGTAATTTCCTCGCTGCTCGCTGTAATATATGTCTGGCGGGTGGTCGAGCAGGCCTATTTCCGCGCCCCGCCGGAAGGCAAGGAAGCCCGCGAGGAAGCGCCGCTGAGTCTGCTGATCCCGACGTGGGTGCTGGTCGCGGCCAATATCTATTTCGGCGTTGATGCGACGTTCACCATCGGCGTTGCCCGCCGGGCCGCCGAGACGTTGATGGGAGCCACGCCATGAACCCGGCCGACGCCATCATCGCGGCCATCCTGTTGCCGCTCGCCGGCGCGCTGCTGATCGCGGTCACCGGCGCGCGGCCCAATCTGCGCGAAGCGGTGACCCTGGTCACCGCCGTCCTCCTGTTCACAATCGTTCTCTCCCTGGTGCCGGCGGTTTCCGCGGGCGGACGGCCGACGGCGGTGCTGGTCGACATGCTGCCCGGCGTGCCACTGGCCTTCGAGGTCGAGCCGCTCGGCATGCTGTTCGCGCTGGTGGCGTCGGGGCTGTGGATCGTCACCACGATCTATTCGATCGGCTATATGCGGGGCAACAACGAGCACAATCAGACCCGGTTCTATGTCTGTTTCGCGATCGCGCTGTCGAGCGCGGTGGGCGTCGCCTTCTCCGGCAACCTGTTGACAATGTTCGTCTTTTACGAGGCGTTGACCCTGTCGACCTACCCGCTTGTCACCCACCACGGCGACGAGAAATCCATGACGGCGGGGCGGACCTATCTCGGGATTCTAATTTCGACCTCGATCGGGTTGCAACTCATCGCCATCCTGTGGACCTGGTCGATCGCCGACACCCTGGATTTCCGGTCGGGCGGTATCCTCGCCGGCCGCGTCGACGGTCTGATGGCGGCGGTCCTGCTCGGGCTTTTCGTATACGGCATCGGCAAAGCGGCCCTCATGCCGATACACCGATGGTTGCCGGCGGCGATGGTGGCACCGACGCCGGTCAGCGCGCTTCTGCACGCTGTCGCCGTGGTCAAGGCGGGCGTATTCTGCGTCGTCAAGGTGGTCGTCTATGTGTTCGGGATCGAGTTCCTGTCGCTCAGCCACGCCAGCGAATGGCTGATGTATGTCGCGGCGGCGACGCTGCTGATCGCCTCGCTGGTGGCGATGACCAAGGACAACCTCAAGGCCCGCCTCGCCTATTCGACGGTCAGCCAGCTTTCCTACATCATACTCGGCGCGTCGCTGGCGACGAGTTGGGGCGTGATCGGCGCCGGCATGCATATCGCCATGCACGCCTTCGGCAAGATCACGCTGTTCTTCTGCGCCGGTGCCATTTACACGGCGCTTCACAAGACCGAAATCAGCGACATGGACGGCATCGGCCGGCGGATGCCGATCACCATGATCGCATTCCTGATCGGCGCGCTGAGCGTGATCGGGTTGCCCCCGATGGGCGGTTCGTGGAGCAAATGGTACCTGATGCTGGGCGCCGTCGAGGCCGACCAGTTGATTTTCCTCGGGGCCCTGATGATCAGTTCGCTCCTGAACGTCGCCTATCTGCTGCCGGTGGTCGGGCGCGCCTTCTTCCTGCCGCCACGCACCCCGGCCGCGCGCTCGGTGGGTGCCGCCGCGACGCCGACCGATGGGATACAGGAAGCACCATGGTTCTGCGTCGCGCCGCTATGTTTCACCGCGCTCGGCTGTATCGTTCTATTTTTCTACGCCGATCGCATTTTCGCGCTGCTGGCGCCGATCGCCGCGCCATGACCGGGGAGCAGTCGGAGTGAAATCGCCATGAACGAACCGACCGACCGGACGCCGGACGAAAAGCGCTACTGGCTCGACGATCGCCGCAATGTCGACAAGATTTATTGGGCGGTCTGCGCAATCTGCCTGTTGTTGTTCGGCGCCGACGCGCTTTACGACAAGAAGACCCATTTCGGGATCGAGGGATGGTTCGGGTTTTACGGTCTCTACGGCTTTATCGCCTGTGTCGGCCTGGTGCTGGCGGCCAAGGAATTGCGCAAGATCCTGAAGCGGGACGAGGACTATTATGATCGCTGACGTCCCTCCCGGCCTGATCCTCATCATCGGCGCGCTGATCGCACCGCTTCTGCCGGATCGTCCGCGCAACGTTTTCCTGCTGGCCCTTCCCTTGATCGGGCTGGCCGGGCTGATCGGGCTCGAGCACGGCATATACGGCGATTACCGGGTGTTCGGATACGAACTCGCGGTGGTGCGGGTCGACAAGCTGAGTTTGATGTTCGGCTATATCTTCCACGTGGCCGCGCTTCTGAGCGTGATCTACGCGCTGCACGTCAAGGACCGGGTACAGCAGGTTTCCGGCTTGATCTATGTGGGCAGCGCCGTGGGCGCGGTATTCGCCGGCGATTTGATCACGCTGTTCGTCTATTGGGAAGGCACCGCGATCGCGTCCGTATTCCTGATCTGGGCGCGCCGGACCGAGCGCGCCTATGAGGCCGGCATGCGCTATCTGGTCATCCAGATCGGATCCGGCGTACTGCTGCTCGCCGGCACCATCGTTCAGGTCTCCGAGACCGGGTCGCTCGTCTTCGGCCACATGGAGCTGGAAGGCACGGCGGCGATGTTGATCTTCCTCGCCTTCGGCATCAAATGCGCCTTCCCGCTGCTGCATAACTGGCTACAGGATTCCTATCCCGAGGCGACCATCACCGGAACCGTGTTCCTGAGCGCCTTTACCACCAAGCTCGCGGTCTACGCCCTGGCCCGCGGCTTCGCCGGGACAGAATTGCTGATCTGGATCGGCGCGTTGATGACGGCGTTCCCGATCTTCTTCGCGGTGATCGAGAACGATCTCCGCCGCGTCCTCGCCTACAGCCTCAACAATCAGCTCGGTTTCATGGTGGTCGGCATTGGGATCGGCACGGAGCTGGCGATAAACGGCACGGCGGCGCACGCTTTTTCTCACATTCTGTACAAAGCGCTTCTTTTCATGTCGATGGGCGCGGTGCTGCTGCGCGCCGGCACCATCAACGGCTCCGAGCTCGGCGGGCTCTACAAGTCTATGCCGTGGACCACCGGTTTTTGCGTCGTCGGCGCCGCCTCGATTTCGGCCTTCCCGCTGTTCAGCGGCTTCATTTCCAAATCGATGATCATCACCGCGGCGGCCGAAGGGCATTACACCTGGGTCTGGCTGGTGCTGCTGTTCGCGTCGGCCGGCGTGTTCCATCATTCGGGCATCAAGATTCCCTATTTTGCCTTCTTCGCGCACGATTCGGGGATTCGCTGCAAGGAAGCGCCGCCCAACATGCTGATCGCCATGGGCATAGCCGCCTTTCTGTGCATCGCGATCGGCGTCTGGCCAGAACCGCTTTATGCGCTGCTTCCATATCCGGTCGACTTCGCGCCCTATACGACGACGCACGTGATCACGCAGCTTCAGCTCCTGATGTTCTCGGCGTTGGCGTTCGCGGTCCTGATGCGCACCGGGCTTTATCCGCCCGAGTTGCGACTGGTGAATCTCGATTTCGACTGGTCGTACCGCCGCCTGCTGCCGGCCGTGGTCAAATTCCTGATGGCCTGGGTCCGGCTGATCCGCGCGACGCTGCTCACCGTTGCCGAAAGCCCCATCAAGCATTTTATCGCCCGGCTCTACCAGCATCACGGCCCACATGGCGCCCTCGCCCGCACCTGGCCGACCGGTTCGACCGCGCTGTGGGTCGCGGTCATGCTGGGCGGGCTGCTGGTCGTTTATTACGTTTAGCGGGCCAGCGCCTTCGCCCGCGCGGCGATCTTCGACGCCTCCGCATCGCGTCCGGTGGCGCGCAGCAATTCCGCATAATAGCCGAGGGTGCGCCGCAGCCTCACCGGCGTGGCTTCGCCTTCGCGGATCGCGATGGCGCGCAAATAGAGTGGCTCGGCCTTGGCGAACCGACGCCCCATTCGGTAGATATTGGCGAGTTTGGTCAGCGCACCCGAGGTTACAGAATGATCCGGCCCGACCCAGCCTTCGGTGGCGCTGAGCGCGCGCGCGAAATACCGCGCGGACTCATCATATCGCTCCGACTGTTCATAGAAGCTGCCGACAAAATTGAGTGACGTGATGAAACGCGGGTGCGTGTCGCCTAGCGCACGTTCGAAGACCTTGAGCGCGCGCAGATAAAGCGGCTCGGCCTTGTCGTTCTCCGAAAGTCCCTCATGGAAGGCCGCGAGGTTCTCCAGCGCGCCGCCGAGGCGGGGATCGTCGGGACCCAACTGCTCGGCCTCGGCAAGCGCGGCGCGCAGCATTTTCTCGGCGTCGTTGACGTCGCCCCGCTTGACCGCGTCCGCCGCGTCCCGCGCCGGATCGGCAACCACCGTTCCCGGCGCGACAAGCACGAGCAAGAGAAGCGCTGAGAAGATGAATTTGCCGGGCGTCACGCGCGCGCCCTCAACCGCCGAGGAACAAGCGTCCGACGTCGGGGTTGGCGAGCAGATTATCGCCGGTGTCGGCCATGGCGAGTTGGCCCGAGACCAGCACGTAGCCGATATCGGCGAATTCGAGGCCCTTCTTGGCGTTCTGCTCGACCATGATGATGGTCTTGCCCTCGTTGTGCTGGAGGTCGTGGAGAATTTCGAAGACCATGTCGATGAAGCGCGGCTCGAGCCCGATGGAAGGCTCGTCCACCAGCAGCACCTCGGGTTCCATCACCAGCGCGCGACTGATCTCAAGCAGACGCCGCTCGCCGCCCGACAGCACGCCGGCGGGATGGTTGCGCCGTTCGGCGAGACGCGAATATTTCTCGAAAATCTCCTCGGCCTTCTGCTTGGCCGCGGCCGGCTTGTCCATCAGATAACCGCCCATCCAGAGATTTTCCTCCACCGTCATGCCGGGAAAGACTGATTTGTCCTGCAGGATATAGGCGATACCCGCTTCGTTGAGCTTCTCGTTGGCGCTGAGCGCGGTGACGTCGCGCGCCGCCGGCCCTTCGCCGATCGAGATCGTGCCGCTGAAGATATTTGTGAAGCCGAAAATTGAATGCAGGATGGTTGATTTGCCGGCGCCGTTTGGGCCGATCAGGCACAGCGACTGGCGGCGCCCGACCTGGAGATTGAAATCGTGCAAGATTTCCATCTTGCCGTAACCGGCGCGCAGATTGTCGATTCGCAGGAACGGTTCGTTACCGGCCAGGTCGGCGACTGTTTCCAGCCCGATTTCCTCGGCCAGTTGCTGAGCCTGCAGGTTGACCTGCTCGACGGAAATGACCGAGCCGGTGTCGATCGCGTGATAGCCGACCGCGCGCTCGTCCGTCGATTTATCGTCGCCGGTTTCCGCCATCACTCGTCTTCCACTTCGTAATGTCCGCCGAGATAGGCCTCGATCACGCGCTTGTCGTTGCGAATCTCATCGGGTGTGCCGTGGGCCAGCAGCCTGCCGTTGGCGAGGCAATAAATATTGTCGGCCAGCGACATGATCACGGGCATGTTGTGTTCGATCACGAACAAAGTGATGCCAAGCTCCGTCGCGGCGCGCTTCAGCCGGTCGATCAGGCCGTTGATCAGCGTCGGATTGATTCCCGCCGTGGGCTCGTCGAGCAGCAGCACCTTGGGCTCGTTCATCAACGCCATCGCGAATTCCAACAATTTCTGTTGGCCGAACGAAAGATCGCCCGAGATCAGCCGTCGTTTCTGATAGAGCCCGACGAATTCGAGCAGGCGTTCCGCCTTTTCGGTCGCCTCGGGCGGATATTTCTGAAGGATGCCGCCATAGGTCGCGTTGCGGTGAGGTTCGGAAATCAGCATGTTGTCGACGCAGTTGAGCCCGCTGAAGATGCGGGTCTGCTGGAATGTGCGCAAAAGCCCCAGCCGCGCGATCTGCTGCACCATAAGTTTCGAGATTTCGCGGCCTTCGAACCGGATCGACCCGGCGTCGACCGGATGATAGCCGACGATGGAGTTGAACAGGGTCGTCTTGCCGGAACCGTTGGGCCCGATCAGACCGGTGATGCGCCCTTCGGGCACTTCCATGGAGATGTCGTCGTTGGCGACAATGCCGCCGAACGCCTTGGAGACGCCCTCGACCTCGATCAGCGCGCTCATCGGGTCGACTCCGGCGCTTTGTTAAGATCAAGCTCGGCCGCGGCCGCCTCCTCGTCGACGATGATGCCGAATTTCTCCGGCCATTTTTCCTGCATCCAGCCCATGATGCCCTGCTGGAAGAACACCACCAGGATGACGATCCCAGCGCCCAACAGCACCCACTGCCAGCCCAGCATGTACGTCCAGGTGAGTTCCTTGAACGCATGGAAAAGCGTCGCGCCGATGATCGGCCCCCACAGCGTTCCCTTGCCGCCGAGCAGCGACATCACCACCATGAAGATGCCGAAGGTGACGGTGGGAAACGCTACTTCGAGCGGCTCGATGAAGCCGATCATGTTGCCGAAGATCGCCCCCGAGACGCCCAGGAAGAACGCCGAGAGCGACCAGCCGATGGTCTTGTAGCGCTTGGTGTGCAGGCCCATCGCCTCGGCTTTTTCCTCGTCGTCGCGGATCGCGTTGACGGCAAGTCCGAACCGTCCCTGATAGACCCGCTTGAGCACCGCGAAGGTGATCACCGCCAGAACAAAACACAGCAGATAGAAGAAATAGGACCGGTCGTCGGGCTCTCCCGGATAGACCGGCATGGAGACGCCGCCGCCGGCGCCGACGAATTCCCACGCCGAGATCAACTCGCCCGCCCCCAGCGCGACGCCCAGCGTGCCGATCGCGAAATAGGGCCCACGCAGTCCGAACACGATCCAGCCCAGCACCACCGCGAGCAGGGCGCAAACCACCGCCGCCGCGATCATGCCCGCGAACAATCCGATGAAGTACTGATCGGGAGTGAATGAGACCTTGATCTCGCCATAGGCCGCGGTGTACTTCGCCACATCGTAATAAAGCCCGATCTGGACGATCGCCGAGGTGTACATGCCGGCGCCGAAGAAGAAGATGTTGCCGAGCGAGTTGTAGCCCATCTGCCCGCCCATCACGTCCCATGTCATGGCGAACAGGATCATCACCCAAAGGACGGCGAGCTGGAGCGTGTAGTTGGGAAATACCAGCGGCCCGATGAGCCCGAGAACCAGGATCACGCCATACAGGATGAGTTGATTACGCTTGAGGGTCATTGCACCGCCTGACGCTGCCGGCCCTGCTGGATCTGACGCACCACCAGCACCGCGATCAGAAGCCCGACGACCGTGAACTGCTGCAACTCGGCGCCCAGCACGAAGCCCGCATATTGCTCGGCCATGCCGAGCCCGAACCCGGCCATGATCACGCCGGGCAGATTGCCGAGCCCGGCCGCCGTCACGATCACGAACGCGCGGATCGAATGGCTGATGCCGAAGAACGGCTGGATCACCCAGATCATCGAGATCAGCGCGCCCGCCGCGCCGCAGATCGCGGCGTTCAGGGCGAAGGTGAAGGCATAGACGCGTTCGGTGTCGATTCCCATTACCTTGGCGGCGCGCGGGTCCTGGGCGGTCGCCCGGATCGCCTGCCCCATGCGGCTGTGCCGCATGAACATCACCACGATGCCGGCAAGTACCGCGGCGAGGCAAAGGGCGATGAATTTGATGTCGGCGACGGTCACCATGCCGTCAAACGCCGAGCGGATTTCAAACCCCGATTCCGCGGTTTGCACCTCGGGTCCGAACATCAGGTTCAGGATCTGCTGAATGACCAGCGCGAGGCCGAACGTCGCCAGCAGCGAGGTGAACAGGTCGCGTTCGATTACGTAGCGGATAATCAGGAAATAAAGAACCCAGCCAAAAATGAACATCAGCACGATGGCGACCGGCAACCCAACGATGGGATGGACGCCGAGCGTCGACAGGTACCATGCGATATAACCGCCGGTGATCACCAAATCGCCCTGGGCCAGGTTTTTGACGTTCATCACGCCCCAGACCAGCGCCAGCCCATAGGCCGCCAGCGCGAAAATCGATCCGATCAGAAGCCCGTCCATCAGAAGCTGGATGTTCAGAACCGGCGCATCGACCAGCAAGGCGATATTACTCATCCCGGAATACTCCGTTAGCGCGTCGTTAAAAAAAACCCGCCCCCGCCGGACGGCGGGGACGGGATTGCTTTGATCTACGCGTTATTGCTCTCCGAACCGTGGATCTACATGCCCACCTTGCGCGGGTGCTGCACCGGATCGGACGCCCACTTAAGGGGGGCGACGATCTTGAGTTTGCCGCCCTGGATCTGGCGGAGCACCATCGGTTTGGCGATGTTGTTGCCGGCCTTGGAGAATTTGATGTTGCCGTAGAACG
>CAZPMO010000142.1:0-3315 GCA_964587515.1 uncultured Rhodospirillaceae bacterium | reverse complement strand
ATGTTGGTTGCCGCCAGCGCATTGCGGACCTTTTCGATATCGAAGGAATTGGCGCGCTCGAGCGCGTCCTTCCACACCATGACGGCGGCCGAAGCCTGGGCCGCCTGATAGGGCACATTTTTATAGCCGTCGTAGGTTTTCTTGAAGAGGTTATTGTACTCCATCGCGGTGCCGAAGACATTGCCCTTGTAGGACAAGGTCTCGCCCCACTGGGTCGGGCACAGGAAGCCGTTCGTCGAGGCGCCGAACTTCTTGATGACCTTGGCGGCCTCGCAATGGGTCATGGCGATCATGGGCACGTTGATTTTCATTTCCTTGATCTGCCGCGCCGCCGTCGCCGCGCCCTTGGAGTGACCGGAGGCCACCAGCACGTCGGGCCTGAGCGCCCGGACCTTGGTCAGCGTCGCGGAAATGTCGCTGAGATCGCGCGGCATCTTGTCGTCGAGGACGATCTTCATGCCGTATTTGCTGACCGCGTCCATCACGCCGGCGCGCACGTCCAGCGAGAACGGATCGTTCTCGAACACCATCGCGACCTTCAGGCCGGAGGGTTTCTTACCTGCCTTCTTGGCGATGGCGGCGGCGACGTCGATCACCGGCGCGAGATATTGTTCGGACGTCGACAGCACCGCGAACAGATAGCGATAGCCCTGGCTGAACAGCGAGCGCGCCGCGCCCTCGGCCTCGACCATGGGGATCTTGTATTTCTCGGTGATCGGCGCCATGGCCTTGGTGGTGGCCGACGAATATGGGCCGAGGAAGAACTTGATGCCATCCTGCTTGATCAGCCGTTCGCCGAGCTGCGCGGTGCGCAGCGGCGTGGACTCGTCGTCGTAATATTTGATCGCCAGCTTGTAGCTCTTGCCGCCGACTTTCACGCCGCCCTGGGCGTTGATCATCTTCACCGCGAGATTATAGCCGTTCGAGGCGTGAATGCCGTTGGTCGAGTATTTGCCGCTGAACGAGATCGCGGAACCAAGGGTGATGGTGTCGCCCTCGACCTTGGCCTGCGCCGATCCGGCGATGGCGAGCGCCGCGATGGCGCCGACGGCCGGAAGAATCAATCTGGTAGTGAGCATGTCTTTCGTCCTCCTCTGCGAACGCCGGGGCATCAAACCCAACGGCGTTGTTTCCCAATTATTGAACCCCTTGTGGGTTGATTAGCGATACTAGCCGAACGTCGTACGACTTCAAGGCCTAACGGACCCGGGTCACGGCCTTGTCATCGGCAGTTCAACTCGCGGCGCGCCGGGGATAGACTGGGGCCGAATTACGGGAGGGTTTATCATGGCCGGTCACGAGACCTTCACGCTGAACCCTCTTTCCGGTGCGCTGGGGGTCGAGGTCGAGGGCGTCGATCTGTCGGCGCCGCTTTCGAACAGCGCATTCGCGGCGCTGCGTCAGGCGTTCCTCGACCACATCGTATTGCTTTTCCGCGACCAGGACCTGACGCCGGCGCAACAGGTTGCGTTTACCGCGCGGTTCGGCCCGGTCGAGGCGCACCCGCTGGCGTCGCGCCGAGGCGTCGACGGCCACCCTGAAATTCTGGTGCTGGAGAACCGTCCCGGTCAGCCGGGCGCGCGCAATGATTTCTGGCATTCGGATATCTCGTTCGCCGAACGCCCGCCGCTGGGTTCCGTGCTGCGCGCGATCACCGCGCTGGAAGGCCGCGGCGACACCATATTCTGCAATATGTATGCGGCCTACGACGATCTTTCACCCGGCCTGCGCGGCATGCTCGACGGGCTGGTCGCGCTGCACAGCGCCGCGCCGCTGGCGCGCCGCAACAACGAAGGCGGCAACGACGGAAGGCCGATCACCGATGTCCCCGAGCCCACCGCCCATCCGGTCGTTCGCACGCACCCCGATACTGGTCGTAAGTCATTATTTATAAATGACTATTTTACCGAACGCTTTGCCGACATGACGATCGAGGAAAGCCGGCCGCTGATCGACATGCTGTGCCGGCGCGCCACCGTACCGGAGAATGTCTACCGCCACCGCTGGCGCGCAGGCGACGTGTTGATGTGGGACAATCGTTGCGCCCT
Organism: uncultured Rhodospirillaceae bacterium; assembly: GCA_964587515.1. GTDB lineage: Bacteria > Pseudomonadota > Alphaproteobacteria > MPNO01 > MPNO01 > CAZPMO01. The sequence continues at coordinate 1,267 of CAZPMO010000142.1, read as the reverse complement.
GCATTACGCGGTGCGCGATTACGACGACACCATGCCGCGCCTGATGCACCGCACCACCGCCGCCGGTGACCGGCCCGTTTAGGAGACACCACGATGCTGTATGCCGTCCTGCGCCGAGACCGGCCGGGCAAGGCCGCGCTGCGCGCGCGCCTGCAACCGGAACATGCGCGCTATCAGGAACCCTTCCTGCCGATGATCGTGTTCGGCGGCGGGATGGTGACCGAAGGCACCGATACCAGCGGAGAAGTCGGCATACGCGACGTTATCGGCAATGTGCTGATCCTGGATGCGCCCGACCGGGAAACCGCCGAGGCATTCCACCGCGACGATCCTTACACGAAAGGCGACCTGTTCGAGACCGTCATCATCGAACCGTTTTGGCAGCGCGTACCGCCACCCGGCTGAACCCGGAAATATTGGTTTCAATCACGCCCCGAATAGCGTCAAATGAACGAGCTCCGTTCGAGCGCAATTCGAATAACAAGTCACCGGGAGGACAGCATGACATCCAATTCACTTAAACTAGTGGCCGTCGCTTCGGCGTTGGGCGCCGTTGCGGCATTCGCCGCGCCGTTATCGTCGGCGCCGTATTTCGCCGGCAGGACCATCACCGTTCAGGTCCCGTCTGGATCGGGCGGCACCTATCACGTCTATTGCCAGATCGTCGAACGCAACATCGGCCGGCATATCCCGGGCAACCCGACGACGGTGATCCAGAACCGGCCCGGCGGCGGCGGCGCAAAATCGGCCGCCTATATGTCGAAGGTCGCGCCCAAGAACGGCACCGTGATCGCGATGATCGCGCCCGGCGCCATCACCACCCCGCTGGTCCGCAAGGTGAAGTTCAACGCCCGCGAATTCAACTGGCTGGGTTCGGTGGCGGCGCGTTCCTCGGCGATCTGGATGTGGCACACGACCGGCATCACCACGCTGCAGCAGATCAAGGACAAGCAGGTCACCATCGCCACCACCGGGTTTTCCTCGGGCGGGTCGGTGATTCCCAGGATGATCAACGAACTGCTTGGCACCAAGATGAAGCTGATTTACGGCTATAAGGGCGGCGGCGCGCTCAACCTCGCCGTCGAACGCAAGGAAACCCAGGGCCGCTGGAACTTCCGGTCCGGGTTCACCGGCGTTCGTCCGTCATGGCTTCCCAAGAAAAAAGTCATCCCGATAATCGCCACCGGGCCCCGCGATCCCCTGATGAAGGGCGTGCCGCATCTGCGCGACCTGCTTAAGCCGGGATCGATCGAGCAGAAGATGTACG
>CAZPMO010000141.1:0-12822 GCA_964587515.1 uncultured Rhodospirillaceae bacterium | reverse complement strand
CGTTCCTGCCGCGCAAGTCCAAGATCGCGGTGACCGGCGCGGCGCGCGACCGCGCGGCCGTGAAGACCCACGATATCGGGCTGACCATGCGGCGCGATGCGACCGGCGCGCCGGGTTTCGAGGTATTTGTGGGCGGCGGCCAGGGACGCACGCCGATGATCGCCGAGACCATCCGCCCTTTTCTGCCCATCCGCCATCTGCTGAGCTACCTGGAGGCCATCCTGCGGGTCTATAACCAGCTCGGGCGGCGCGATAATATATACAAGGCGCGCATCAAGATCCTGGTCGGCGAGACCGGCATGGAACTCTTCCGCGACATGGTCGAAGAGGAGTGGGAACGCATTCGCGAGGGCGCGCTGCTACTGCCGGACCACGAAATCGAAAGAATCCGGGCACACTTCGCGCCGCCGCCCTACGAGAGGCTGGAAGACGCCAGCGATGCGCACCCCGAGGATCCGGATTTCGTGCTCTGGGCGCGGCGCTGCGTGGTCGCCCACAAGGTCCCGGGTTACGCCATCGTGAACATCTCGCTGAAGCCGGTCGGCGGCGTGCCGGGCGACGTCACCGCCGGACAGATGGAGGCGCTCGCCTTGCTCGCCGATCAATACAGTTTCGGCGAGATCCGCGTCGCCCATGAACAGAATTTGGTATTCGCGCATGTCCGGCAGGCAGATCTGCCGGCCCTGTGGCGGGCGCTCGGCGACCACGATCTCGCGACGCCCAATGTCGGGCTGGTCTCGGACATCATCGCCTGCCCCAGCCTCGATTACTGCAACCTGGCCAATGCGCGCTCGATCCCAGTGGCGCGCGGCATCTCGGATCGCTTCGCCGACATGCGCCGTCAGCATGATATCGGCGAACTCACGGTCAACGTCTCGGGCTGCATCAACGCCTGCGGCCATCATCACGTGGCCAATATCGGCATTCTCGGCGTCGACAAGAAAGGCCGGGAATTCTATCAGGTCACGCTGGGCGGCCGCGCCGACGAGGACGCCGCCATCGGCGGGATCATCGGCCCCGCCTTCGCCGAAGACGAGATCGTCGACGCCGTGGAGTCGGTCATCGCGGTCTATCTCGATCATCGCGCGGACGGGGAAGATTTCGTCGAAACCTACGCGCGGATCGGCGATACCCCTTTCAGGGAGAAGCTCTATGCCACTGATTAAGAACGGGCGGGAAATCACCGACCCCTGGATCGCGGTCGAAAACGGGGCGGCACTACCTTCCAATCAGCCCGCCCTGATATCGCTCGACCGCTGGCGCGGTGATCACGCGCGGTTGACCGGTCGCAATGCCCCGATCGGCATCCGTCTGGCCAGCGACGAGTCGCCCGAAGAAATCGCCGACGATCTCGCGCGTTTCGGGCTGATCGCCCTGGAGTTTTCCAAGTTCACTGATGGGCGGGCTTATTCCGCCGCCCGCATCCTGCGCGAACGCTACGGTTACCGGGGCGAACTGTGTGCGGTTGGAAATGTACTCCGCGACCAGCTCCTGTTCATGCGGCGCTGCGGCTTCGACGCCTTCGATATGGACGACGAGCAAAATATCGAGGACTGGCGCGCCGCGATTAGCGAGATCGACCTATTTTACCAGCCGGCCGCCGACACATGCGCCGACCCTCTGAGGCCTGCTTGAGATTTCGACGATCGAGGCCTACACTTCAAACGTCGCGCGCGGGGACGCGCGGCGCCTTGGCGCTTTTCTCGTCAACCTCCGGGGAGATGTGCCATGACGATCGATGTGGGGTTGCGTCTCAGGGAATTAGTACCGCCGCACCGGACGTGGGAAGTCGTCCGGATCATCCGGCCTGTGTCGCCGCACGGACAACGGCACGCCGGACTCCGGTTGGCCGCCGATCACAAGACCACGCGAATGCTGTCCCTGAAGGCGCTGGAAGACCTGGAAACGTATCAGCCGCTGACCGATACCAGCGGTCATTGATATTATTCGTCCGTCGCCGATGGTCGGTTGCGACAATTTCACTGGCGCGGAGTATATGCTACGGTCGAAGACCGATCCGTCACACGATCCCCAGCAACGGACGGGGATCTTTTATGGCGGTTTGCGGCAGAACAACGAGTCCGGTAGGCAGTGAAATACAAGTTCATTCGTTGGGAAATAGTGTCCTCGCCCCAGCAGCCAGGCGACGGCGCGATCGGGGTGTTGACGCTTGATCGGCCGGAGCGGCACAACGCGCTGGGTCCGCGCATGGCGCTCGAGCTCGACAACGTGTTCGACGAGATTCGTCATTCGTCGGTGCGTGTGGTGGTCATTACCGGCGCCGGCGGAACATTTTGTTCGGGCGGCGACCTCAAGGAAGAAACACTGCCGCTGGAACGTCCGGAGGACGATCTCGGCATCCTCGGCGAGTTCGGCGACATCGCGCGCTGGACATTAAACGATCAGTTCCATTTCATCGCTCAGCGCGCGTTTCGTAAAATGGAGGAGCTGCCGCAACCGGTCATCGCCGCCATCGACGGCGCCGCCGTGGGCGCCGGGTTCGAAATGGCGATCGGTTGCGACATGCGTATCGTGAGCGACCGGATTCGGCTGTCGGAAATCGCGGTGCCGGCCGGCTTCGTCAGCGAATGGAGCTGTCCGCGCAACCTGCCAAAACTGGTCGGGTTGACGCTCGCCTACGAGTTGATTTTGACCGGGCGCTTCGTCGGCGCCGAGGAGGCGCGGCGCATCGGCCTGGTCAACCGCGTGGTGCCGGCCGACAAGCTGATGGAAGAGACCCTGGACTTTGCCGGAAGCATCGCCGTCTTGCCGCAGCTTGGCGTCCGCTACGCCAAGGAGCTGATCAAAATGTACAACGACGACAATCGCAGCCCGGAGCGGAGCGCACACGAACTTGATCGCGTGCTGGAAATCATTCGCGGCGACGACGCGGCAGAGGGCATCACCGCGCTGCTGGAACGCCGCGCGCCGCGCTGGGGCGCGCCCCGAAAATGAAACCGGCTGCGGATCCTCGGCCGCTCCCCGCTTCAAACGCCATGCACGATGAGAGGCCAGGGGTCTGACGGCATGAGCGGCTGGACCGTGGAACCCGGTTATCGGGAGTACGCGCCTTATACCAACATGTGCGCTATCGCGCTCGACCGTCAGATCGCGAACGGTTTCGCGGACCGGGTCGCGTTGCGTTTCGAGTCCGGCGCATGGAGCTACGGCGAACTGGCCGACGAGGTCGGGCGCATCGCCGGCGGATATCTGGCGCTGGGCGTCGCGCGCGGCGATCGCATCCTGTTTCGCTGCCGCAACGCGCCCGAGTTCGTCGCGGCGCTGCTGGCCGCATTCAAGATCGGCGCGGTTCCGGTGCTGACCAGCACATTGCTGACCGAGGACGAGCTCGACTATATCCTGGCCAATAGCGGCACCCGCGTTGCCGTCGCCTTGGAGGATTTCGCCCAGCCGTTGCGGCGGTTCAGGGCGCAGTCGCGATTGGATACCCTGGTCGTGATCACGGGTGAAGCCCAGGCCGACGGCGAAGTTACCTATGCCAACGCCCAAGGCATGGCCGACGCGTCGCCGGCGACCGTTGAGACCGACGCCATGGAGCCGGCTCTGCTGCTTTATTCGTCGGGCACGACGGGCAAACCAAAGGGTGTTCTGCACGCCCATCGCTGGATCGTCTCGGTCGGAGAGATCATCCGCTTGCAGATGCAGTACGATCCGGACGATATCGTAATGACCCCGGGCGAGTTCAGTTTCATGGCGACCTTCGGGCATTGCCTTATGGCGCCATTGTCGGCGGGGGCGTGCTGCGCGCTCTATGCGCGCCGGCCGGCGCCCGACGATGTCCTTGCGGCCATCGCCAGGAACCGCGTGACCAAATTCATGTCGGTGCCCACTTTCTACCGAGGCGCGTTATCGGCGACCGACCCGAATGGCGAACACGATTTGTCGTCTGTCGCGATGTGGGTCAGCGGCGGCGAAGCTCTGGCGGCGGCGGTCATTGACCGTTGGGAGGCGCGCTTTGGCAAGCCGTTATATGACATGTACGGTATCTCCGAGCTGGAAGTCGTGATCGGCAACAGTCTGCTCTTCGACATCAAGCGCGGCTCGTCCGGCAAGCTGCTGCCGGGCGTCAAGCTGTCGCTACGCGACGAACATCTCGAAGAGGTCGCCGTCGATGAGCCGGGCCGCGTAATGGTCCATCGCTCCGATCCCGGTCTGTTCATCGATTATTTTGGTCAACGCGAGAAATGGAACCAGGCCCATCGCGGCGAGTGGTACGACACCGGCGATGTGATGCGCCGCGACGCCGACGGCTATTACTGGTTCCTTGGCCGTCAGGACGATTTGTTCAAGAGCCGCGGCATGTTCGTTTCGCCCCAGGAGGTCGAGGATGCGGTGATGCGACATACGGATGTCGCGGAAGCCGCCGTCACGGGGACGCCCGACGACAGAGTCGGCAACCGGATCGTGGCCTTTGTCGTCGCGGGGTCCGGGAGAGACGGGAACGAGGACCTGGAGGCTGAAATTCTCGCTGAACTCGCGGTCCGCCTGGCCCCCTATAAGCGGCCGGAGGAAATCAGGTTCGTCGACGCGCTGCCCAAAAACGTGGTCGGCAAGATCGTGCGCAGCAAACTTATCGACACGGGGTCATGACCGCGCACCTGCTCCCTCCGGCTTTTTTACTGATCTTGATCCTGTCCGCCGCCGCCACCGTCCTGGGCTGGCTGGCGTCCAGCTATTGGATTTTCAAAATTCTCGCGAATTTCGCGGTCCAGATAGTCATCGCGCTGAGCTTTTGCCTGATCTACTTCGCGTTACAACGACGCATCTGGTTCATCCTGCTCGCCGGGTGGTTCTGGACGGCAAATCTCATCCCGGTCGCTTCGTACTATACTGCTCAGCCGAACGCCGAGGCCGCGACGAATTCCGAAAAGCTGCGGCTGATGACCATCAACGTCCATTTGCATAATCGGCGTTACGATCTGGTCGCGGCGGCGATCGCGGCGGAGAACCCCGATGCGGTCCTGCTGGTCGAGGCGACACCGCACTGGATAAAGGGTCTGCGACAGACGCTCGCCACCTACCCTCACCGCCTCTTTCGTCTGACCGAGAATTCCGCGTCGATCGCGCTGCTCAGCCGGGTTCCGCTTCGCCGCGGACAGGCCATTCCGCTCGGCCCGCAAAGAACGCCCGCGCTGCGGGCCGGTCTGTGCCGCGATAAAACCTGCATCGAGATCATCGGCGTTCATTTCACCCCGCCGCTGAACCCGCGCATGGCGCGGGCGCGGCGGACCGAAATCGAGGATCTCACGACTTACGCCGAACGTCTCGGCAATCCCCGCCTCGCTATTCTCGGCGATTTCAACCTGACGCCGTGGACGCCCTTTTTCGTCCGTCTTCTAACCCGCACCGGTCTTCGCGACGCCACCGAGGGGCTCGGCGTGCGGTCAACCTGGTTTTCGGACCTCGCGCCTTTCGGATTGCCCATCGATTACATCCTGGTAGGACCGGAAATCCAGGTCCTCGACGAACGCGTGGGACGACATATCGGGTCCGACCATTACCCGCTCACCGCCGACCTCGCCTTCTGAGCTGGATACTTGTTGCGTGGGCCGCCAAACCTTAGACTTCGCTCGCCGTGGAACAGGACAAGGAGACCCCGAAATGCCGCTCGAAGCACAAGTGATGGAGCCGATGCTTTCGATGAAGGCGCTTTATGACCGTCAACGGGATCTCGCGGAGAACAAATCCCCGTCGGCCTTCAAACTCACCGCCCAGTTGCTGGAACAGGGGCGCACGGATACGCCGTTGGCCTGTACCGAGGATCTCACGCTGCGGGTGAAGGTCTACGCGTCGGGCGGCGAGAACGAGCTGCACGCGCACCCCGGCGAGGACCACAGCTTCATCGTGCTGCAGGGCTCGGCCCGCTTCCACGGCGCCGACGGCGAGCTTGCCCATCTCGGCCCGCACGAAGGAATCATGCTGCCCCGGGGAGCGCTCTATTCCTTTGTCGCGACATCGGACGAGCCGCTGGTGCTGCTGCGCATCGGCACGCCCAACGGCGACAAGCAGGGCAAGGAGAACCGCACCAGCCGGACCGGAACCTACATGGCCGGCGACTCCAAGGAGAACAAGACGGTTCCCGTGAAGTTTCGCGACGGTGCCTTTTTCGAATAGAGCGCGGACACCGGCTTGACCTCCCCCGCCCGCGAACTCCTCGCCAACGCGACGCGCCAGGCCGAGGAGCGCGGCCTCGGCGACGTGTTCATCGTCGACGCCGACGCGCATCATTTCGAGGCCGATAGCTGGGCCGAAATCATCGAATACATGCCGGACAAGGTGATGCGGAATTACGGCCGCAACCCGCGTCCCGGCCGCCCGTCGATGGTGCCCGCCTCGCTGGGAACCACCGATACCGCCGGACGGCTGTTGCGCGACGCGCCATCGTTTGTCGACGGCAACCGGCCCCCCGACATCGCCGCCACCGCGCACTACATGGACGCCATGGCCGCCGATGTGGCGCTGGCGGTGCCGACCATGCTGCAATTCGTCGGGCTCCACCCCCAACCCGAGGTCGAACTCAACCTCGCCGGCGCCTATAACCGCTGGCTTGCCGAACGCATCATCGGAGTCGATCCGCGCTTCCGCCCGTTCTTCTATCTGCCCTTCAACGTCCCCGAAGGCTGCGCGGCCACGGTCGAGGAATTCGGCGACATCGACGGCGCGGCGGGCTTCATCGTCACCGCGACGCGCTATCGGTCGGTGCACGACAACGCCTATATGCGGACCTACGCGATGCTCGAGGAACGCGGCCGGAAACTGGCTTTCCACACGGGGCATGACTGGCTCGAGCGTCCCGCCAGCCAGTCCAACCGGTTCCTGGCGGTGAATGCGGTGAACACGCCCCATTTCAACATCACCCACCTGGCCAACTGGATCGTCAACGGTCTGCCGGAACGATTCCCCGGCCTTGATGTGGTGTGGATGGAGGCCGGGCTCGCCTGGCTGCCTTATCTGATGCAACGCCTGGATTCCGGGTACGCCATGCGGTCATCGGAAGCGCCCGCGCTGAAGCGCCCGCCCAGCGATTACATTCGCGAGATGTATTTCACCTCGCACCCGCTGGAATCGACCGGCGACGCCGAGGACCTCGAATACATCTTCCGCCGGATCGATGCGAAAAATTCCCTGATGTGGGCGTCGGGCTATCCCCAATGGCATTTCGACACCCCGTCGGCAATCTGGGATCTCGACTTCCTCGACGACGAAACACGGCGTAACATTCTCGGCGGCACCGCCAGGAAACTCTTCGGTCTCGCCTGAACCGGAAGGAGCACCGGCCATGGACACCAATACGATGGAACCGCCGAGCGAAGCCTATATGGCGTATCTTGAGGAGTTGCGCGTTGCCGAAATAGCGCCGAAGGATCAGTGCGAACGGGTCGCGGCGCTGCGCCGGGGCCTGCCCGACGGGCCGAAGCTGGTGGGCGATTACGTGTTCCGGGAAGGCCCGGCCGACATCGAAGCGAACCAGCCCATCAAGGTTACGCCGCTCTCGACCCTTTTCGAGAACGGCAAACCCAACCTGATCGTGATCCATTTCATGTTCTCGGGCGGCGAAGAAGACCCCGCCCCATGTGCACCATGTGGGCCGACGGCTATAACGCGGCCGCGCCGCATATCCTCCAGAACGCGGCATTGGTGCTGGTCGCCAAAGCCGATATCACGCCGTTGCGCGAATTCGCGCGCGGACGCGGCTGGTCGAACCTGCGCCTGTTGTCGAGCCGCGACAGCAGCTTCAACCAGGATTTCGGCATGGAGATCGAAGGCGGCCGCCAGATTCCGGGCCTCAGCGTTTTCACCCGCGCCGCCGACGGCGCCATCCGCCGGTTCGTCACCAACAGCATGTTGATGGCCGACGGTGACAATCGCGGGCTCGATATGGTGACCCCGGTCTGGCCCATGCTCGATTTCCTGCCCGAAGGAAGAGGCGACTGGAGACCGACCCTGAGCTACGACGACTAAAACCCGTATAGCCGCGCCGGGTTGTCGACCAGGACCGTTTGTCGGGTGGCTTCGTCGGTCGCCCATTCGCCGATCCAGTCGACCAGATCGGAATCGTGCGGCATGGGGTGGTCCCAGACCCTGACGTGAGGCCAGTCGCTGCCCCAGATCAGCCGGTCGGCGCGCGCCTCTACCATGGCGCGGGCGTAGGGCGTGAGCGCCGACCAGGGCGCATCGCCCGGACAAAAACGATGTGGCGCGGCGAGTTTCAGCCACACCCGGCCGCCGGCCAGCGCATCGATCACGGACCGGAAACCCGGCTGATCGATCCCGGCCGGATCGTCCACCGACCAGCCGCGCCACGCCATATGATCGACCACCACCTCGACGGGCAGGTCGCCGAGCCGCGGCGCGGCCTGTTCCCAGGCTTCGCGCGACGGCGGCGCATAGACCAGATGCCAGCCGAGCCGTTCGATACGCCGGCAAATTTCCTCGACCGCCTGCCAGGTCACGGCGTCACCGAACAGTGGCGTCAACCGTACCCCGCGCACGCCGCCGGTGTCGTAGCGGTCAAGCTCCGCGTCGGTGATATCGTCGGCCACCATGGCGACGCCGCGCGCACGACCATCCAGGGCGGCGATCGCATCAAGGGTTACCGACATATCGAAGCCGTGCGCCGTGACATGCGCCAGCACCACGCGCTCCAGACCCATGGCGTCGAGGAATTCGACGATCTTGGAAACCGGCGCCTCGGGCGCGGTATAGCCGCGCTTCTCGGACATGGGATAGCGGTCATAGGGGCCGAGAACGTGGAGATGGGTATCGCAGGCGCCGGACGGCAGACGCAGCGACGGCGGTGTCGGGGCGTGTGGTCCCGGGCAAGGTTTCGTCATCTATCCCCCATATCTGGTGTGTTCAACATTGCCGGCCACAAAATTTTGTTGACCGATTCCACCCGCGCCTGCTACCTAAATGGCCTGCCAAGTGCATGGACGCGGGTCCGATTACTATTCTGGCAACAAGGCCCGATGGGACGCAAGTTCCGTCGGGCCTTTCCTTTTGGAAAAATATGCACAAAAAAAGAGACGCCAGGCGCTTGGACGCGGGGTCCTTGCAACGCGCTCCGAAAAGCGCTCCTGACGTCTCCTCGGCCAATCCACTCCGACGCCTCCCGATCCGTTGGTCCGGCAACCCGAAAGCCACCTTCTCTCCGAACCGCTCCGCCCCGCGGCTTCCTGGCCCAGGGCCCCTTCCCCGCGCGCCGCCCGATCCGTCGGTCCGACGACCCGAAAGCCGCCTCGCCTAGGGACCGAACCACGACGTGGTGTCCTGGCCCCGGTTCCTTCCGCTTCGTGGCGCCCGATCCTTCGGTCCGGCGACCCGAGAGCCGCCTTACCTCGGAACCGAACCACCTCTCGGCTTCCGGACCCTTCGGTTCCCGACCCGAAGATCAACAACCGCACATTCATCATTACGCCGGCCTGAAAACAACGCAATGACAAACGCGGGCAAGTATCCATTTTTCTGTGCATAAGGCTCGTCATTGTCCACAAATGATCCACAGAATTAATCCACGAAACGGTCGCCCGAACGAGAGTTTCATTTAATACCAATTCTTTAGGCGAAGACATTCGCGGAATGTCTTCGCAAACCCGAAAAAATAAAAATTGCTAATTTAGTTTTTCGTCGTCGCCCGCGACGAAGCGGGGGGCCTCGCCGGCCAGGAACCGGCTGACATTTTCCGCCGCCTGCTTCAGGGGCGCGACCAGGCCGCCCCCGGTCTGCGCCGAGTTGTGCGGCGAGGCGACCACATTGGGCAGTTCGAGAAACGGATGCTCGATCCGGAATTCGCCATGGCGCACCGGCTCCACCCACCAGGCATCGATACAGGCGGTGAAATCCGGAAATGCGGTCAGCCGTTCGTAGAGCGCGGTCTGGTCGATGATCTCGCCGCGCGAAACATTGATCAGGATCGCATCGTCCTTCATCCACGAAAGTGCGCGCGCGTCGATCAGTCCACGGGTTTTCCGGGTCAGCGAATACGCGATCACGACGATTTCGGCCGCGCGCAGCACGGTTTCCAGATCGTCCATCGTACCAATAAACTCGACCTCTTCATCGGTCTCGCCCGACCGGTTGACGGCGTGGACGGCCATGCCCAGCGGACGCAACAGCCGCGCCGTCGCCCGCCCGACCCCGCCGAACCCAAGGATCGCGGCGGTCATGCCCGCCATGCGGCGATTGAGCCTGAACTGATTGAAATTTCCCGCCCGCATTTCTTCATGTTCGACCATCAGGCGTTTACCGGCGGCGTAGGCCATGGCCACCACATGTTCGGCCATGGCGTCCGCGTATACCCCGGGGTTGGCCGCCACCGGAAGGTCCGGCGGCAGCTTGGAAAACGGCACGTGGTCGATGCCCGCCGTCAGCGCCTGAACCAGACCGATATGTCCGAAACCGGCGAGTTCCTCTTCGGTGAATTCCACCCGCATGTTCTGAACCACCAGCACCGAAGCATTCGCCAGCGCCGCCGCGCGCCCGCTGTCGTCAAGATCGGCGATGAACAGGATTTCGCCCGCCTCGTCGAGATAATCGTCGAACGCGACGCGAACTTCCTCGGTCGGGGGGCGGCTGATAACGATGACGGGCTTGGTCATGGGCGTCAGACCTTGAATTCGGCCTGAACCTCTTTGGGGAACAGTTCCTCGACCGCGACCTTGCGGTGGCACACACCTTGTTCAAAGCCATATTGCAGGAAAGCCTCCAGCGTCGTGCGGTTGGCCTCGATGCCGTAGGGAAAGAAATCCTCGCCGAACAGTTCGCGGGTGCGACCGGCCGCCTCGAAACACCAGGCGAAGGGAAATCGCGTCGCGGTGAACTCCAGAGCCCGATGCATGGAATTGTTCTTGGCCTTCTCGAACGCCTTCAGCAGGTTCATGGCGATCCAGCGATTGTCCCGGAACGTATCGCCCCGGAGCGCGATCACATGCATGATCGGGAATATCCCGGTCTCGCGGTAATATTGTTCCTCGATCTCGCGGTAGTTGGGATAGATCTGGACGATCTCGTCGCCGCCTTCCTCGAACGGCCCTGGTGGATGCGCCGACATCACCGCGTCGATCTCGCCCGACAGCAGCATCCCGGTCAGCGATTTGTCCGGCTTCGCGGTGTAGCTGACGCCTTCGGGAAGTTTCAGCGCGACCTTCTCGACGCGGCCGGGATTATTGACGCCCGCCTGCACCCATTCGACGTTCTGCAGCGCCACGCCGAGCTGATGCACCATCCAGCCGCGGGTGTAGATGGAAGCAGTCTGCGCCCACTCGGGGATGCCGATTTTCTTTCCGGCAAGCGCGCGCGCATCCTTGATCGGAGAGTCGGCGAGCGTAAACAGCGAAGATTGGCGGAAGACACGCGAGGGAAATACCGGGATCGCGGTCAGGCTGTCGTCGTCCTGGGATTTCAGGGAAATATATTTCCCCATGGACATCTCGGAGACATCCCATTCGCGGAACTTGGTGAAACGGAAGAATGTTTCCTCGATGGTGAGCTTGAGATAGTTGAGGTCGATTCCCTCGGCCTCGACCTCGCCTTCGGTGAAGTCCCGAATATGGTCGTAATCACTGGCCGCGAAGGTCAAGCGTAACCTGGACATGTGATGCATCCTTCCCTTTCTCGCGCCGCGCCGCCTCTCGCCCGCAACGATCCTTTCTTATACAATCGACGAAGCGACGAGGCACGGGTTTCTCGCCGCGCCGGGAGATGAAGATGGCAACGGTGGATGCGCAACAGGCGTTTCATGACCGCATCGCGGACCGCAATCTCGCGGCGCTGTGGGTCGCGCGGCGCGGCGTCGACATCACCCGACCCGCATCCCAAGCCGTGCCGGCGCTGTGGCGCTATGAAGACATCCGGCCCGATATTGCCGAGGCCGGCGAGATCGTCAGCGCCGAGGATGCCTTTCGCCGGGTGCTCGTGCTGGAGAACCCGTCCTATCCCGGCGAGAATCGCGTCACCAACTCGCTCTATGCCGGATTGCAATTGGTGCTGCCGGGCGAGATCGCGCCCTGTCATCGCCACAGCCAGACGGCGCTACGTTTCGTGATCGAAGGCGACGGCGCCTATACCACGGTCGAGGGCGAGAAGGTGTTCCTGCACCCCGGCGATTTCGTGATCACGCGCAACTGGTCTTGGCACGATCACGGCAACGATTCCGATGAGCCCGTGGTCTGGCTCGATGGTCTCGATACGCCGCTGGTCGGATTTTTCGATACCGTATTCCGGGAATTCTATCCCGACTCCGCCCATCCGCTGACCCGCCCCAACGGCGATGCGCTGGCGCGCTACGGTTCCGGCATGCTGCCCATGGGCCACGCGCCGGAGGATTCATTTTCGCCGGTGCTGCGCTATCCCTACGCTCGCGCGCGCGACGCCATCGAACGCATGGCCGAGGCCGGTGAATGGGACGCCTGTCACGGGCTGAAGATGCAATATGTAAACCCGGCCAGCGGCGACTATCCGATGCCGACGATCGCCGCGTTTCTGCAATTGCTGCCCGCCGGATTCGCCGGCGCCGACTATCGCGCAACCGACGGCGCCGTCTATTGCGTGACGGAAGGGCATGGCAGGACAGTGATCGGGGCCAGCGTGATCGAGTGGGGGCCGCGCGACGTTTTCGTCGTGCCGGGCTGGCGGCGACATCGGCACGAGACGGACGACAACGCGGTGCTGTTCAGCTTTTCCGACCGGCCCGCGCAACAAAAACTCGGGCTATGGCGCGAGGAGCGTCTCGCAAACAACTGATCAGCGGCGCGAAGGGGTTGGAAACATGACAGAGGCAAACCGGGCGGCGCGCGCCGAGGC
>CAZPMO010000140.1:0-12848 GCA_964587515.1 uncultured Rhodospirillaceae bacterium | reverse complement strand
ACCCATCAGCCGGTCAGGGCTCGATGTGAACAACCTTATGAGACTCCACATCTAGCCCGCATTTCTCACGCCCGCCGCGGGCGGCCGCCTGGACGCGACCCGAAGGGCGTCGCCGTCCCGCCGACAGGGTGCGTTAAGCCGCTTGCCCGATGCACCGCATCGCGCGGCGCGGCTTTCCTGCCCTGTCGGCGGGACAGCGACGCGCAGACCATGGCGGGTGTGAGAAATGCGGGCTAGGGAAAACGGCTGAAATTCCTTGCGGAATTGTCTCCAGGGGGCTATTTATCCGCCTGATTTCGCACGCGGGTATACGGGACGGCGACCCTTCATGCGTCATCTCGATCCGGTGTTCGGCAATCCACCCGCGACGCGGGCAGGGGCCGGACTCAGCGCCCGCGGAGGCTTAACCGGAAAAGGACAACGCACCCATGGCCGTGCCCGACTTCACTATGCGTCAGCTCCTGGAAGCTGGCATCCACTTTGGACACCATACCAGACGCTGGAACCCGAAAATGGCGCCCTACATCTTCGGCGCGCGAAACGGCGTTCATATCATCGATCTTCAGCAGACCATGCCCATGTTGCACGCCGCGCTCTCGTCGGTGCAGACATTGACGGCGGGCGGCGGACGGGTGCTTTTCGTGGGCACCAAGCGCCAGGCGAGCGAGCACGTCGCGGAAGCGGCCACGCGTTGCGGGCAGTATTTCGTCAATCACCGCTGGTTGGGCGGCACGTTGACAAACTGGAAGACGATTACCGCGTCGATCCGCCGTCTGCGCGAGCTTGATGAAGCGCTCGAGGAAGAAGATGTCGGGCTGACCAAGAAAGAACTGCTCGGTCTGACGCGTGAACGCGAGAAGCTTCAGCGTTCGCTGGGCGGGATCAAGGAGATGGGCGGGCTCCCCGACATCATGTTCGTGATCGACACCAACAAGGAATCGATCGCGGTCAAGGAGGCCAACAAGCTGAATATCCCCGTGATCGGCATAATCGACAGTAACTCCGATCCGGCCGGTATCTCGTTCCCCATCCCCGGCAATGACGATGCCATTCGCTCGATCGCGTTCTATTGCGACCTGATGGCGCGGGCGGTCCTCGGCGGCTTGCAGCAGGAAGCCGCGGCGGCCGGCAGCGATATCGGCGAGTCCGAAGAATTGCCGGTGGAAGAACTGCCCGAAGCGGCGAGTGCGGAAACAGCCGCCGAGAACGCGGCGGCCGACGGCGGTGCAACCGCCGAAGCGGTGGCCGGCGCGGTGGAAGCCGCGCAAGGCGGTGAAACCGCGGAAGCGGCGCCGGACAAGGGCTGAGGCTGAATGCCGATACTTCCGTGGCGATGGGCGAAACGCCCTTTCGCCGGAGACGTCGTCATCCCATTTAACAAGTTAGCATTAGCGAGGTAGATCATGGCCGAAATCACGGCGGCGCTCGTCAAGGATCTTCGCGAGAAGACCGGCGCGGGCATGATGGATTGCAAGAAGGCGCTCACCGAGACCGGTGGCGATTTGGAAGAAGCGGTGGATTGGCTCCGCAAGCAGGGGCTTGCGGCGGCCGCCAAGAAGGCGGGCCGCATCGCCGCCGAGGGTCTCGTCGCGGTCGCGACGGAGGGCGGCCAGGGCGCGGTCGTCGAGGTGAATTCCGAAACCGATTTCGTGGCCCGTAACGAGGAATTCCAGGCGTTGGCCCGGAATATCGCCGGGGTCGCGCTGACAGCCGGAAATGACGTGGACGGACTACAGAACGCGGCTTATCCCGACGGCGGAACCGTCACCGACGCGGTGACCGGACTGGTCGCGAAAATTGGCGAAAACATGGGACTGCGCCGGGCCGAGACCGTTGGCGTCGGGGCCGGTGTCGTTGCCAGCTATATCCACGGCGCGGTGGTGCCTGGGCTTGGCCGGATCGGCGTGATCGTCGGCCTTGAATCCGAGGGCGATCAGGCGCGCCTCGCCGAAATCGGCCATCAGGTCGCCATGCACATCGCGGCGGCGAGCCCGCAATGTGTGTCGGTCGGCGATGTCGATCCGGCCGCGCTCGATCGCGAGCGCGAGGTGTTGGCCGAACAGGCGCGCGCCTCGGGCAAGCCCGAAGAAATCGTAGAGAAAATGGTCGAGGGCCGGCTCCGCAAGTATTACGAGGAAGTCGTTCTGCTTGACCAGGTGTTCGTGATCGACGGTGAGACCAAGGTCGGCAAAGCGCTCGAAAACGTCGCGACCGAGATCGGCAAGCCGATTTCCGTGAGCGGGTTCGTCCGGTTTGAACTCGGCGAGGGGATCGAGCGCAAGGACGAGGATTTCGCCGCGGAAGTTGCCGCGACGCTTGCGAGCTAGTTTTTTCGCGGCGGGGCGGGTCGATTTGCTCGATTAGAGCCAAGGTGGACGCTATCCGATGACCAAGCCGAAGGCCGAAACAGAACCTTATCGCAGGATTTTGCTGAAGCTGTCCGGCGAAGCCCTGATGGGTAAGCAGGATTATGGCCAGGATCCCGAAACGTTGAACAGAATTGCCGGTGAGGTGAAATCGGTCTCCGATCTCGGCGTGCAGGTTTGCGTCGTGGTCGGCGGCGGCAACATATTTCGCGGAATTTCCACCGCCGCTCAGGGGGTAGAGCGCGGCACGGCCGATTACATGGGCATGCTGGCCACCGTGATCAACGCGCTCGCGTTACAGGGCGCGCTCGAAGGCGTCGGCGTTATGACGCGCGTGCAGTCGGCGATACCGATGGACACGGTGTGCGAGCCTTACATTCGGCGGCGCGCCGACCGGCACATGGAAAAGGGCCGCGTGGTGATTTTCGCCGCCGGGACCGGAAACCCATATTTCACCACCGACACGGCTGCGGCCCTGCGCGCCATCGAAATGGGGTGCGACGCCATGCTCAAGGGAACCCAGGTCGACGGGGTCTATTCCGCCGACCCCAAGCAGGATCCCGATGCGGAGCGCTACGACAACCTGTCCTATACAGAGGTGCTTTCGAAGAATTTACGGGTCATGGACGCCTCGGCGATTGCGCTGGCACGCGAAAATAACATACCGATTCTCGTATTTTCGTTACACAATCCGGGATCGTTTGCCGACGTGGTCGCCGGCAAGGGGACGTTCACAATCATAAGTGGGGAGGAACGGAACCATGGCTGAAATTGACATCGATGACATCGAAAGGCGTATGAAAGGCGCTGTGGAAGCTTTGCGGCGCGAGTTCGCGGGACTGAGAACCGGCCGCGCCTCGACGGCTCTGCTGGAGCACCTGTCGGTGGATGCCTATGGCTCGAAGATGCCAATCGACCAGGTCGGCACGGTCGGCGTTCCGGATCCGCGGATGCTGACGGTCCAGGTATGGGACATGGGGCTGGTGCAGGTCGTCGAAAAAGCGGTCCGCGATTCCGGTCTGGGTCTCAATCCGCAGACCGAGGGGAACCTGATCCGCGTGCCGATCCCGGAACTGTCGGAGGAGCGCCGCGTCGAGCTTACCAAAATTGCTAATAAGTATGCCGAGCAGGCCAGGGTCGCGGCGCGCAACGTGCGTCGGGATGGGATGGATACGCTGAAACGCATGGAAAAGGACAGCGAGATTTCCAAGGACGACCATCGGTCCTGGTCGCAAATAATTCAGACGCTGACTGATGATACCGTCAAGGAAATCGATCAGACGCTGGAGACCAAAGACAAGGAAATCATGCAGGTCTGATTGAATGAAACCAGTACTCTCGCATTCCGAGGCGCCGCCGCCGCCGGTTCATGTGGCGATTATCATGGATGGTAATGGAAGGTGGGCGAAATCGCGCAGCTTGCCGCGCGCGGCCGGTCATCAGCGCGGCGCGGAGGCCGTTCGAACGGCGGTACGCGCATCGGTCGATCTCGGTATCTCGTATCTCACACTGTACGGGTTTTCGCTCGAGAACTGGAAACGGCCGAAAAACGAGGTCACGGACCTCATGGGTCTGCTACGACTTTATCTGCGCAAGGAAATCGCCGAACTCGACAGCGAGGGTGTGCGTATCCGGTTTATCGGCGAACGCGCTCTCCTGCCTGACGATATCGTTAGCCTGATTGAAATGGCCGAAGCGCGGACGGACGGGAATACCCGACTTCAACTGACAGTCGCGCTGAGTTACGGGGCGCGACAGGAGATCACCGGCGCCGCGCGCGCGCTGGCGCGTGAAGTGGCGGCGGGTCGGCTTGATCCCGAGTCAATCGATGAGGAACTGGTGTCGCGGCACCTTACAACCGCGGATATTCCCGATCCGGATCTGCTGATCCGGACGAGCGGCGAGCAGCGGATCAGTAATTTTCTGTTATGGCAGTCGGCCTACGCCGAGATGGTTTTCACCAGTACCTTATGGCCGGATTTTTCCAAAGAAGACCTTGAAGACGCGGTTCAGGAGTTTCATCGGCGGGAACGCCGGTTCGGCACGACCGGTGGATGACAGCCAAATAAAAGAGCTGAAACTCAGGGTCCTTTCGGCCGGCATATTTGGGCCGGTTACCCTGGCGGCGGTCTATTTCGGGACTCCCTATTTCGAGACATTCATGATCGTGGCCGCGCTGGCGATGACGTGGGAATGGGAACGTATTTGCTGTGAAGGCCGTTACGGCGCCAGCGGGTGGGTTCTGAGCGTGACAGTCGGCGTGGCATGCATATTGGCGTGGGCGGGACGGATCGAATATGCGCTGTACGTTGTGGCGTTGGGCCTTTGCGGCGGTTACGCGGTGGCGGCCCTGTCCGGACGCGGCGCATCACGCTGGATTGGCCCTGGAGTGGTGGTCATCGGGCTTCCCTGTGTCACCGCGATCTGGTTGAGGGCCGATCCGGCATTCGGATTGAAGAATATGATATGGCTGATCGGCGCGGTCTGGGCGACGGATGTGGCCGCGTACGTGGTGGGAAAGAAGATCGGCGGCCGGCGGCTCGCGCCCCGCATCAGCCCCGGCAAGACCTGGGCGGGGCTCTTCGGCGGCATGTTGGGCGCCGGGTGCTGGGCGTATGCGTGGGGTGTATGGGGTGGCGCGTCGGAACTATTCGCGGTGGCGCTTTTAGGCGTCTGTTTCGCCGTGGTGGCGCAGACCGGCGATCTTGGCATATCATTCGTGAAGAGGCGGTTCGGCGTCAAGGACGCGAGTAATCTGATTCCCGGGCATGGCGGCGTGCTCGACAGGTTTGATGGGCTGTTGTCGTCGGCGCCTGTCATGGCGTTGTTATTGTACTCGACCCGGGGGAGCGGACTGTTATGGGAATGACGCTTGAAAAAGCGGATACCATGCGAAAAAGGGTAACGATCCTGGGGTCGACCGGGTCGGTCGGCTGCAACACGATCGATCTGATAGAGCGTGATCCAGCCAGTTTCGACGTGGAAGCACTGACCGCCAACGGCAATATTGATCTTCTCGCCGATCAGGCCAAACGCCTCGGCGCGCGGCTGGCGGTTGTCGCGAACCCGGACCGTTATGCCGATCTGAAGAAGGCGCTGGCTGGAACCGCTATCGAGGCCGCGGCGGGTCCCGAGGCGCTGATCGAAGCGGCGGCGAGGCCGGCGAACTGGGTGATGGCGGCGATCGTCGGCGCGGCCGGGTTGGAGCCGACCCTCGCCGCGATCCGGCGCGGCGCGATCGTGGCCCTCGCGAACAAGGAATGTCTGGTATGCGCGGGCGACCTGGTCATGCGGGAGACCGAAAGGCACGGCGCAACCCTTTTGCCGGTGGATTCCGAACATAATGCGATCTTTCAGGTATTTGACTTTGAAAATCTGGAGTCGATAGAACGGATTATCCTCACCGCCTCCGGCGGGCCATTTCGCACCTTCTCGCTGAAGGATATGGAGCATGTGACGCCGGATCAGGCGGTCGCGCATCCGAACTGGGATATGGGCGCGAAGGTTTCCGTCGATTCCGCGACAATGATGAACAAGGGATTGGAACTGATCGAGGCCTATCACCTGTTCGGTTTGCCGGAGGATCGCATCGATATCGTGGTCCATGCCCAGTCGATCATCCACAGTATGGTGTCATACGTCGATGGATCGGTTCTGGCGCAGCTCGGCTCACCGGATATGCGAACCCCTATTTCCTACGCGCTCGGATGGCCCGATCGCATGGCGGCGCCGAGCCCTCGGCTGGATTTATGCCAGATCGGGCAATTGACCTTTGAATCGCCTGATTCTCGAAGGTTTCCGGCCATTCGTCTGGCGCGTGAAGCCTTGAAAATTGGTGGTTCAGCGCCTACTATTCTAAATGCGGCGAATGAGGAGGCCGTCCATGGTTTTTTGGCTGGTCACATCGGATTCCTCGATATTCCGCGGACCGTGGAAGAGACACTGGGCCGTATAACCCGCAAGGAGCTGGATTCGCTGGACGAGGTCATTCGGATCGACGCGGAAGCGCGCGATGTGGCGCGCGGAACGATGGGCGTCGCTTGCTGACCTGGTAGCGAACGGCATTTGGATTGGCAGGATGGAACTTCTCGAAATCAGCTGGAACTACGTGATTCCGTTCCTTGTCGTCCTGACGATTCTCGTTTTCGTCCACGAGATGGGTCACTATTTGGTCGCGCGCAAATGCGGCGTCCGGATAGAGGTGTTTTCCATCGGGTTCGGGCCCGAGATATACGGTTGGGATGATTCCGCCGGAACCCGTTGGAAGTTCAGCCTTATTCCAATCGGCGGCTATGTGAAGATGTTCGGCGAAGTCGGGCTCGACCCCGCGGAGGGCGATGATCCCTCGGTGAGCGACGAAGACAGGCGGCAATCGTTCTACAACAAGCCCCTGTCGCAGCGGGCCGCGACGGTGTTCGCGGGGCCGTTCGCGAATTTTCTGTTCGCGATCGTCATCTTGGCCGGAATGTTTGTCGTGGTCGGTCAACCATACACGCCGGCCAATATCTCGGAGGTTCTTCCCGATAGCGCCGCCGCGGCGGCCGGAATCAAGTCGGGCGACATCATCAAGAATATCAACGGCACCGAAATCGAACGCTTTGAGCAAGTGGTCCAGATCGTACGTCTGACGCCGGGCGGCTCGCTCGACATCGTTGTCACGCGCGATGGCAGGGATATCCGGCTCTCGGCCGTCGCCGGCATCGTCGAGCAGACCGACAGGTTCGGAAACACATCGCGCATCGGTCGGCTGGGTGTCTCGCGGAGCGGCGGCGACGTGGTCATGAGGCGCTATAATCCGGCGACCGCCATATGGCGCGCGACGCAGGAAACCGCCTTGATGACCGGCAACATCCTCACGGCGCTTGGGCAGATCATATCCGGCACGCGCACCACCAAGGAACTCGGCGGGCCTATCAGAATCGCTCAGATGTCCGGCGATATGTGGCAAACGGGAATTGCCAGCCTGCTGATGTTCACCGCGATTCTTTCGATCAACCTGGGGCTGATCAACCTGTTTCCGGTGCCGATGCTCGACGGCGGCCATCTGATGTTCTATGCCTTCGAGGCGATCCGCGGACGACCGGTCGGTGAACGCGCCCAGGATTACGGTTTTCGGATCGGAATAGCGATGGTGTTGGCTCTGATGGTGTTCGCGACGTGGAACGATCTGGTTCAGATGAAGGTGGTCGATTTTTTCGTGGATCTGGTGACCTGAGATGGCGAGGCGCGAGATGAAATTGCGCTGTTTCCCGAGCGCCTGTGTGATCGCGCTGGCCATGGTCTTGACCATGGCGGGGGGCGCGCGGGTTGCGGCGCAGAATTCGGGCGCGCCATTCACCGTCGACGCGATCCAGGTCGAGGGATCGCAACGCATCGAGGCGGAAACCGTACGGTCCTATATGTCCTTTAACCGGGGCGATCGCGTCGATGCCGCGATGATGGACAAATCGCTGAAAAGCCTTTTTGCGACGGGTCTTTTCGCGGACGTGATTCTGCGCCGCGAAGGCAATGCGGTCGTGGTGCGGATCGTCGAAAATCCGGTGATCAATCGTCTCGCGTTCGAAGGAAACAAACGGATCACGGACGAAATCCTCGACGCGGAAATCCGGTTGCGGCCACGCGTGGTGTTTACCCGCGCGCGCGTTCAACAGGATGTGCAGCGGATCATCGATATTTATCGGCGCAGCGGCCGGTTCGCCGCGCGGGTTGAACCGAAGGTCATCCAGCAGCCGCAGAATCGTGTCGATCTGGTGTTCGAGATTACCGAAGGAAAGCTGACGGAAATTCGAAAGATCAGTTTCATCGGCAACCGGCAGTTCAGCGACAGGAAATTGCGCGGCGTCGTCCAGACGAAGGAAAGCGCGTGGTACAGGGTCTTTTCCGCTACCGATACCTATGATCCCGATCGATTGACGTTCGACCGCGAACTGCTTCGGCGCTATTACCTGGCGGCGGGCTATGCCGATTTCAGGGTCGTTTCCGGCGTCGCGGAACTGTCCGCCGACCGCGAAGGGTTTTTCATCACCTTCACCGTGGATGAGGGCGAGCGCTATCGCGTCGGCAGTGTTGAAATCAACACCGCCTTGCGCGATCTCGACCCGAAGGAGCTTCGAAAGCATCTGAAAGTGGCCGAGGGCGAATGGTACGACGCGGACGCGGTCGAGGATACGGTCGGCAATTTGAGCGACGCGGCCGGCAGTTTCGGTTACGCCTTCGTCGACATACGGCCCCGGATTTCGCGGGAGCGGGACAAGCGCCGGATCGATATTGTTTTCAACGTGAAGGAAGGCCCACGCGTTTTCGTCTCGCGGATCAATATCGTGGGCAATGTTCGCACGCAGGATAAGGTTATCCGGCGGGAATTCCGCCTGGTCGAAGGCGATGCTTTCAATACCGCGAAGCTCAGGCGGTCCCGATCCCGAATTCGTAATCTCGGTTATTTCGAGAAGGTCGAGGTCAAGAATATCCCCGGCGGGACCCCCGATCAGACAGTGATAAATGTCGCGGTCGAGGAGCAGTCGACCGGCGATATATCGTTCGGCGCGGGATATTCATCGACCTCCGGCGTACTGGGCGATATTCGTGTGCGCGAGCGCAACCTTGTCGGCAAGGGGCAGGATCTCAACCTTGGCCTTACCATTGGCCAACGGCAGCAGCAGGTCGATCTCAGTTTCACCGAGCCGTATTTTTTGGAAAAAAACCTTTCCGCCGGTTTCGACGTGTTCCGGACCACGCGCGATCTCCAGCGTGAAAGTTCCTTTGATTCGGAAAGCCTCGGAACAGCGCTGCGGCTCGGATATCGTATTAACGAGCCGCTCCGCCAGGTCTGGAAATATTCGCTGCGCCGCCAGCGGTTGACCGATATCGCCTCGGACGCATCGCTGGCGATCAAGGAGCAGGAAGGGGCCGCGGTGACCTCCTCGATTGGTCAGACACTGACTTACGATACCCGTGACAGCCGTTTCGCGCCGACCGAAGGATTCACCTTCAACCTCGCGAATGAACTCGCGGGGTTGGGCGGCGATGTCCGGTTCCTGAAGAATGAAATCTCAGGATCTTATTATTACCCGTTTACGTCCGACGTCATCGGCAGTATCGGGGCCGGGACCGGCTATATTATGGGGTTGGATCGGGATGTCCGAATTCTCGACCGGTTCTATCTTGGCGGCAATACGCTACGCGGTTTCGAAAGCGCGGGCATCGGGCCGCGCGACGTTGCGACAAATGACTCCGTGGGCGGCAAATGGTTCTATCGCAGTTCCTTGCAGGTCTCTTTTCCGCTCGGTTTGCCCAGTGAGCTTGGCTTTGAAGGGCGGCTGTTCAGCGACATGGGTAGCCTGGGCGGGGTCGATGGCGGACTTGGCGTGATTTCCGATACCGGGTCGTTACGCGCCGCCGTCGGAACGGGCATTGGATGGAAGTCGCCATTTGGTCCAATGAGCCTCGATATCAGCAGGGTTCTGCTGAAGGAATCATTCGATGAAACCAAGGCTGTGCGTTTCAATTTCGGCACAAGATTCTAACCAACGGTACACAATCATGAATGCAGTTGGACGCGTGATCGTTCTGATTGTCCTGCTGATTTGCGGCGCGACGACGGCATTTGCGCAAGCCATGCCGAACCCCTCCATCGCCGTCCTCGATATCCAGCGGATACTGCGAGAATCGCTGGCGGCCAAAAGCGTTCGTCCGCAGGCGGACAAGATCCGCGGCAAATACCAGAAAGAGGTACGCAACCAGGAAAGCCAGTTGCGCAAGGCTGAACAGGATCTCGCCCGCCAGAGAGCGATATTGTCACCCGAGGCCTATGCGCAGAAACGCCGCAAGTTCGAAGAACGCGCGCGCACCGCGCAGCGATCGGTGCAGGGGCGGAAGCGGCAACTCGACAAGGCATTCGGCGGCGCCATGGAAAAAGTCCGCGGCGCTCTGGTTAAGATTGCAGCGAAAATCGCCTCCGAACGCAAAATCAATCTGGTTTTGCCCAAGTCGGTGGTGCTGTTGTCGTTGAAAAGCCTCGATATCACCGACCAGACGCTTGCGCGCCTCAACAAGCAACTGCCTTCGGTCAAGGTAACCGTCGCGAGGCCGAAATAGGACATGGCCGACCCGCGATTTTTTTCGGTGAAAGGGCCGTTTACTCTTGGGCAACTCGCCGATGTCGCGGAGGCGGAGTTGCATTCGGGCGCCGATCCAGAACGTGTGATGCGGGATGTCGCGCCGCTTGATACCGCGGGCGCGGAAGAAATCAGCTTTCTCGATAATGTCAGCTATCTGTCCGCCATGCGTGTCAGCAAGGCCGGGGCATGCATGATCCGCGCGGATTATATTAAGGATGGGCCGTCCGGTATGGCGCTTTTGATTTCCGACAATCCGTATCGGTCGATTGCGTTGGTGGCGCAGGCCTTTTATCCCGAGAGTTTGTCGGCGGGTGGTGTTTCCGCCGCCGCCCATGTGGACCCCAGCGCCATGATCGGCGACGGAACCGCCGTGGCGGCGGGCGCTTTCATTGGCGCGCGCGTCGAGATTGGCGCGAGATGCATCATCGGCCCCAATACCGTAATCCACGATGGTGTGGTGATCGGCGACGATGCATCCATCGGCGCCAACGTATCGATCGCCTTCTGTATCATGGGATCGCATGTGCGCATTCTGGCCGGCGCCCGCATCGGCGAGGAAGGGTTCGGTTTCGCGCTGGGACCGGGTGGGCCGGTGGATATGCCGCAGCTTGGCCGCGTTATTATCGGCGATGATGTGGAAATTGGCGCCAATACGACCATTGATCGCGGCGCCGGACCGGACACTATCGTCGGCGATGGATGCAGGATTGATAATTTGGTGCAAATCGGGCACAACGTACAAATGGGGCGGGGGTGCATAATCGTCGCCCAGGTCGGAATATCCGGGAGCACCAAGCTCGGGGATTACGCGATCATGGCGGGCCAGGCAGGCGTTGCCGGGCACCTGTCGATCGGAAGTGGTGCGCGAGTGGGGGCTCAGGCCGGCGTCATTCGAGACGTCGAGAACGGTGTTTCGGTTGTCGGGACCCCGGCAATGCCGGTTAAACAGTTTTTTCGGCAGGTGGCGGCGCTGAAGCGGCTGACGCAGAAGAAGGGTCAGTGAACATGGACACGGTCGAGACGCAAGAACTGGCCACCGAGATCGATATTGAGCGGATCATGGAAATGATCCCGCACCGGTATCCATTTCTGATGGTCGATCGCATGATTGACATGGTGCCGGATGAACGGGCCACCGGCATTAAGAACGTCTCGGTTAACGAACCCTATTTCGAAGGTCATTTCCCGGATCACAAGGTGATGCCGGGAGTACTTCTGATCGAAGCGATGGCGCAGACCGCGGCGATCCTGGTCGTTCATACGCTGGGCGCGCATGCCGAGGGCAAACTCGTCTATTTCATGTCCATCGACAATGCGCGTTTTCGCAAACCCGTGGTGCCGGGCGATACCGTTCACGTCAAGGTCGTCAAGCAGCAGAGCCGTGGAAATGTCTGGAAATTCACCGGCAAGGCTATGGTCGGCGAAACGCTGGTCGCCGAGGCGACTTTCGCGGCGATGATCCTCGACGGCGATGCCTGAAATCCACCCAACAGCCATCGTCGACGATGGCGCCGATATCGCGGCCGGAGTCGTAATCGGTCCGTACTGCGTCGTCGGACCGGACGTCGAGTTGTCGGAAGGGGTGAAGCTTCACTCCCATGTCGTGGTGGCCGGGCGGACCCGTATCGGTCCCAATTCCCATTTCTATTCTTTCGCCTCGATCGGCAATCCGCCGCAGGATCTCAAATATCAGGGCGAGCCGTCGGAACTGTTGATCGGCGCGAACAACATCGTTCGTGAATACGTGACCATGAACCCCGGCACCCGAGGCGGCGGCATGCGGACCCTGGTCGGCAACAACTGCTTGTTCATGGTGGGCAGCCACATCGCCCATGATTGCGTCGTCGGAAATCACGTGATCCTGGCGAACAACGCGACATTGGCCGGTCACGTCGAGATCGAGGACTACGCCATCCTGGGCGGTATGTCGGCGGTTCACCAGTTTTGCCGCGTCGGCGGCCACGCCATGGTCGGCGGCATGACCGGCGTTGAGAACGACGTTATTCCCTACGGGTCGGTCACCGGGAACCGGGCCAGGCTCAGCGGCCTGAATATCGTTGGGCTGAAACGCCGTGGATTCTCCCGGGGCGACGTAACCGCGCTTCGCAAGGCCTATCGGTTGCTGTTCGCCGAAGAGGGCACGATGAGCGAACGCCTTGAAGACGTGGCCGAGATGTACAAGGATGACAAGCCGGTCATGGATATTGTCGAGTTCATACGGTCCAATTCCTCGCGCGCGATCTGCCAACCCCACGCGGAGCATGGCGGCTAGAGCATGATCCGACCAAATAGAATCATTTGACCGAGATTATTCCGCCCCGTGGTTAGGCGCGCTTCGCATGGCGATGCGGCGCATCGGCAAAGA
>CAZPMO010000139.1:0-12974 GCA_964587515.1 uncultured Rhodospirillaceae bacterium | reverse complement strand
GTCGAGCCATTGCCATGCGACTTCATGCAAACTCACGGAAGGGCCCCTGGCCGGGAAACGCGTTTTATGACTAACAATCGAGAACTCTATATCTTGGGCCCTGGCATTGTTGAGAAAATCTCGAAAACCGTCGGCCAACTGCGCCTGTTCCATATGTTTGCCGTAAACGATTCCCTGCAGCTCAATCCAGTGGTCGCGACCCCCTTCGTATGCCCAGAAATACTGCCTGACCGATGACTTATCTACTGGCACACTAAGTGGCATACCAAAATTTCGGGCTGCATATCGATGGAACACTTGGTCATAAATTACGATTGTATTATCGAAATCCAGACCAATACGACAAAAACCAGTCACTACCCGAACGCTTCCATCTTCATCATGGTTTTAATGTTGTAAAAGCAGTCTTCATCTTTCAAATGCCCTGACCTTACCGCATCTACCACTTCTCGAATCGCGTTGTCGATCCCAAACTTTGGCTCGAATCCGGTGGCCAATAACTTATCCGAGTTCAGTCGGTATGAACGAGGATCATTAGACTCGGAGATACTAATCTCTGCTGGGACAAATTGAGTGACGCGCTTTGCAATATCCAAGATCGAGATATTCTCGAATCCTGCGTTAAAGATCCCCTGCAGACGGTTTCCCCTCTCTAAAAAGTGAAGATACACTCGGACCATATCCTGAACATGAATGTTGGGCCGTGTCTGATTTCCCCCAAATACAGTAATTCGACCATTAGTCACGGCTTGCATTGTTAGTAAGTTTACAGAAAGATCTAACCGCATTCGCGGTGAATATCCACACACTGTCGCGGGACGAATACTTTGAACTATGATTTGATCTGCATAACTCAGCAATACCCGCTCGCTGATCATTTTCGTCTTGTTATAGTCAGAAATTGGCAACAGGGATAAAGCTTCTGTCACCTGCTCCTCTTCTTTAACTCCATACACACTTCCAGAACTCGCAAAGGTGAACTGCTTAACTCCGTGATCGATCGCCTTTTCAACTAACTGCATGGTTGCGAGTGTGTTGATCTCCCAATTCATCTTTGAGTCGAGATCACTACATGGATCATTTGCCACATTAGCCAAATGAAAAATCACCTCGATTCCTTCCATCGGAACACGATCTGTCTCACGTATATCCCCCTGCACGATTCTTAATGCACTCGCTGAATCAAGATAGTTGCCAAACCACATGGCGTCATAGACCGTGACACAATGGCCCTGTGCGAGAAGCGCCTGGGTTAACAATGTTCCAATGTACCCACAACCGCCTGTTACGAGAATATTCACTAATTTAACCTCGCGTCGTTTTTAAGTTAGGAGCAAGAGTAGGTCTTCTACCCCAAAGGAGCAGGTTCCTAATCGAGGCGCCATCCCAGTTCGCCAGCTGAGTAAATTTGCCCGACACCACTATTTCTGAGCAAAAAATTGTCTGACCCTATCAATTACGTAATCAACTTGATGCCATTCTAATTCCGGATAAACGGGCAAGCTTAAGACAGTGCGCGCCAGATCTTCAGCAATCGGAAAACTTCCTCTTTCATACCCAAGGCTCGCGGCAGCAGGTTGGAGGTGCAACGGCACTGGATAGTTCACCTTTGTCTCTATTCCATGTTGCTCAAGGAAGTTCTGTAACTCGTCACGCCGGTCGGTTCGCACCATAAAACGATGGTAAACAGGTAACTCATATGGCTTATCTACCGGAACGGCTACGACATCAGCCAGTGCCTCAGAGTATCGATGTGCAATCGCTCGATGGTGTCTATTCCGCTCATCCAAATATTTGAGCTTTATCCGACCCACCGCAGCATGAATCGAATCCAATCGAGAATTCACACCCCAAAATTCGCATTCGTCCCTATTTACTAGGCCATGGTTCCTGCACTTCAGCAAATAGTCATAAACAGAATCGTCATCGGTCGTGATAACACCGCCATCACCGTACACTTGAAGATTTTTTAGGGGGTGGAGGCTAAAGCCTGCACAAATTCCGAAACTTCCGGCGCGACGCTCTCTATACGCTGCGCCAACCGACTGAGCTGCATCTTCCACCACATACAAACCGTGACTGTCCGCTATGTCTTGGATGGAATCCATATCGGCAATACGCCCGGTGAGATGTACAGGAACAATCGCTTTTGTCGCGTCAGTAACCACCGAAGCGATCTCGTTGGCCGAAATGTTCATATTAACCTCAACGTCGGCAAAGACAATTCTGGCTCCCGTCCGCGCGATCGCCCACGCAGTCGCAACAAAAGAATTTGGCGCTGTGATTACTTCATCTCCTTCCCCAACACCAAGTGCCAGCAGAGAAAGGAACAGCGCATCAGAGCCATTCCCAACACCCACTGCATATTTTGATCCGCAGTACGCAGCAAAGTCATTTTCAAAATCGTCGACGTCTCGCCCTAACACATAAGACCCGTCGGTGCCTACCTTATCGATTGCGTCCAGGATCTCGTCACGATGAGTACGATATTGCGCGCCCAGATCAACAAATTTAACCCTTTGCATAGAACGCCTTTATCTCCTCCACAACGCAGGAGATTTGATCAAACGAAATGTATTCATGGACTGGAAGAGAAAGCACCGAGTCGCACACCGCCTCGCAGACAGGAAAATCACCCACTCTGTAGCCATAACTCCTTGCCGCCGGCTGGAGATGCATCGGAATCGGATAATGAATTTTCGCATCGATGCCTTTCTCCACTAGATGTTTTTGAAGTTGATCTCGCCGCTCCGCACGGACCACATATATGTGGTGAACTTGTCGGACGTTGCTCGGCCGAGCCGGGATTGTGATCTGGGGAATGCTACGAAGAAGCTCGTCGAACGACGCGGCATTAGCTATTCGTGCGTCCGTGATGTCGCGAATTTTATCTAGAAGATGGCTTGCAACAATCGCTTGGATTGAATCCAGTCTCGAATTGTAGGCGAAGACGGCACACTCATCCCTACTGACCAACCCATGATTTCTTAGCAAAGCAAGTTGGCTGTACATCTCTTCCGAATCCGTGATCACGTACCCACCATCACCCCATACATTAAGATTTTTCAGTGGGTGCATGCTAAAACATCCAGATAACCCAAATCTCCCTGCTGGTGTGCCGTGGTAATCGGCCAAAATTGCATGGCAGGCATCCTCGATCACTGACAATTTATATTTTTCCGCTATAGAGAGGATTACGTCCATCTTGCAAGGAAGCCCAGACCAGTGAACAGGCATGATTGCTTTTGTCTTCTGGCTGATGGCCTTTTCAATTTGATTCGTATCAATGTTGTAATCCTCACAAATGTCAACGAAAACCGGCTTTGCTCCTGCCGTGACTATTGAGCCGACGGTTGCAAAAAACGTATACGGAGTTGTTATAACCTCATCGCCTTCCCCAACGCCCGCCGCCTTGAGACTGAGGAACAGAGCATCCGTACCACTGCCAACCCCCAGAGCAAAACGACTTCCCGTTAGCTTTCGAATTCTTGCCTCAAAATCGTCGACACTTTTTCCTAATGTAAAGTCTCCGTTTAAGATGAGCTCCTCTATTTTTTTGAAGATCTCCGGATAATCAGAGAATTGCGCTTGGAGATAGTTGTGATTTATCGGATGTGCACCCGTCCGGAGATATTGGTCGAGCAAATAGTTTTGATTAGCGTTCGAATTTACGCTCTTTGAGTCGATCGGCACTGATGTCAAACTCCTAATGCTTATGTAGATAATCTAGCGGTTGTTCTCGAATAAAGTCCCAATTATCCGAGATCCACTGGATGGTTTCGTGAACGCCATCCTCAAATGAGATAAGTTGCGACCACCCAAGATCTCGTTTCACTTTTTGGTTATCCAAGCTAAATCGATCGTCTTGTCCGAAATTCTCATCCACTGGTTCTACCAAGTTCTCGTAATGGGTATCCGTCCAATTACAAATTGCCTCTACGACGCTGGCTATCGTCCTCGTGCCGTCATCTGGCGCTAGATGATACGTCTCACCATCCTGCCCATTTTCTATGATCAGCTTAGTCATAGCCGCGACATCATGGGCATGAATGAAGGACCTCTCGGCTCTCCCGTTGCCATGGAGTTCAAGCTTCCGTCCCAACTTCGCGTAGATGATCGTCCTAGGAATGATTCTATAAAGCTGTTGATGGATTCCGTAAAGATTTGCCGCTCTCGTGAAGACGACGGGGAATCCATTTCGTTTATGTAGAGCAAGAAGATGAAGATCGCCCGCTAGTTTAGAAGCAGCATAAGGAGTGCTTGGTGCATAAGTAGTGCATTCCTTTATTTTGTTACCCGTAGTACCGTACACCTCGGGAGTTGAAACGGCGACATATTTCCTGAGATACTTTCTGGTCTTGAGCAACTCTGCAAGACGCACAACTGCGAGGCAGTTGGTCTCGTACCATTGTTCTGGCCATTTCCAACTGTTTCTCACTTCGCCTTGGGCAGCATAGTTTACAACCACCTGAGGCCGAATCGTGTCACATAAGTCCGCGAGTTCGTTGAAGCCACGGTTCACGTCAATTTGTTCAAATCGGAATCTTCCTGTTCCAGCCCCTCGACCGTGGTATGGAAGAAACACCGGACTATACTCTGGGCTACGACTTACTCCGGTCACCTGAGCGCTCGTCGTGTCTAAAAGATGTTTGATGAAATGACCGCCGGTAAAGCTATTACTTCCAATTACCAATACAGAACAATGTGAATTAATTTCAATTTTCGCCATCAGTATTCTCAAGCGGCTTGCCATGGAAATAGTACTTGTTCAGGAATCTATCCGAAAGTTTCCCGCTTGAAGCGCACACCGCGGCAATAAATCGATCGGCCTCATCCTTGCTCATCGCACCTAGCCAGGCGACTGTCTGGTCAAAGTTTTCACGCTGTAGGTTCGCTCGCTCCTGTAACTCCGTTCTATTTTTCTGCTCTTTTCCTGAATCCATATCGTCAAAATACTCTTTTACCAGTTCAAGGATTTCCTCGGAAGAGTTCTCCTCAAAAGAAATATCCGGATCACCGATAAAACCGTTATGTTTTAATAGAGATTCATCAAGAATTTCCTTTACAGATAGATATCGATTTCTTTTGCTAGAAAAAGCATGTTTGAATATTCCCCTATCATTTACTCGCAGGGGCGACCCACAACAGACGTCTACAATATTTGTACTGAGAATAGGTTTCTCAAATAACAACGCGACGTTCATCGGGCCAGAGTCCTGGCCAATGTATAAAGAACAATTCTGGATAAGCCAAATGTCCATCAAATCACTTTTGAACTCTGAAAACGGATAATCCAAGACATCGGGCATTTTGGGTAATGGCGTCATACTTGAGTCGCCTAATCGAACCACCCACATTCCACGCTTAGTTAAATACTCGATCGCATCCAGATAATTCTTGATCGAACCATTTCGGGTAACTTTCCCCCTGCCTTCCTTAGAGCCGTAATACCCTGTCTCCCTGACATGCAGGCATACAAAAGCATCATCCTGAGGAAGCCCGAGAGCTATTGCAACTTTCCGCCCGTCTTGATCAAAACCCTGTGGTAGCCGGACACCTAATGGTTCATTTACTTCGTACTGCCAGAAAGAGCGGCTATTACTAATGCTAGGTCTCTTCTCTGCTAAAGCCCAAACCCTAGCTCTTCCCAGACGTGGAGAAATACCTGCCCACTGATCGACCCATGACCTATGGTTACGATTAGACGGTGCAGACTGCAACACAGTCTTCGCCTCCAAGAATCTTTTGGCCACTAAACCGAATAGTCGTATCAGAGAATAGAGTAGAGTCATAAGAAACCCTAGAGTCTGATCTGCATAAAATCCCCGCCATCCTAAGGCTTTTACTCGGTATCTTGACTCGATCCGGATTAGCGCTTGATTAACGCCGAGTCCCATTTTTGAGAACACAAAAGGCCCAAACCAATCCTGCAAAAAAACAAAAAGCACTCTTCGCCTTTGGCGACGCGCTAGCAAGAGCCCCCAATAGATCTCTTCTGCACAGTTGCCGATTGCTTCAACCGCTGGCGTTTGTAGGAATATTGGCAGAAACTTTTTCTGCAAACTTTGCATAAAGACAACTTCTTGGCTGTTACTCTAAGAGTCTGACTGGATCTCAAGACCTTGGGTCCAACACTTATAGACCCAAGGGACGCAAACCTGTCCAATTACCATGTAGTCCAACCCCCATCAACGATGAGGTTATGTCCCGTGACATAGCTTGACAAATCTGTTGCTAGATATGCAATGGCTCCCTTTAGATCTTCTTCCGTAGCCATTCTCCTCATCGGGGTTCTCTCAATATATCGCTGACAAAACTCGTCCGGCTGATTTCGAAATACCCCGCCGGGGGAAATAGAGTTCACTCTCACCTTAGGCGCAAGCACTGTAGCAAGCCAGCGCGTAAGTTGGACTAATCCTCCTTTGCTTGCAGCGTACGCTGCGGGATTTCCCATATTGGTACCGTCATAAAGCCGAAGATCGGGACCGACCACACCGTATATCGAAGAGAGATTTATAATGGCACCGTTGTCTGTCTTTACCAATAACTCGTGCAGCGTCTGAATCAAGAAAAATACGCTTGTCAGATTGATATCTAGCGCTTCTCCCCACGCCTCATTTCCTTGAGTCGCAAAATCGGTGACCCATCCTTTTCTCTTGGAGCTTCCAACCAACGCTGCGCTATTGACAATCACATCCAATCGTCCAAATTCTCTTTCTATCTGGCTAGACACGGAAGATAGCGAAGACTGGTCAGATAGATTTATGGCAAGGGGCAAAACCTGGACACCTTCTTCTCTACTTATCGCTTCACTGGCCTCCTCAACAGAAGACTGGTTGATATCGAGAACAGCTATGTCCGCGCCAAGCTCCGCAAGCGTCCGAGCCGCGGTAACACCGATATGGCCCGCACCACCGGTGATCAGTGCTACACGGCCATCAAGGCTTGCCAACTGTTTCAGCGTCCGCATCGGAACAATTTTATTCTGAGTCAATCTTAGCCAACCCGCGTCGTCTCGTAGATAAATTTTGCAATGGTGTAGTCCAGTGGTGTATCGATATCAATTGCTCTTTCACTGGGGACAAGGTGTGCCTTGACATTTCCTGAGAACAGGGAATCCGCAGACGAAACGTATGAGGCTCTTGCTGCGTATGCAACAGTAGCGACGTCATACACCTCTGGGGCATCTTGTCGACGGGAAACAGTCTCTGGGCAAAACTTGGAGACACTAAGATATCCGCTGCTATCAGGTTCAACCATGTTGAAGTAGGGATTTCTCTGTGCTTCCTTGACCGTGATTACCATGTCTGCTGCCGACCCAAGAAGCGCTTCAATGCAACCATCGACATCATCAACTGCCCTCAAGGGTGCCGTAGGCGGCAGAGAAACAAACGTGCCAACTCTGGCATGATGTGTATCCTCGTTCAATGTATTCACCGCATGTTTCCATGCATCCCACTCTCGGGCCTCATCTGTCGCCAACTCCACCGGACGCATAAATGGAACTTCTGCACCATACAATCTAGCAACGAGCGCAATCTCAGCATCATCCGTCGAAACAACGATCCGGTCTATCAAGACACTGGATTTTGCGATCTCTATTGCATGAGCGAGCAACGGCCTTCCATCGATTTCTAGGAGATTTTTCTTAGGAATCCCCTTTGATCCCCCACGCGCGAAAATACACGCCACAATTGATCGGTTGCTCATATGCGAACTCTGCATCCCTCAACGCTTGATCGCTTAATCGCCAAGATAAGCTCCAAAACCTGGCATGCGTCCCCCCCTCCGATAAGAGGGGTTTCACGACTCTTCACACAGTCAAAAAAATGCGTCACCTCATCAACGTATGAGTCTTTCCGGTCCGCAGGGTTGGGAGGACTGAGCTCCTTCCACTGACCTAAGTCACAGTGGAAATATGATACCTGACCTGTGAGGCCGTTCCAAAAAATATCACCCAGTTCTCCATGAACCGTGCAAGTTCTAGAAGGCGCTCTTTGGATCATGTTGAGATGGAGATTTGCAACCACCTCGGATTCAAATTCGAGAAAAATATCCGCGGTGTCCTCTACATCGATTTCCAAATGACTAACCTTTTTTAAGTTCGCGCTAACGTCTCTAACGTCTCCAAAAATCCATCTCAAATAATCTAGTTCATGGCTTAACTCGGAAACGACCCCGCCGCCTAATGCTCGGCGCCCACTGACACTTTGCCGATAATCGGCAGACCTCCAATCCGGCAAGTACTGACCCACCTCAGCTCTAACAGAGTAGACCTCACCTACACGCTTGTTCAGTACACAATTTCGAAAGAGATTCAAAGACTTTAAGAAACGGAAGTTGTACCCAACCATCAAAATTAAGTTTCTATTCTTAACCTCTCTCGTTAACTCATCTACGCCGTCCATTCGATCACTGAGGGGTTTTTCTATGAATAAGTCAACCCCAAACCGTGCCAACTGAATGCCAATGCTCACGTGCTTAGAGGCAGCACAGGTGATGAATGCGACCGTCGGTTCTGACTCGAGGGCCGCATCAAAACTAGTAACCACGTCGTCGGCAAAATTTGAAATTCCGTGATTATCCGATGAAAGCCCTGAAGTATGCCAAACAACGATGGTCGCACGAGGATAAAGGAATCGCAGATTTTCAAGGTGCCTTAGCCCAATACTCCCCCCGCCTGCTATAAGGATTCTCATGTGATAGGTCTATACTGTTACTGAGTTTTTTCTAATCCTGTCGAAGCTCCTCAACCCAGTCCAGCGTCGAATCCGCCAGACCAATCCCTAGGGCACACAACTTCAGGAAGTCAACGCAGCAACCGCCTTGCGATACTCTGGCCATTCACCGACGTCAATCCAATCGCCATCGCTTATCGGAAAGACCCCGACTTTCTTTCCAGCGGCGGACACTTCCCTGACTAATTCATTGAATTGGAAAAACTTCCCATGGGGTATGAACTCCAAGATATCAGGATGCAATACGTACAACCCGGTATTTACAATAAATTTAAATTCGGGCTTTTCCTCTAAAGTCTCAAGGTCTCCCTGGCTATCCAGCGTACAACTCCCGTAAGGAACCACAATCTTCTTGGTCGAACCAACCAGCGTAAGCTTATTTTTCCGCGTCTCATGGAAATCCATAAGCACTCTATAGTCGATGTCAATAATTACATCGCAATTCGTTACCAAAAATGTTTTCGTCATCGTGTCCTTGAGAAATCCCAAGGCACCCGCAGTACCAAGTGGCGTGCTTTCTTCGATAAACTCGACCGAATACGCTGGCTCCAGTTCCTCGAAATAAGCCTTAAGAATCTTACTTTTATAGTTCACCGAAATCATGACTTCGTTCAAGCCACACTCTACAAATCGATCTATGATGTGCTGAATAACTGGTTTCTCGGCAACGGGAATTAGAGGTTTCGGGAGAATCGTGGTGAATGGCGCTAACCGGGTACCCCGACCGCCGGCCATTATCACAACCGGTGCGTCTATTGCAGACTGTATTTTTGGCGTCTCTCCTTCGGAGGAAGTATTCCATGTTAAGACTTGGGAGAGTTTTCCGCTCTCATCAATGACCGGGATCAACTCAAGTCTCTGCTCTTGAAAAAACTTCCTTACCTGCTGCTGAGAGTAATTCCCCTCCTCTAAAATAACCGGGCTCCGGAAATACACCTTCTCTATTGAGTCCTCTAGCCTGTTCCCCTGCAGAATGGCCCTTCTCAAATCTCCATCGCTCAGCGTTCCAATAACTTGACTTCCCTCATCAATTACGACCAAACATTTACCAGCAGTTTCGCCCAAACGATGCAACGCCGTCCATACAGTGTCACTCGGGGAAATTAGATACTTTTCCATGTTTTTAGATGTCTCGAGAGCAGCCGCTGGCAAGTGTTTACTTTTTGAAATCGCACAACATTCTAGGGTAGTACGTCACACTTACAACGGACTGTCTACTCTTTTCTCTTGGTAAATAATCTCAAAATTTCGGAACCCAAACTGATCAGGATCGAGATCGCTTTTATATTCTGCTCTAGAGCACAACTTAAGTCGATTACTGGCGCTCGATCTTGTGCAATATCAATAATTTCATCCCTTAATCTCTGGAAGCGCCAAGACACTCTGGTATATCCCGCTATAACGCTGATACATGCTATCTAAAGTAAAAAGTCGAGATACCCTGGCAGAGTTCCGATGGCCAATCAGACATCGATCTTCTTGGCTCAACGCAGCCATTCTGCCCAGAGTTTGCACAAAGTCTTCTACATCGCCAGACCGTGAGATCTGATCTTTATCGCCCAACAAAATCTTAGCGTCTCCAACGTCGCTAGCAATACAAGGGCATCCGTGAGCCATTGCTTCCCCCAACACTGTTGGAAAACCTTCAGACGAAGATAAAAGCACGAATAGTTCAATTTGAGAGAAGAACTCTTTTATATCTCCCACTCTTCCCAGCAAAGTCACTCTGGAGACTAAATCGAGCCTGGCGATCTCTGATTCTAAAGGGCTGGATCCCAACTGAAGCCCGACGCCGCCTGCTAACATCAGCCTGAGATCATACCCCTCGTCTATTGCCCTCCGAAACCCTTCTAATAGAAGCCTATGTTCCTTCTCTCTCGAAATCCGCCCTAACATTCCCAGAGTGATTTGGCTCCTTGGGGTCAAGTTTGTGCGGACATCAGACACAACCCTACTATTTCTTTTATTGTGACAATTAAAGCCGGTGGGAACGTAGAAAATTTTATTAGGGGGGTATCCGATCTGGCCGTGGCTCCTTCTACCATACGCGGAACAACTGACGATAACCGTCGGAATCGATCGCGAGAGAAAACCACACACTCGCAACAAAAGATATGTAGGCCTTGAATAGAACCGTGGGTTGGTGCTTCCAGAAAAAATTCCCCAGATCACAGGAATTCTCAATATCCGACCGATAGCTCCCCCCCAAAGATCAGCGACGTACATCCACGTGTGGATGACTTGGGGCTTCCATCTCCAGACCTTAAAAAGTGCAATGGGCCAATGAAGGATCAAAGAAGCGAGGGCACGCAATCGATTGTGCGTCAGATTCGTAGGAAAAACTGTTAACACGCTGACTCCCCGTTGCCTCAACCGCTCCGCATAAAATCCATCGTCGCATAATCCAAGCACTGACACACGGCTACCCTCTCGCGACTGTTTCGACGCGACTAGAAATAGAATATGCTCAGCCCCGCCTACCCCTAACGAAGTTGTAACGTGCAAGATCTTCAAGAAATCTGACTACCCTAAATCGATTGACTACTTATCTTGTAAAGACGGATACCATCTCGTTCCCATAACAAACGGAAATGTTTGGGGGGTTTTTCAAGAAAGGATATCAACCCATCTCCAAGTTTCAATGAGACCTTCATAATATCTTCAGGCCAATGCCCTGAAATTCTTCCATTGTGACTGGAGCCGCCATCACGCTGATTCTCGATAAACAGCCAAGATTCATACCCTTTAAAACTAGTCGGCCCATATCCTGAATAATTGATCGGTATATAGGGGGGACTTTCGTGGAATTTGAATCCGAACACCGTGTGCTTGGTTATCGCTCTAATCAAGTATCCTGTAACCGGGTCCGTTAACACATTTGCGGGTTCAAGAGTCCTTAGAACCTCCAAGAGATCGGCCCACACGCGATGGTCATTTTCTTCTCCCGGCCCGAAGAGCGTAGTCCATCGGTTGTTCTGCCAATTCTCGGCTCCACTCAAAGGTAACAAAGAAATGCCCAAAACAGATACCACTACAATCTTGGATTTCCAAGTCATAAAGCCAGTCTGGACGAGATCAATCAGCACATGGGCCGCAACGAGCCCTACTGGAAACATATACGATATCCGCCACAAGGTATCGTGACTAACTTCGCGCGTGAAATAGTGAACAAACACTGGATTGAATAAGAACAGGAATGGAGTGATACAGGTAATACTCAGAAACAAGATTGGGTCGCGCTTCCTGATACAAAACAGGTAGAGCGCCATTATCAATAGTCCAAATAGTCCAAATGTTTCGAACACCCTTCCAGTTGGGTCCGCGATAGTGCCCTGCCAACCCCAAGGTGATTTGATCGCTAGAGTGTTATTCCAAAGCGGGCGCTCTACGGTCCACGAACCCTCTCTAATCAGCAGATAACCCGCCAACACGAAAGCAACGAACATAGTCGTGAGAATCCAGTACGCTATCTTAGGATTAAACTGAATCCAATCTGACGATGTTTTGACCAAATTCAGGCTAATGAACCACCTATGGAACAAAATCCTCCCAAATTGATAGCCAAAAAAACCGGTGCTGAAAATAGCGATGAGCAAGGCTTCTTGCTTATGGAAGAAACCACAAACGATCACTGTTACAACTATAATTCCGATACGAAAGAATAAACTCTCGATCTCCTTTGATCCTCTTGGACCAAGAGCGATCATATGGCACGCGTACAAGAATAAAGGGAAACAGAGATAGCCTGGCGCAAACACGTAGTAGCGGACATAAGAAAAAACGGTCGTCCCGAACGCGATTAAAGTAAAGAGCGCTCCCAACAGCCCATAGAATTGGGCCCTCTCAATGCTTTTGCCTTGATGAATGTAAATACTTCTCCCAACTTCATAGATCATAGTTAAGAAAAGAGCGGTTCCCACAACAGAAAATGGTAGGAGCACATTGTTGATGTCCCCTGCCGTCCATAACAACACATAGGCAATCAACAGATACCAGGGTTGGTTGTAGTCGACAAAGCCCAGTTCTAATTTCTTTTTATAGGCGGCGATTGACCCAAGGTGTTGCCAAACATCAGCGGGCACCTCTAGATAAGGGCCGATCATCATGATGTAGAGAACAGAGAAAATCCATATCAAGCCATACGGCCAGAACTCAATCAAGCCCTCTAACGTCGGGCGCAGACATCTCCAACTCAACCCGGGAATGAAACGGCTCATCAGCAAAATAGCGATAAGA
>CAZPMO010000138.1:0-13113 GCA_964587515.1 uncultured Rhodospirillaceae bacterium | reverse complement strand
GGATTCCACCTTAAGGTTGCTGCCACGCTGTCCAACCAATGGGGTCCATCTCTCTGTACGGAGTTAGCATCCAATTGACCCGTCTGGAGTAACCTATGTTCAACGACGCGGCGTAAATCACTCGATCCACCCTGTAAAAGCGTCCATGGCTCCCGAACTCCTGCTAAATAGTCTAGCGTTTGAAAGCAACATCCAGAACAAACTTTTCTGACTGCGGTCTCGAGGGGTACGTAATTGCTACCATCGATAGCTTGGCGGGCGAGGCGGGTCTCAAAGTCATTGTTTTGGCCGCCTCCGTTGATTGATCGAAGCATAAGGAACTCACTCAACGCGCGCTCGTATGGATCTCTACGGAGAAAGATAATTGTGGGTGGTGCCTCAAGAATAGAAATCAGCGTTTCTACTGCCTTTGGCCGACGAACGAGTCCGGGGTGAACAAGAAAAAAAGTGGATGCATCAGGCTTGTCAAAAAAATTATTAAAAAAGTGCGATTGAGAGAGTGTTCCAGATAATTTCAAAAGTCGTTCATCTTCTTTCCTTTTCAGAACGGCCACATTCGGGATACGTGAGAAGACATCGTGGAAATAGGTCGTAGCGCATCTCCGGTGTCCCGCGACAATAACGAGTGATTTCGAGGTATGTGGAGATGGGCTGGTTGGGTTCACGGGTAACTTGGTTTGCTGTTTATACGTTCGAATACGTCGCTAACGGAAATACCGGTTAGACACTCCCGGTGAATGACTTTACAAGATTGAGGAACTATTCCTAGACCGTTATGAATGCACGGACTACAAGGGACAGTGAGGTCCAGGTCGCGAGAATTTGGGTTCAGAGATCCCCATTTTTTTTGGGAATTTGGACCAAACAAGCCTATTACTAGTAAACCACTGAGATCAGCAAGATGATATAGGCCTGCGTCCGTACCACAGAAAATCAAATCTGGCCAGGTCTTAAAAATCCAGAACCAGTCCCGTAGGGACCACTGGCCAATCATGTTGAAGCATAAACGATCAATGTCGTGAAACTCGGCCACCATCCCTTGTTCATCTGGGCCGCCCGCAATGATAACCAAGTAGCCATTTTGGGTCAGGCGTCGTGCAAGTGCCTGATATTTATCGGTACCCCATCGCCTGAAAGCCGCATTTGGACTTGATCCAGGATAAAGGATAACAGTCGGCTTCTTAAGAGCTTTTGCCTGGCCCACCCACAACTGCAGCTGTAAAGACGGGGAAAAGCCATTTAAAAACTCATTTATCGAAAACGAAATATTCCCGAGTTTCAGACCTGACGATTTTGCCGCCGCGACCGCGAGCGAGTGGAACAGAAGTTTTTCGTTCTTTTCCTCATCATAGCGCACCGCAACGCTTGTGTAACATCGTCGCTCAT
Source organism: uncultured Rhodospirillaceae bacterium (assembly GCA_964587515.1). GTDB lineage: Bacteria > Pseudomonadota > Alphaproteobacteria > MPNO01 > MPNO01 > CAZPMO01. The sequence continues at coordinate 11,727 of CAZPMO010000138.1, read as the reverse complement.
CATGCTTGAATCCAATAGAGAACTTTGTAGTACGAGCAAAGAGTTCTGACAAAGCATAATATTGATCAAAATTTATACATAAATCAATCGAGCGTAGACGAAGTCCTAAACGTATCAAGGCCACCGGTAGACTCAAGAGAGCGGTGGGCAGCACAAATTGATCGGACATGAAGGAGATTGGACGGAATATGTCCGGCGTGGTTCGGTTTGTCGTTAGCCATAGTATCTTAGACTTTGGGTAGAGTTCCGACAAAGCACGAACGGTGGGAACTAAACATAGCGCATCACCCATTGCAGACAACTTGATTATTAGAATCGTATCAGGGGGTTTGCCGTTTAAGCCTCTCTGATCAAAGAATACTGTAAAGCGCAACAGAAATCGTATAACCCGGTCAAGTCGTTTTAGGGTTTGGGTTTTCATGACAGGCGTGGCGGAGTGGTGTCTTGCTTAAGTGGAGTGCTGAACGGTCGGAGGTAAAGTGCCTTAAATTAGACGAGTGGACAAGGTGTCTGTTGCCTCCGGGTTCTCAGAAACCATAACGTTGCGATCAATAAAAGAGCATATTTATCCCATCCGATGTAACTTTTCGACATTACGATCATATTTGCCCAAAAGAGCCAAGCCGCCAGCGTATTTTCGAAAAAGCGAACTATCGCGACTATCGCGAGTAGGGCTATCGTCCCGTCGCGTAGAAGTGGGAGTGAAGGGGCTGACAAAATTTTATCTAGTAATCCGAGTGTGCTTATTGGGTATCCGGGAGGATTGCCGTCGGGTAAAAAAAGGGCGACCACAGACAGGACTGCTAAAGACAATATAAAGTTTCGAGGCTTAGTCAGATTGCGAAGAGCCCCGACATCTCGATTAAGAACAAGTTCTGGAATCACGAAGTAAAACCCAATACAGGCCGCGAAATAAATCGAGAAGCCAGGTTTTAAGGCGAAGAGTCCCGAATCTCCAACTATTGGTGCACCGGGAGGCGCTAATCCACCCCAAAAAAGATACCATGGCAGGAAACTTAGTCCAGAAAGGATTGCCCAGAAAAAGGGGATAAGAAAAGCACGGTTTCTATGAGAATCTTGTTCTAAAAAAACCGAAAGAAGGGCGAAACCTGAAACACCAATTGAGAATGCCACCGCATACTGACGCGTGCTGACTGCGATAACCATGCACAAAAACATTAGTGCATATCTTTCTTTAGTAAAAGCAAGTAATCCAAGAACCAGCCAAAAAGCACAAAAAATATCTGTGTAAAGCAATGTGCTAGTAAAAATGAAGTAGGGAAATAAAAGGAGCCCAGCTATCGAGGAGATCAGTTTTTCTTGTGAATCTGCGATAAGCAGCAAAATCACTCCGGCGCCAAACATAAGATTGATTAACCGCAGCCCCTGAAGTGGAATCCCAAATGAGTGCTCCAGCCAGGAGAAGAAAATGAAGAATGCCGGTGTATTTTGATTGGTGTACGACCTCAGAATCTCAGCGTTTGGCGGCCAATGTTCGGCCATCAACGAGATGGTCGGGACAAAGAATTGCTCGTCCTTCACAGGCAAGGGAGATAAGAAGTGAGACCACAACTCTGGCATGAAAGCGAACGCAGTTATATAGATCCCAAGCGCGATGCCCAAAGCAACCCACCGGACAGTTGGTCGTGTGATTGCTCTCATCTAACTGAGAAAGTAAAGCAAGAAATTGTTGTAAGGAACCCAGCAGTCTTTATGCTCGGCGTAGGAAAACCATATCACTGTGACGCCAAGATAAGTGGCACAAAGACCCATTTTTAAAATAGTCTGATAGAGAACATCGGAGATTTTATGGACGATTAGTGGCCATAAATAGAATTGCAAAGGTATGAGATAGAGTCCAAATCGGTCCACAGCCGTCGGAGCAATCTGGCTGAACAGGAGAGCGCCGAAAGCAACAGTCACCGCAGTCCAAGCAAGGATATACCAAACCAATAAACTCTCCTCGTCTTTTAGTGTACTTGGGCGGGTCATTAGAATAAGAATCAATGCTGGAAGTAGATTCATCGAGGACTTTATCGCTACTCCTAGAGAAAATGCTTGACCCATAGACGCAAGTGACCACTGATATCGTGCACCAACAAGTGTCAATGCGAGCAGGAAGGTCACCAACAAGAAGGCAATCCCTAGCGCACGTAATCTATTCGACCTGAGCAGAAATACCCACATTAGTGGTAGAAGTAGAATCGCGGTCTTGTGGAAAAGAGGGGCGAGCAGTAAACCCAGTCGAAACCCGGTTCTAGACCCGCTGCTAAGGTGCGCCAATGCGATCATCAAGAAGCCTATAGCAACAGATTGGCGGGTTGTACCCATTGCTACAACGCTCAGGAAGAATGGCGATGCTATTACCCAGGTCAACCACGGATCATCAAATAATGTAGCTATTCTGTGGACTCCGTAACAAACAATGGCAGCACAGACTATGTTTACCCCGTGAACTCCAAGATTTAGAGATCCAGAAAATACATTAAGAAATAAGTAGCCGATATCCCAGACAAATCCGTTTGACCAGTCAACCGCGCCTATAGGCACCGTTCCATATTGCTGGTAAACAGCTTCGTAGACTGCCCAGTCACAACCAACGTGATCCCGTAAGCCGATGATCAGTATCCAGAATGTCGTTACGAAAAACGACAACGTTTGCGCCTGCCCGCGTGTCTGAATTGGTTTGGTCAATAGACCAACGACTGACACCAAGTGAAAAGCGATATAGGAAAACATTAGGCAGATGTATAGCGCTTTCTTCGTGCTAGGAGAACACGGATAACAACTCTAAGGGGTAGAAAATGGAGGGGAACCAGCACTTATAAGATAGCAGTGAATCAGTAATGATACTAAGATGCCAATAAATTAGAATCTGGCGCGAAAAACAATCGTGTTATGAATAATAATACGTCGTTTCACTCTCCGGAGGATAGGGGAGTGGAGTTACTAGGGATGAAAACATAGGATGTAGGCGTGTCTTGCACTAAAAATGAGTGATTTTTTTGAAAACGTGGTTATCGCGGCTTTTGCATCGAGCCTTGCCTCTCTCCTAATCCTAGCGACGCGATCTTTTCATGGTAGCGTCACTTTGGACTCGGATCTTTCTGGAGCTCAAAAATTTCATAACAAAGCGGTTCCCCGTATTGGTGGGGCTGCGTTCGTAGTCGGTCTGGCAGTGGCTGCGTTTTGGTTTGGGCTAAAGGATGATGGGATGTTACGTCTTTCTAGATGGGCTGCGGTTGCAATGTTACCCGTATTTTTAGGCGGTTTCTTGGAGGACATCAAAGTTGGGGTTACGCCGAGAAATCGGCTCATGCTTTCATTGCTGTCGGCTACGATTGCTTTTTATGAGCTGGATGCTCGGTTTGTTGGTATTGGGCATTCAGAGATTGATGAGGTCATTATCAACACGCCCGGTGTTTCGCTAATTCTCTCTATGGTTATGGTTGGCGGTTTATCACATGCAGCAAACATCATCGACGGGTTCAATGGTCTTTTGATAGGGATTGCTATGGCAGCGCTGATCGCTCTTTCAATCGTGGCGCACGGGGCAGGAAACGATTGGTTAGTAATCTACATGGGGATTGTATTAGGTGCGTTGGCCGGTGTTTTCTTGTTCAACTTCCCCTTTGCTAAATTATTTCTAGGGGACGGTGGAGCCTATTTGATCGGATTTCTCCTCGCGTTTTTTGCTCTACTTGTGACAAGAAACCCAGGAGTTTCGCCGTGGGTTGGTTTATTGATTCTAAGTTACCCCGTGATGGAGACACTATTTTCTATTGGCCGAAAGAGTGTAAGTCCGGGGAAAAGTCCGCTGTTTCCCGATAGAGAGCATCTTCATATGCTTGTCTATCAGTTTTTAGTGGAGCGCGATTACCTCTTTTCTAGTCAATGGAGAAATCCAGCAACCACGATGATAATTTGGCTACTTGGGGCAACGCCGATGTTTGTCAGTGTGTGGGTGTGGCGGAGTAATGTAGCCTGCGTTATTGCGACTATGCTGTTTTCATTGGCATATGTCGGCACCTACTGGTTTTTCTACAAATCGTTGAAGAATCGCAAGACCCACAGGTATGCGGGACACTAGCATCTAGACTGACGAGTCCAAAGTCGGTTGCCGCAATAGGTTTTCGTAGACGCTCATTAGTCGAGTCGACGTCATTTCTGGCGAAAAAGAACCCGCGTGCTTAAGCCCTTTCTCCCGTAGTTCAGAATGTAAAGAACGACTATTTTGGATGGACAACAGCGCTTCTGCCAGTTCATCTGCTTGGTCCGGGTCGATAAAAACCGCAGCATCGCCCCCGGCTTCGATCAGAGAGGAATTTCTGGAGGTTATAACTGGGGTTCCGGAAAACATCGCTTCGATAACAGGGAGACCGAATCCTTCGTAACGCGATGGATAAATAAAGCAATCAGCACCTTGATAGATATAGGGAAGATCGTCGTTACCCTTAATCTGTAGAAAGAATACCCAGTCCGAAAGATCATTCTCGTGGAGATAACGATGGACTTCTTCCGTATATCCGGTGGATTTGCCGACAACAACAAGAGGAAGACGCTGACTGACGGGGATCATTCGCAGTGCCTTGCAAAGCAGCAGCAGATTTTTTCTTTTTGTTATTGACCCTACGTACAAAAGATATCGCGGCGGCAACGAGTGATATTTTCTCACACGATTGATATCGAGATCGGATCGGGGAATTTGATATCTTTCGTCGCAACTTGGATGAATCACGGATATTTTCTCAGAGGAGATCGAGAAAAATTCAATCAGGTCAGTCTTTGTACTCTCACTTATAGCGATAATTCGGGTTGCTGCCTGACACGCTCTAGCGAGTGCTTGATCTTTCCGTCGTATAGTTCTCGGGGAATAGTCATCCGGGAAGTGCCGATACACTAAGTCATGCACTGTGACCACTTTCGGGATTTGGGCCGACTGAATCGCGTGCGGGAGGTCGTTAACCAATCCGTGAAAAATCTCCAACTCGAGATTAATCGCCTCTCGGCGCATACCTGCCGATCGCCAAAAGAATTTCCTTAGCGTGGAAGGGGACACCAAGTCAACGGAGTCGGTTTCAACCAGAGCCTGTACAGCAGGATTGGATTTCACCTCTCGGGTGAACAGCAAATAATGGTTAGTCGGAAAGAATTGGCAAAGATGTCTAACAAGGGTTCTACTGTAAGTTCCGAAGCCTGTGAAATTGGTAATGAGTCTTTGAGCGTCAAACCCGATCTTGTAATTCATTTAGACTCCCATCCCAAGTTGGTGGTTACAATTTTTGACTTCTGTAAAGGATATAAATAGTAAAATTTACTACGGTTATGAGTGAAATATTAGTTCAACTCGCTGGAATTTTACTATATGCGTTCTTTTTCTTTGGAGTAGGAGCGGTCGTAGTTATTTCGTGGCGAGTCCCTCGGGATCGACCGGTGTTGGCTTTCTGCATTAGCGTCGGATTGTTAGTGTTTGCAGCAATCGCAACCGAGTTGATGAACGGCTCGGTTGCTCACTGGCTTTTTTGGTTGATGAGTAGTACTGCAATTATTGCAGTGATGGGTGTCTATAAGAGCCGTCGCGCAAGAACTCAGGAGCTGCCTTTAAAAAATCGGAATACGTCCATCTGGTTTTATGTAATCATTTTTACCTTATTGGCGATTTATCATTTCTCAGTAGGCCCCTATACAGAGATTCCGTCTGACTTTTGGAGCCACCTAGAAAAAGTAAAAGAGATTTTTCTAGCGCTAGGCTCTGATGCTCGGCATTCTGTGGACCTGCGGGAAAGCACTTCGTTGATAGTTCGTGATGGAGCTATTCCCGCCGTCCATGCTGTGGTCGCACTACTTTTGACCCGGCCACCGCTAGAGTTGGTTCCTGCCGCCACATTCACGAGTACCTTAGCGATATTGCTATGCGTTTTTTGGCTCAGTCAAAAATTTGCGGATGAGATGGAATTTAGTCCGCGCGGCTCTGCCGCCATCGGTTTGTTGACCGTGTTTCTATTTTTTCTTACCTATGGGGTGTCCACGTTTTCATATGTTCGATATTACGCTTACTTTCCGCATATCTGGAATATGGCCTTGTTTTTTTCAGTAATCGGACTGTTCCTCAAGTATTCTGAACTAGATAAGACCGAGCCGCTGAAGATCTTTTTTGTTCTTGGGCTAATTGTGGTGATGTATTTTGTGAACCGTCAAGAGGCATTTTTTGCAATATTGACTATTACATTCTCGACGATCGTACGAGCGGTGCGACTCACCATTGATCGATGTGGCTGCCGCAGAGAAACTGTCTCAAAGGCCCAACTCTTTGGTTTATGCGCATTACTGACGATTGTGTTTGGGGGCGCCTTGGGCTATTTGGTCGCAGGTGAGGTAGGAACAATACATCCAAGGCATGTTATCGATCTGGGGAAAATGATTTCAAAAGAATTTCCGAGCCTCTTCGTTGCGAACCCAGGTGCACGGTTCTGGGAGACAATCGGATGGTTCGGACTAGTAATTTATGTATGGTTTTTCTTGAAAATTCGGAACTTTTTCCGATTAGAAGTCTTGTTGTTTGGCATGGTTTCTCCGTTGATTACCATGTTCAATCCGATTTTCGTCGAATGGTTTTTCGGAGTGAGCAATTGGGATGCTCTTTGGAGGTTTGCATATCTCGTCCCAGTCCCATTTGTTGCTGCGCTTTTAGTTGGAAAAGCCGTAGTTAGGGGATCAAAAACCTTAAGCAGAGGCGAAATTTCAGGAAGAGTTTTCGCGGTTACGCTTGCCGGGACCTCTATTGTTCCATTCGACTTAGGACCATTTACGAATCATAGTAGTCGTTGGTGGAGCATAATTAGTGTAGAAAAAGAAAATGGTGCAAAACTCTGGCGCGATCTGATTGACTTTCTTAATGGCCTTGACAGTACCCATATACTTCTGACCGATAGCATCACAAATTATGTTGTTAGTTCGGCTAGCAAACAACGAAGCGAGACAAGCGCTAAGGAAAGATGGCAGACTGGTCGGGAACTGTTTGGAGGGGACTATAAGGACCGACTCTTATATTACGGCCAGGATGATCGACTCATTATAATCAACCTACGAAACGGTGCTGCCAGTAGAAATGGTCGAATGACTGGTCACTGGCCTGAGAATATTCTGGACGTCAGTCGCCGCTACCCCGACGATCTAGTGGAGTTTCTTGACGCCCATCGTCCTGATTTTGAAAAGATTTGGGATTCAGGAGATATTTTGGTTTACAAGATATTGCGCGATCCGGAGCATTACTGATTAGACTGGGGTTCAAAAGCGGGTCGGCATAAGGTTTCCCCCTGACTGTTGTTCAATTCCACAGACGCTTAAAAAAAGAATGTATGAAGAGGATAGGTTGTCAAAAGAAGTCGATCGTTTTTCGTGTCGTCGGAAATATGATGGTGGGGATGGGGCATATTTATCGAGCGCTCACTCTCGCCCGATGCATGGATTGCCACGAGGTCGTTTTTGCATGTACACCACAAGACAGAAAATACCTGGAGAGCGTCGTTGGGAATGAGTTCCCGTTGATAGATGCACCCAAGGCCTCAATAGTTCGGAGAATTCTTAAGAGCGCGCCGGATATTGTGATCAACGATATTCTGGATTCTGAAATGGATGACGTCCTGCCCTTTTTGAAGGAGAAGATCAAAGTAATTAACTTTGAGGATTTAGGTCCCGGGGCACAAGCCGCAGACTTGGTAATCAATGAACTGTACGACCATGCACTGTGGACCAACCCCAATACTCTATGGGGGAGGGATTATTTCTGTTTGAGAGATGAGTTCCTTAATGCGCGAAGAAATCAATCTGTCGAGCAAGTTAAAGGGATCTTACTCGTGTTTGGAGGTACAGATCAGCACGATCTTTCCAGGAAGGTGTATGAAGTGATTCGGGGACAATGTCGTAGATCGGGGATAATGATCTTCATCGTAACAGGCCCCGGTTATCGGAATTATCGGAAGTTAGAAGAGGAGGTGGGTTTAGTTTCCGGTGTGATGTTGACTCATGCGACGGGTGTAATTTCCTCAATCATGGAGAGCACGCAACTTGCGATAACCTCAAACGGGCGGACGGTCTACGAGTTGGCCCACATGAGAATACCCGGTATCGTAATTCCACAACACGACAGAGAGAAAACCCACGCGTTTGCTTGTCAAGATAATGGATATCTGCCCATTCCCACGTTTTCTGGAGAGACCAGCCTCACTGCAGTTAAGAGAAATCTTGCCTACCTACTCGCTAATGTTGATTTTCGAAAGAATCTGTTTGAGGCGACAAAGCGCGCGGACTTTGTAGGCAACAAAAATAGGGTGATTGGAAAAATCCTTGAGTAGGTATCCACTGGGAATTCTAAAAGGTCAATCCTATGTTCAGACTTACTGTTGAGAACATATCGTTTACAGCGAGGTATTTCTAATGATTAGAGATGCGATCATGCATTGGTCTTCGGACAGTGATCCGGTAGTGATGCCGATAGTGATAGCCGAAGCGGGAGTAAACCACGAAGGTAGTGTCGCTCAAGCGAAGTATCTGATAGAAGCTGCAGCCAGTGCCGGAGCTGATGCGATTAAGTTTCAGACATATAAAGCCGATAAGCTAGCGTCCCGGAATTCACCGGCCTACTGGGATCTTCAGCAAGAACCAACGAAAACACAACACGCGTTGTTCCAGAAATATGATTCGTTTGAGTTAGCCGATTATCAAACTCTAAAAGAGCACTGCGTGAAACACCAAATTGAATTTCTCAGTACACCATTTGATCTCGAGAGTGCGGAGTTTCTGAATGAGATGATGTCGGTATTTAAGATCTCTTCTTCTGACATCACGAATAAACCCTTTATCCAAGAAGTCTCGAGATTTGGTAAGCCCATTATTCTTTCCACTGGGGCAGCTAATTTAGATGAAATTGATTCAGCAATTAGATGGATCAATGACAGAGTGCCGATCGCACTTCTTCACTGCGTTCTAAGTTATCCAACCGAGGATGAAAATGCAAATCTTGGGATGATTAGCGGTCTTCAGAAGGTTTACCCAGATAGAATGATCGGTTATTCGGATCACACGATGGCATCTGGAATGGAAACGCTGGAAATCGCCACCCTTCTCGGCGCGAGGATCTTAGAGAAACACTTTACGCATGACAAAGGTTTACCAGGAAATGATCATTACCATGCGATGGATGCTGATGATCTGAAGTGCTTTAGGAAAAATATTCAACGATCCCTAAACAAAATTGGCACGTTTCAAAAAAAGGCGCTCGCAGTCGAGCAGAGCGCAAGAGAGAATGCGAGACGGAGTCTTGTTGCGAGTAGAAATTTGAATAAGGGGGATATAATTGGCGAGAAAGATGTTACCTGGAAACGTCCAGCTAACGGAATTTGCCCAAGTTTTATCAACAGCGTGATTAATCGTCGACTCAGAATCTCAATAAAAGAAGACGACCTCCTAACCTGGGATTTATTGGAATGACGAGTGCATCTGAAGAGAGTGAACTAGATGAGTTACTTGCCAGATTGTTTCCAATCACAAGGAGTCTATCCGGGGAAGGCAATAGGCAAACGCTTGAGATTCTCAGAGAGATTGCGCCGATTACCACCGTTGAGGTGCCAAGCGGGTCAAAGGTTTTTGATTGGACTATCCCGGATGAATGGAGCATCCGGGATGCATGGATCAAGAACGACAAAGGAGAAAAGCTCGTCGACTATAAAAGATCCAATCTTCAGGTCGTAAGCTATAGTGAGCCCGTTCATCTCAGGCTACGATTTGAAGAGTTGGAACCTCATATCTTCTATCTTGAGAATCGTCCTGAAGCAATTCCTTACAGAACAAGTTACTATAATAGGGGATGGGGCTTTGGGGTTACAAAGAACCAATACGAGTTGCTGAGGACCATCGGAACCGAGCTTGAGGTCTTCGTCGATTCAAGCTTTGATTCGTCTGGATCAATGTCGATCGGGGAGTTGTTTATTCCCGGAGAACTCTCCGACGAGTACGTTGTGTCGACCTATATTTGTCACCCCTCTATGGCAAATGACAATCTAAGTGGCATGGCGGTGACAGCCTTGTTGGCACGTGATTTCGTTGGCAAGCAACGGCCGAGGTACTCGTGGCGCTTCATTTTTGTACCGGAGACGATTGGCCCCCTTGCGTATTTCAGTTTTCGTGAGATCGATTGGCGAAGAATCCAAGGCGGATTCGTCGTTACCTGCTGTGGGGGGCCCGGCCCTATCGGACTCAAGGCAACGTTCTTGGGCGATCATACGATTGATAAGGCTATGAACGTTTCATGTAAGGATAATGGAGTGATCCCTGTGAGATACCCTTTCTCACCGGAAGGGAGCGACGAGCGCCAATATTCATCTCCAGGCTTTAGAATTCCAGTTGGAACCATATGTAAAGACAAATACTACGAATACCCCGAGTATCATACCTCAGACGATAATCTAGACTTTGTCACTGGGCAGCAGTTGGGTCAGACGCTTCAACTCTATAGAGATGCTATCTATATCCTCGAACAAAATAGAGTAGTCAACTCGCTGGTTCCTTTTGGGGAAGCTCAACTTGGTAAGCGAGGACTTTATTCATCAATCGGTGGGAGCAATAATCAACCATCGGTGGGTCGCGATAAGGAAGTTGAAAAAGAAGACTACTCCAAACTAATTGCTTGGATAATGTTCCTTGCGGACGGCCAACATGATCTCATCGACGTCGCGCGGCAGACGAAAATACGATTCGATCAGGTCATAGCAGTGGCTGAGCAATTAAAGAAACATAGATTAATCGAGCTGAGATAAGAATTGGGTGGGCGGCTCAAATGACTAGAATTGGCCCGTTGTTAGACGCCATCGAGTGGTAATTCTCGCGAGAATCCTAATCATCTTGAGTTCATTAGCGACCAAAGAAACTTAAAACCATGCCAGATCGAGAAATAATACTCGGACTTAATTTTGGCGGCCATGATACTGCGGCAGCTTTAATGATAGACGGGGCTCTAGCCGCTGCGTGCGAACAGGAAAGATTCTCCAGGGATAAGCATAGTCGGCGATTTCCTGTCGAAGCGGCTTACGAATGCTTGAGACTTGCAAAAGTCAGTCCTGACGAGGTGGGAGAAATCGCGTTCGGATTCGATCCGGATTATCACATTCGAGAAGCGTATCTGAGACCTGCTCTTGAAGATGATGAGAGGTTAAGTTTTTTGATGCGGGATATTCACCGAGTAAAAGAGAAATATTTGACGGAGGAGCAAATAAAAAAGCACTTGGCTTTTTGCGAGAAGGTTAAATTTTATAATCATCATGAATGTCACCTAGCCAGCACCTATTATCCAAGTGGTTTTGCCGAAGCGTTGGTTGCTTCCTTTGATGGAGTTGGCGAGATTGAAAGCGGCGTTTTTGCGCTAGGATCATCGCAAGAAGTTGAGATCATTCATCGTGGCAATAGGTATCCAGACTCCTTGGGACTCCTGTACTCTGCGGTGACCGACTTCCTTGGATGGCGGCATCATTGTGACGAGGGAATCGTTATGGGCTTGGCAACCTACGGCGATGCAAATCAGTCATTGCTAGATTTTGACCTCTCATATGCGGAACTCTTTCGGAAGATCGTAGCGCGTACTGAAGGAGTGGACTATCAGATCGATAGATCGTGGATTACCTTTCATAAGGAGCGAGATACGTGGACAAGTCCAAAATTTAGGAAATATCTTGG
>CAZPMO010000137.1:0-13153 GCA_964587515.1 uncultured Rhodospirillaceae bacterium | reverse complement strand
ACGTCGATTACGCCGGACTGTGGCTGATGGAAGCCGCCGAGGTCGAGCGCGAGCGCGCGCCCGACACCGCAACGCCCGAGACCCGCGAACGCTCCGCCTGATTTTGTTTCCTAACCGTCGGTTTTTTTGACCGCCTGCAGACCGGGGCGGTAGGTCTTCTTGTCGAGGAACTCCTCCATGCCGGTCTCGCGGGTGCCCTGCGTGTCGGCGAATTGCAGCGCCTGGCTCTTGGCGCGCAGATATTCATAGGCCAGCGTGACGTCCATCCCCTCGACCGCGCGCACCGCCTGTTTGGTATAGGCGAGCACGGTCGGGTTCTTCTCCATCAGCTCGCGGGCCAGCGCGGTGGTCTCGTCGCGCAATTTGTCGCCGGGCACCGCGATATTGGCGAGCTTCATCTCGACCGCCTTGACGCCGTCGAAGGTGCGCCCGGTCATGGCGTAAAACAGCGCGTCGCGGTGCGCCATCACATCGACGATCACCTTGGAGACGATGCCGCCCGGCAGGATTCCCCAGTTGATCTCGCTGAGGCCGTAGGTCGCGTCTTCCGCCGTGATCACGATGTCGCAGGCGCACAGCGCGATGAACGCGCCGCCGAAGCAATAGCCGTTGACCATGGCGATCGAGGGTTTGCGGGAGGCCGACAGGATATCCCAGCTCCAATGCCGGTTGGCGCTGAACGAGCGGAACTGCGCCGTGGGGTCGTTGTCGGTGGCGCGGAAATATTCGCGCAGATCCATGCCCGCGCTCCAGCTGTTGCCGGCGCCGGTGAGCACGATCACCCTGGTTTCCGGATCGGTCTCCAGCGCCATCATGACCTCTTCCATATCGTAATGGAGCTGCGGGCTCATGGCGTTGCGTTTTTCGGGCCGGTTGAACATCACCCACGAGATCCCCTCGTCATCGGTGGTCACCGAAACGCATTCCAGTTCCTTGTTGTAAGACATTGAATTTTCTCCCTGAATTAGGTTTTAAGGTGAACCACAAAGACACCAAGACACAAAGAAGTTTTTCGGGCGCGCCGCGCCGCTCTCCACTTTGTGCCTTTGTGCCTTTGTGGTGAAATTATTCCACTGAGTCTCTGCGCCTCTGCGGTTCATCTGACTAAATATTCCGCCCCGCGAAGCCCTGGCCGATGCGCCATAGGGCGGCGACGCTTTCCACGGCGCGGGTCGGATCCTCGCAGACCAGGAATCCGTCGTCTTCAAGCTCACGGCGGATTTCGCGCGACGCGGTGATCACCAGCACGATCAGCCGGTCCGGAAAGCGGGCCCGCACGCGGGAAATCTCGTGCCGCAGCGGCCGGTACTGGCGTTCGACCATGCCGAGATGGGTCAGGAATACGACCACCGCCGGATAGCCGCCATCCTCCAGCGCCACCTCGACGAACCGCGCGGTCGCGGCCATGTCGCGCATGCCGATGGCCGAGGTGTCGAGCGGATTGCGGGTCGCGGCGAAGGGCTCCATGGCCTGCAATTTGCGTTGCCCGGATTTGGCCAGCGCCGAGACCTTGAGACCGGCCGCCGACGCCGCGTCCGCCATCAGCGCGCCGACGCCGCCCGAAATGGTGACCAGCCCGACATCGGCGCGTTCCGGATATTTGCCGTGATCGACGGCCGCCGCCACGTCGATCAGCTCGGTCATGTTATGGGCCCGATAGGCGCCGCTCTGGCGTAGCGCCGCGTCGACCACCGCGTCCGCGCCGGCCAGCGAGGCCGTATGGGACGCCGCCGCCGCCGCGCCGGCCTCGGTGGCGCCGACCTTGAGCGCGATCACCGGTTTCGAGGCGCGCCGCGCCGCCTCCAGCGCCGCCATCAGCTTGCGCCCGTCGGGGCAGCCCTCCATGTAGGTGACGATGATTTCGGTTTCCGGATCGTTCGCGAAATACTCGATGCAATCGGCGATATCGATATCGGACTGATTGCCGGTGGTGACCCATTTGGAAATGCCCAGGCCGCGCTCGCGCAGCAGCACCATGATGTGGGTGCCCACCGCGCCCGATTGCGAGGCGATCGAGACGGGTCCGGTGGCGGGCAGGCCCTTGCCGCCGTGATGTTCGAAGGCCGACGTGAAGGTCGCGTAGAAGCCGCTGTTGAGGCAGAACGCGCCCATGCAGTTGGGACCCAGCAGCCGCATGCCGGCCTCGCGCGCGCGCGCGGCGAGACGTTCCTGCGCCTTGCGGCCCGCCGCGCCGGACTCGGCGAAGCCCGACGAGAACATGGCGGCCACGCGCACGCCCCTCTCGGCGCACTGGCCGATCGCCTCGATGGCGGCGGAGGCGGGCACCGCCACCACGGCGCAATCGATATCGCCCTCGATCGCCGCGATATCGGGATAGGATTTCAGCCCCTGGACCTCGTCGGCACGCGGATTGACCGGGCACAGATGTCCCTGGTAGCCGATCTGCTTGGAATAATGCACCGGCATGCCGCCGAACTTTCGCGGGTCCGTCGAGGCGCCGATCACCGCGACGCGGCGCGGATGGAACAAAGGGTGCAGCGAGGAAGACATCGCTAGCGGCGGTACTTGTTGAAATCGGGCGGGCGCTTTTCGAGGAACGCGTCCGGTCCCTCGCGCGCTTCGGCGGTGTCGTGGAAATCGGGCGCGATCATGCGCTGCATGTGGTGCGGCGAGGTATCGCGCAGCGCGTCGATATCGGCCTCGAAGGACGTTTTGAGGATGGCGAGGCAGGTCGGACTGCCGGCGAGAATATCGCGGCACCATTTGCGCACCTCGGCGTCGAGTTTCGCCAGCGGCACCACCGCGTTCACCAGCCCCATCTCCAGCGCTTCCTGGGCGGAATAGCGCCGGCACAGATACCATAGCTCGCGCGCCTTCTTCGCGCCCACCACGCGTTGCAGAAATGCGACCGGATAGCCTTCGGCCGGGCTGGCGACGCGCGGGCCGTTCTGGCCGAAGACCGCGTTGTCGGCGGCGATGGTGAGGTCGCAGTAATAGGCCAGGTGATTGCCCATGCCGATGGCGTAGCCCCTGACCGCGGCGATCACCGGCTTGCCCGAATGGCGGATCGCTTCGTGCACGATGCGCGGGCTGATATCCACGTGGCGGCGCGCCAGACCGCCCTCCTTTTCCCAATTGACGTCGCCGCCCGACGAAAACGCGCGATCGCCGGCGCCCGTGATCACGATAACGCCGACGCGGCGGTCCTTGCTGGCGGTCTCGATCGCCTCGACCAGCTCGACCATGGTCTCGCCGGTCAGCGAGTTCAGCGTCTTGGGCCGGTTGATGGTGATGGTCGCGACATTGGCGCGCACGGCATAGAGCAAATCCTTGAATTTGGGCCGGGCCGCGCCGCCGCGCGCCGCCGCGCCGGCGCCACGTCCGGACGCGCGCCGTTTCGGAGTGCGAGCCATGATTTGATCCCCCTGCTGCGTCGCGGCGGCTTTGGTGCGCCGCTTTTCAGGCCAAGCTTAGCGCATCGCGCGCGCGCGTGGAATTGCGTCAGGCCAGGGTTCAGGAAGGGGGGTTTTTCATCCGCAGCGCGGCGATCAGCAGCGCCGCCCAGCCCATCAAAAAGGCCACCCCGCCCAGCGGCGTCAACAGCACCAGGGCCCGCGAGCCGGTCATGCCCAGCACGTAAAGCGATCCCGAAAACAGAATTGTGCCCACCACGAACGCCCAACCGGCAACGCCCACCGCGGCGGTCGGGTATCGGCTGGCCAGCCAGGCCACGCCGATCAGCGCCAGCGCGTGATACATCTGATAGCGCGCGCCGGTCTCGAACGCGGCCAGCTCGCGCGCCCCGACGCGGCCCTCCAGCCCATGCGCCCCGAACGCGCCGGCCGCCACCGCGATCAACCCGCTGCATGCGGCCAGCGCCAGCCACAGTTTCATATCCGCCTCCCGTCCTTGTCTTGGCTCCGATGTTTATATTCGTGCCGCGACGGATTGTCCTGTAGGCCTTCGGCCTCAAGGCAATCGCATTACGCGGTCGAAAGCTTTCCTAGTCCTTCGAGACGGCCCTTCGCGCCTCCTCAGGATGAGGAAAGCTAGAACTCTCCTCATCCTGAGGAGGCGCGAAGGGCCGTCTCGAAGGATGCCGTCTGATCCGCCCTACCGGCGGCGCGGGATTCGCGCTATGAGTCGGGAAAGGGGAATGTCGGAGAAGGGGAAGCACGCGATGTTCATCGATATCTATACCCATATTTTTCCGGGTGATTTTTTCGCCCATATGACCAAGGCCGCGCCGCGGCTGGAGAATATCGGCAAGCGCATGCAGTCGGTCACCATGATCCACGACCTCGACGAGCGCTTTCGCCTGATGGATCAGTTCGGCGATTACCGCCAGATGATCTCGCTGCCCAATCCGCCGCTGGAGGATATTACCGAGCCCGCCGTCGGCATCGAGCTGGCCCGCGTCGGGAACGACGCGATGGCCGATCTGGTCGAGAAACATCCCGACCGTTTCCCCGGTTTCATCGCCGCGCTGGCCATGCACGACATGGACGCGACCATGGTCGAGCTGCACCGCGCGGTGAAGGATCTGGGCGCGCGCGGCGTGCAGATCTTCACCAATATCGGTGGCAAACCGCTCGATTTGCCCGAATTTCAGCCGCTGTTCGACGCCATGGCGGAATACGACCTGCCGATCTGGATGCACCCGGCGCGCTCGGCGTCGATGTCGGACTACGCGTCCGAGGAGCGTTCGCGCTATGAGATGTGGTGGTGCTTCGGCTGGCCGTATGAGACCTCGGTGGCCATGGCGCGGCTGGTGTTCTCCGGCCTGTTCGACCGCCACCCCGACATCAAGATCGTGACCCATCACATGGGCGGCATGATCCCGTTCTTCGACGGGCGCATCGGGCCCGGCATGGACGTGCTGGGCGCGCGCACCACGGATGAGGATTATTCCGAGGTGCTGTCGTCGCTGAAAAAACCGCACGCGGAATATTTCAAGATGTTCTACGGCGACACCGCGATGTTCGGCACCAATACCGGCATCAAGTGCGGCATCGACTATTTCGGTTTCGATCACGTGGTGTTCTCGACCGACTGCCCGTTCGCGCCGGTGCGCGAGACCTTCCAGTCGATCAACCATCTGGAGCTTGAGCGCGACCAGATCGACAAGCTGATGTGGGGCAACGCCGCGCGGCTGATGAACCTCGATCTGGAGTAGAAGCGGTTGCGCGCGCTGCTTTGGGGATTTCTGCTGACGTCGCTTTTCACCACGGGACCGGCGCTGGGTCACGGGCACGCTTCCAAATATGCCGGTCAGGAGACGCGGGCGATCAAGAGCCTGTCGCCGGCCGATCTCAAGGAGCTACGGCGCGGCGGCGGCTGGGGCATGGCCAAGGCGGCCGAGCTCAACGGTGTGCCCGGCCCGGCCCATCTGCTGGAGCTGAAGGACCGCATACCGCTCGACGCGGCGCAAACCGCGCAAATCCAGGCGCTCTATGACGGGATGAAGGCCAAGGCGATCGCGAAGGGCGAGAAGCTGATCGCGCTGGAAGCGAGGCTGGAAGCGCATTTCCGGGATCGTACCGTAACCGAATCGATCCTGCGGCGTTTGTTGGGAGTAATCTCCGAGGCGCGCCGCGATTTGCGCTACGCGCATCTCTCGACTCATCTGAAAACCCCGGAAATCCTGAGCGAAGCGCAGATCGCCCGCTATAACCAGCTGCGCGGCTACGGCGCCCCGGCCCATGGCTCCGGCGGTCACGGCGCACATTAATCGTCCGGCAGCCCCAACTCGCGCAGCGCGGCGAGCATCCGGTCAAGGAAGGCCTTGTCCTTGAACGGCACGGCTCGCGCGAATTGACCCACCGTATAGGCCGGGTTTTGCCGCAGTCCGGTGGATATGGCGGCCCGAGCGTCATCGATCCGCCCCACTTCGTGATAGCAGAAGGCCTGTTCGGGGTAGCCTAAGGGACTGTCGGAATCCTTCCGGTGCTGTAATTCGAATTCGTCGATGGCCGCTTCCGTATTCCCCGCCACCATAAAAGCCGAACCCAGGAAATAGTGATAATAGGGGGGATGGTGCGGGTCGAGACGCATGGCCTGGTGCATGAGGTCGACCGCCTCCGAAGGTTCGCCGGAAAGCAAGAGCGTCTGGGCGAACAGCGCCAGGGTGATCGCCCGGTTGGGCCCCAGGGACGTCGCCCGGCGACCGAGCGCGATCGCCTTGTCATGCTCGCCGCGCAACAGCAGCAGGTACCCCATCAAGGAATAGGAGCCAGGAGTCGTCGCATCGGTGGCGAGCGCTTTTTCCGCGTATTCGGCGGCCTTGCGGAATGCCGCGCCGGGGTCGTCGGTCCATCCGAACCGGGCCTCCTGGACATGGGTCCACCCCAGCAATTCGAGCGGAAACGACGATTCGAGATCAAGCTCGGCGGCGCGTTCGAAATGAGGTCGCGCCGCGGCGTTATCTTCCTTGGTAATTCGTTCGAACCTCTCATACCCCCGGAAGAACGGCTCGGCGGCTTCAGGATTGGACAGGCGTCCTCGGCGAAACTGTTGCTGTTCGTCGGCCCTGAGCGTGACGTCGAGAGCGGAGACGATCTTGTCGGTGATTTCGTCCTGCACGTCGAACAGATCGTCGAATTTCCGGTCATAGCGATCCGCCCACATGTGATGGTTTCTTAACGCGTCTATCAACTGGGCGGTGATGCGGACACGGTCGCCGGCGCGCTGGAAGCTGCCTTCCAGTACGTAGCGGACGCCGAGGTCGCGGGCGATCTCGCGGATATCGACCGCGCGATCCTTGTAGACGAAGGTGGAATTGCGGGCGATGACGAACAGACCGGAAATCTGCGCCAGTTCGGCGATCAGCGTTTCCGTCAGCCCGTCGCCGAAATACGCCTGCTCGGGATCGCCGCTCATATTGTCGAACGGCAGAACGGCGATGGACGGTCGGTCGGGGAGTTCCTGGGTCACGGTGTCATTTTCCGCTCTGGTATCTTCGAATCTCACCCGATAGGCCCGCACCGGCTGCGAGATGTTTTTCACCTGCTGCGGACCCATATCCTGGAACGATGAGTCTACCTTACCGTGGGTCTGGCGCCACACATCTTCCGAAACCAGGATACCGCCCGGTTCCGCGAGGCCTTCGAGCCGGGCCGCGATATTGACGCCCTCGACCATGATGTCGCCGAGATTGATGGCGATCCGGAAAATGATCCGCCGGTCCTCGCTCTCGCTGGCGTTGCGGTCCGGCATGGATTTCTGGATTTCGGCGGCGCATTCGACCGCATCCACCACGCTGGCGAACTCCGCCAGCAGCCCGTCGCCGGTGGTCTTCACGATGCGTCCATTCCGGCCGGCGATCGCCGGTTGGATCAGGTTATGCAGGTGGGCGTTGAAGCGTTCGCGGGTGCCGGCTTCGTCGGCTTCCATCAGGGCCGAATAGGCGACCACATCGGCGGCCAGGATGCCGGCTAGTCTGCGTTCGGCGGCCATGGCGGTATATTATTCCTTGAAATGCGGCATCACCTCGGCCGCGAACAGATCGAGCGAACGCGCCGATTCCTCGAATGTCAGATCGCCATAGGCCATGCGCGAGACGAAATAGTTGCAGCCCGATTCGGCCTGCTGCTCGGCGATCTCGGCGCGCACCGTCTCCGGCGAGCCCACGGTGATGACGCCGGCGCGCCGCGCGTCGTCGAAATTGTCGGGATAGCGCGCCGGGTCCGCGCGGAAGGCGCGCCACAGCTTGGCGAAACTGGCGAACCAGCTGTCGAATGCCGGGCGGCCGCGCTTTTCCGCTTCGGCGTCGGTTTCGGCGACGAATGTTTGGCGCGTGATGCCCATCATGGGGATCGGCGCAGCGCCATGGGTCTGGCGCCACGTCTCGGAATAGCGGGCGATCAGCGGCGCCGCCACCGAAGCCGGCGCGTTGATCACGATGTTGGCCTTGATCCTGGCCGACCATTCGGCCGAGGCCGGCGAGCCCGCGCCGTACCACAGCGGCGGATGGGGTTTCTGAAGCGGCTGTAATTCCATGGGGAAATCGGTGTAGCGGAAGCGCGCGCCCTTGTGGTTCACCACCTCGTCCTGAAGCGCCGTCAGCACCACTTCCAGCGCCTCGTCGTATATTTCACGCACCTCGGGGTGGGCGATGCCGAAATGGCCGAGTTCCAATATGGAAATACCGCGCCCAACGCCGAGCTGGAAACGGCCCCGGCTGAGATTGTCGAGCATGCAGATTTCCTCGACCAGCCGCATGGGATCATACAGCGGCAGGATATAGACCAGCGGCCCGAACAGGATCTTTTTGGTGCGCTGGGCCACGGCGGCGAGGAACACGCCGGGCGAGGGCGCCATGCCGAGCGACGTCGCGTGATGCTCGGCCACGTGATAGCAGTAAATGCCGGCCGCCTCGTATCGTTCGACCATCTTCAGGCGATCTTCGTAGATGTCGGGCAGCGGCGCGTCGCGGCCGCGGTCCAGATGGTCGAAGATCCCGAATTCCATGGATTTCCTCTCCCCGTCAGAGGCGCGTGATGTCGACCGGTTCGGTGCCGAATTTCCGGTTGCAGAAGGCGATCGCGGCTTCCTCCGCCGCGTCCGCGGTGTCGTGCGCGCCGCCCATCTCGATGCGCTGACCCTCGCGCCACACCGACCACAGATAATCGGTGGATCCGTTCAGGTTCTTCCATTGTTCGATCATCACATCAAGCATGATCGATCCCCGTTGGTTGTTTTTCGCAGTATAACGCCGTTCGCCCGTTCCGGGCAGTCCCGCGCCTCATCCAGGGCGATCGCATAAGCAATGACTACGGAGCACGATCCTTCGAGACGGGCCTTCGGCCCTCCTCAGGATGAGGATATACCTAGCTTTCCTCATCCTGAGGAGGCGCGAAGCGCCGTCTCGAAGGACTAGGAATGCTTTCGACCGCCTAATGTGATTTCCCTGGCACCTCACCAAAAGTTGGCTGTTCGCGACGGCGTGCTTGTTTTATACCGGACCCGTCCACTTGCCGGACCCAGTGTCGGATAATGTAATGGATGATATCGTCGAACCCGCGCCGCGCGCGGCCCTGAAGTTTCTCGACCCGGATGTGACCGCCGACGGCGAGGCGCGAGCTTCGGTCGCGCTCAAGGCGCTGCGCACGCTGTGGATCAACACCGGTACGTTGTGCAACCTGACCTGCCGCAACTGTTACATCGACTCCAGCCCGCGCAACGACCGGCTTGCCTATATCACGGCGGACGAAGTGGCGGCGTATCTCGATGAGATCGCCGATCGTGGGCTCGCGACCGAGGAAATCGGGTTTACCGGCGGTGAGCCGTTCATGAACCCCGAAATCATGGACATGCTCGCGCTGTGTCTGGAGCGCGGCTTTCGGGTGCTGGTGCTGACCAACGCCATGCGGCCCATGATGAAGCTTCAGGCGCCACTGCTCGAGATCGCCGAGCGACACGGCGTGAAGCTGGTCTTGCGCGTCTCGCTCGATCACCATACCCGCGCCCTGCACGAGGAAGAGCGCGGCGCGCGCTCGTGGGAGCCTACGCTCGACGGGCTGCGCTGGCTGGGCGCCAACGGCTTTAACATCGATGTCGCGGGGCGCACCTGCTGGGACGAGAGCGAAGACGCGCTGCGCGAGGGATATGCCGCCTTGTTCGCGGAAAACCAGTTGGTGGTGGATGCGCATGATCCGGCCGCGCTGGTCCTGTTCCCCGAGATGGATGCGGGCACCGACGTGCCCGAGATCACCGAAGCCTGCTGGGGCATCCTCGGCGTTTCACCGGACGCGATGATGTGCGCCACCTCGCGCATGGTGGTCAAACGCAAGGGGGCCGCCGCGCCCAGCGTGGTCGCGTGTACGCTGCTGCCCTACGACCAGGCGTTCGATCTTGGCCCAAGCCTCGCCGGCGCGGCCGGGGAGGTTCCACTCAACCACCCCCACTGCGCGCGGTTCTGCGTCCTCGGCGGCGGGTCCTGCAGCCAGTAATTCCAGGGCCCGTTCGCATGGCCGCAACGGCGTCCTGTGCTACCTTTGCCGGGCACGGAATATCCCGTGGGGAGCGCTGAATGCCGGGAAACGTCCAGCAGATCATGAACGACGCCACGCGGTTGGCGCGGTCCGGACAGTTGGCGGAGGCGGCGCGGCGCTATCAGCAGGTCCTGTCGATGGATCCCGCGAACATCCGTGCGGCGGCGAATCTCGGCGAGATCGTGCTGCAATCGGGACAGCCCGACGCGGCCGCGAATATTTTCAGCCACGCGCTCCAGCATAAGCCCGACGAACCTGATCTGCTGACCGGTCTGGGCCTCGCGCTCCTACAGCTTGGCCGGCGGGACGATGGCAAATCGGCGATCCGGCGCGCCCTGGAAAATCGGCCGACCCACGGCGTCGCGTCCTATACGCTTGGGCTGGCGCTGGCGGAGGAGGGCGCGTTCGACGAAGCCCATGACCTGTTCGCCCGGTTCGTGCGCAAGCAGCCCAAGCATATCGACGGGTTGATGAATTTGGGGCTTGTGTGTCTACAGACGGGGAAGACCGCGGAGGCCCATAAGCATCTCAAGCGCGCGGCCTTTCTCGCGCCCGGCAACGCCGTGGTTCAGATGAATTACGCCAATCTGCTGGCCGATACCGGGCGTCTCGACGAGGCGATCCGGATTTTAGAGAAACTCGTCGCGGCGAACCCCGATATGCCCGACGCCCTTTTCGGTCTCGCCTTGTGTCATGAGCGGCAAGGCCATCCCCATCGCGCGGTCGAAATCCTGGGGCGCATTCTTTCGGATCACCCCGATTTCGGGCAGGCGCACGGGAAGCTTGGCCTGTTGCTGAAAACGCTGGGACGCCTCGATGAAGCCGAATTCCATTCGCGAAAGGCGGTCGAGCTGATTCCGGCCGAGGCGGAGCTTCAATACGATCTCGCCGAGATTCTGTTCGATCACGGTAAGGAGGCAGAGGGCTTCGCGATCCTCGGGGCTATCCTCGAAAAAAATCCGCGTTCGATCGCCGCGCATTATTCCAAGGGGGCGCACCTGCAGCGCGCCGGCCATTTCGAATTGGCCCGCGCCGTGATCGAGACCATCAAAGCCATCGACCCCGGCGCCGTCGAAGCGTTCCGTCTGCAATCCGTGGATGGCGGCTTCCCGTTCAGCGATGACGACATCGCCCGAATTGACATGATCCTTGCCGATCAAAACGTCGGCGAGGAGGACAAATCCCATCTGAATTTCGTGCTCGCGGGCTATTTCGACGGCCGGCGCGACTTCGACCATGCCTTCGCCGCGGCGGTCTCGGCGAACCGGTATCTGGAACAGGCGCTCGATTATGATTCCGCCGCGCGCGAGGCTCATTTGGAGCGCATCGAGACCGTCTTCGACGCCGATTTTTTCGCGCGGCGCCGCGAAGTGGGGATGTCGTCGAACAAGCCGGTGTTCATCATCGGCATGCCGCGTTCCTGCACGTCGCTGGTGGAGAAAATCCTTGCCAGCCATTCCCGCGTCGACGGCGCGGGAGAACTGCCGCATTTCAACGCCATCCGGCGCGCCCTGGTCGACCGCGCGGGTGGCGACGATTATCCCGAATGCCTCGATCGGCTGGAGGCGTCCGAAGCGCGCGAGATTGCCGCGGGCTATGTCGGGTTTCTCGACCAAATGTCGCCGTCGGCGGCGCATGTCACAGACAAGATGCCCGACAATCTGTGGAACGTCGGTCTTATCCATTTGCTGCTGCCCGACGCCAAATTCGTCTATTGCGAGCGCGACGCCCTGGACACGTGTCTCTCGATCTTTTTTCAGGATTTCGTCGACCCATTGCCCTACGCCTGCGCGTTGGATCGGCTGGCGCATTATTACACGCTCAACCGGCGGATCCTGGCCCATTGGCGGCGGATCGGCATGCCGATCCATATGCTCGATTACGCCCGATTGCTCGACGATCCAAGGGGTCAGATAACGGCGCTGCTGGGGTTCCTGGATCTCCCGTGGGAGGAATCCTGCCTCGATTATCAATCGTCGGCCGCGAACGTCGCATCGGCGAGCCTCTGGCAGGTGCGCCAACCGCTCTACCGCTCATCACTCGGCCGGTCGGGCAACTATGCCGACCATCTGGCTGAGCTGAAAGCGCGGTTGTCCGAATTACCGGTTCACACTTTCGATTAAAACGCGTGCGTGATACCGTTTTCCCGATTGCAGCGAACCCTCAGGGTATTCCTGGATTGCGGAGGAATTATCGATGACGGAAGTGACCACGTATTTGTCCCCGAACGGCCAAAATTCCAGCTCCGGCGACGGGCCGGCGACGAAACTGCTGGTGGCCACCGTCGAAGGCGTGGCGACGCTTCGGCGCGACGGCGCGGACGCGCCGTGGCGTCTTGCCGGGCGCTCGCTTACCGACCGTCATGTGGGCGCGCTGCAGTTCGAGCCGGTATCGGGAAAGCTGTTCGCCAGCGCCCACGCCGACGGCGGGCTGTGGGTTTCCGACGATGGCGAAGGCGCGGACTGGCGCCCGCTGACCAACGGCATCGATCGGCCGCATGTCTATACGGTGGCGGCGCGCCGCGTCGGCGACCGGGTGACTTTATTCGCCGGCACCCAGCCCGCGGCGCTTTATCGCAGCGACGATCTGGGCGAGAGTTGGACCGAGGTCACCAGCCTGCGCAAGGTTCCCGGCACCGAAAAATGGACCTTTCCGCCACCGCCGCATATCGCCCATGTGAAAAGCATCGTCTTCCATCCGGCTCAACCGGAGACAATCTACGCTCTGATCGAACAGGGAGCGCTTTTAAAATCGGTCGACGACGGCGAAAGCTGGGTGGAACTGTCGGACTATTCCCATCCCGACGATGTGGTCTATCGAGATACCCACCGCCTCATCATCGGCGAGAACGACCATGATCTCTTTTATCTCGCCACCGGGGCGGGGCTTTACCGCAGCGCCGACGCGGGCGACTCCTGGGACCGTCTCAGTGGGCGGGACGACCGCATGGGCTACCCGGATTTCCTGTTCTTCGATCCCGCCGACGAGGGAATTATTTATATGGGCGGCGCGCATTTCAATCCCGGCAAGTGGATGAGCAACCCCGTCGCCGATTCCCTGGTCATGCGCAGCGCCGACGATGGCCGCAGCTGGACGGAGCTTGTCGAGGGTCTGCCCAAGCCGGTGAACAGCGCCTTCGAGGCGATGACGCTGCACCATTGGGACGGCGGCATGATGCTGATCGTCGGCACCGCGACCGG
>CAZPMO010000136.1:0-13219 GCA_964587515.1 uncultured Rhodospirillaceae bacterium | reverse complement strand
ACTAAAAAAGGTCGATTAATGGGAGAATTTCGCAAAATATCGAAATTCATCGCAAATCATCGAATTATTGAACTTGAGACTCTTAATCAGCGGGTCCAAGGTTCGAGTCCTTGTGCGCCCACCATTTTTCTAAGTAGTTCCAAAGGCTTAACGCAACACAGCGTTAGGCCTTTATTTTTGCCATTATCCCTTTGATGTTGATCTAACTCATTGTTTCTAAAAGAATATGGCGGCTCGTTATTGGCTTTCTGGTGGCTGGCCGGCAGACCGGCCGGCGCGGAAACACGGCTCCTGAACTTGTGCGCCGAATTTTGGAAACGACGATAAGAAATCCCGGTTTCCGCAATTCCCCCTAATCTATCAATGACGAACGACGCCGCCCCCGGGGCGGCGCCGTTCAATCATGAGAATTGAAACCGGAGTTTCACGTGAGCTTCTATGACGGATCAGGTCGCGATATCGACCCCGTCCGCACCATCTTGGTTCTCGTCATTGGCATCGTCGATGGCGTCGCTCAATGATTCCAGGAGGCTGGCCTCGGGATTGGGATCGACGATGGTTTCGGCATCGGGGAACAGAACCGGGTCGCCCGTACCGGCTTCGGCGGTCGTGGTTCCGCCCGTGGTCTCTTCTCCACCATCCCCGACGACGACCGGCGCGACCGGCGTGCCTGTCTCATCGGTGACCGGCGCGGTGGGGTCGGGTGCGCCGGCAAGCGGATCGAGCGAACCGGCATCGGCGCCGTCCGGCGGCACATCATCGCCGGCCGGGATGTCGCTACCCTCGTCGGTGGGCGCAGCCGCGGCGGTGAAGTCGACGCCGTGGTTCAGGCCGGATACGATTTTGCCGAACGACATGCCGGCGAGACCGGGGTTCTCCGCGATCAGCGCGCGGGCGGCATGAGCCGGTGAATTCCCCGATTTGCCGGGACCGGCGCCTTCCAGGAAGGCTTTCGCCGCGGGGCTCAGGGTGATCTGGTCGGTGACCGTGGCTGAGCCCGCCGGCGGGGTGGTGGTTGTTTGGGCCGTCGGTATTTGAGGCCGGTTGCCGGGGCGCTCCGTGGCGCCCGCGTGATTCATAGAGGGATGAATGGCGTGCATATAAATACTACTCCTTGTCACAGCCGGGCGCCCTGTCGGGGCGACCTCCGTCGCTATGCCACTACTCAGCTATATGACAGCGGGTATTTTGAGAAAACTCCTCTAAAATTTTACTGATAATTATGATTTATTTTCGTTCACCAAAGAAATAATTCCACGCGGCGTCGTTGATTAAGATTTCGATGGAACGCGGCTTGAATCCCCGGATTTTTGGCGCGGGGCCCATGGTCCGGGAAACAACGGGAGGAAAGAAGTCATGACCGGAGACACATACGAATTCGACCGCGTGCCGGTGATCGTGGAGTTCGACGAGAGCGCGGCGTTTACCGAAACCTATGGCTTCGCGGGCAGTCAGGGCACGGTGTTCCTGGAAGGCCAGCGTCTGGTGCCGCGCGGGCGCGCCGCCGACACCGTCCTTCTTTTCATGCACCCGTCCTCGACCCTGAACCTGTTGCCCATGCCGGCCGCCCTGGCGCGGGCGGGTTTGCACATCATGTGCTGCGCCAGCCGATACGCCAAGAACGACACAGCCCTGATCATGGAAAAGGTCGCCGTCGATCTTGGCGCCTATGTCCGCTATGCGCGCGAGACACTGGGCTACCGGAATGTGGTGCTGGCCGGCTGGAGCGGCGGCGGTTCGCTTTCGCTGTTCTATCAGGCCCAGGCGGAGAATCCGACGATCACCGAAACCCCAGCCGGCGACCCGATCGATCTCGCCGCCGCCCAACTGACGCCGGCCGACGCCACCCTGTTCATCGCCGCCCATATCAGCCGGGCCAAGACACTGACCGAATGGCTCGACGCCTCGGTGCGGGATGAATTCCACCCCGATGACCGGGAGTTAGAGCTCGATCTCTACCACCCGGAAAACCCCAACCAGCCGCCATTTTCGGCTGATTTCTTGGCGCGGTACCGGGCCGCGCAACTGGCGCGCAACCGCAAGATCACCGCCTGGGTGCGCGAGACCTTGGAGGAGTTGCGCCACCGCGACGACGGCGAGAATGAGCGCGGCTTCGTGGTCCACCGCACCATGGCCGATCCGCGCTGGCTCGACCCCGCCGTCGATCCCAACGGACGGCGCCCAGGCTGGTGCTATCTGGGCGATCCGCGCGCCGTCAACGTGGGGCCGGTGGGTCTGGCGCGGTTCTGCACGTTGCGCGGCTGGCTGTCGCAATGGTCCTATGATGATTCGCGGGCCGACGGGCCGACCGGCGCGAAGGGAATATCGGTGCCCTTCCTGAGCATCGAAAACGGCGCCGACGACGCCGCCCCGGCCAGCCACACCCGTCTCATCCACGAAGCCGCGGCCAGCGCCGACAAGACCTATCGCGTGATCGAGGGCGCAACCCATTATTACCTGGGCCAGCCCGAACAGCTCGCCGAAGCGGTGTCGATCTGTGCCGGCTGGCTGGAAGAACGCGGGTTTGCGTAAGAACAGTGACGGCAATCGACGACCGCCATAAAATGCTTGCGTAAATAATTTTCATCAGCATACTGTTAATCAGTATACTGCTTAATTCGTTCGACAGGGGAAATAGCATGATTCTGAAAAACCGATGGTATGTCGCGGCCTGGGCAAAAGACGTCAACCGGACGCCGCTCGCGCGCGTTTTGCTGAACGATTACGTGGTGCTGTTCCGCAAGGAAGACGGCGCGCCGATTGCGCTCGAGAACCGCTGTCCGCATCGGAATTTGCCCCTCAGCGAAGGCGCCCTGATCGGCGATACCGTCCAGTGCGGCTATCACGGCATGGTTTTTGACGGCGCCGGGGCATGCACGCATTTACCGGGCCAGACCGAGATCCCGTCCTGGGCCCGGGTACGGAACTATCCGGTGGCCGAACGCCACGGCTGGGTTTTCATCTGGCCGGGCGATCCGAACCTCGCGGCCGAAACGCCGGTTCCCGATTATCATTTCCGGCTCGACGATCCCAATTGGGAAGCGGTCACCGGGCAGTGCCTCGCGAAATGCGGCTACCGGCTCATCCTGGATAATCTGCTGGATCTGTCCCATCTCAGCTATGTGCATTCCTCGACCACCGGCAACGCGGCGGTCGCGGAAGACGCTTCGCTGTCGACCGAGGAACTCGAAGGCGATCGGGTCCGTATCCGGCGCACTATGCTGGACATCCCGCCGGCGCCCGCCTTCGTCGATTATGCGGGCTACTCAAACAATATCGACCGCTGGCAGATCAGCACCTTCCTGCCGCCGTCATTCATCCTGATCAACAACGGGTCCGACGACGCGGGTACCGGCGTGCAGGGAGACGAGCCCAATGTCAGCCAGGGAAAATGGGGGTTTCAGGTCTACCACGCCATGACGCCGGAAACCGACACCACCACCCACCAGTTTTGGGCGGTGACGCATCCGGCCGAGCTCATCGAGGCGGCCAAGCTCGATAATTTCCAGGACGCGATCCGCGACGTCATCATCGAGGATCTCGATGTTTACGAGGCTCAGCAACGCGCGATCGACCTTGACCCGGACGCGATCGAGCGCGACGCCAATCCGCGCGGAACAATTCCGGCCGACGAAGGCTTGCTCAAGATGCGGCGCGTCATCCGGCGGCTGTACGGCGCCGAACAAAAAGCGGAGAAAGTGGCCTAGCGCCCGACGATGCGTTGGTCGCCGGGGATCAGAAATGGAACCGCATATCACCTTTGTCGGACTCGGTGTCGGAGACCTGGAGCGGTCGATCGAGTTTTATGAGAACGGCCTCGGTCTTCCGAGAAAGGAAGGACCCGAAGGCATCGCGTTCTTCGAAATGGGCGGTACGATGCTTTCGCTGTACCCGCGCGACAAGCTCGCCGAAGACATCACCGTCGCACCGGAGGGGTCCGGGTTTCCCGGTTTCACACTGGCCCACAATGTCGGTTCTCCGGAACTGGTCGACGCCACGCTTCAAGAGGCCGTATCCGCGGGGGCGAAATTGATCAAGCCGGGCCAAAAGGTGTTCTGGGGCGGGTATTCGGGTTATTTCGCCGATCCGGACGGGTTCTATTGGGAGGTCGCCTGGAACCCGTTCTTGTAAGTTCCGCGCCCGTCCCGCTGGAACCGGGTTCCGCCTTGCTCTAACATTTCTCCGGGCCGCTAACAAAAAGAGGCGCGCAATGGGCGATACGACCCGTGAAATGAAGCTCGGAATGTTCTACTGGCCGTGCGGCCATCATCTGGCGGCGTGGCGGCATCCCGGCGGGGTGCCGAATTCCGGGAGCAATCTTCCCCATCTCATCGAGCTGGCGCGGCTCGCCGAGGACGGGCTGTTCGACATGTTCTTCATGGCCGATGCGGTGTCGTTCTGGCGCGGCGATCTCGACGCCATGGTCCATGATTCATTCGGGACCTGGATCGAGCCGTTTACGCTGATGTGCGCGCTGGCGCAGCACACCAGCAATATCGGCCTGGTCTGCACCGCGACCACCACCTACGACCAGCCCTATCTGCTGGCGCGGCGTTTCGCCTCGCTCGATCTCATCAGCGGCGGGCGCGCCGGGTGGAACCTGGTGACATCCGCCAACAAGGCCGAGGCCGACAGTTTCGGCCTGCCCAAACACATGGAAAAGGCCGACCGTTACCGGCGCGGGCGCGAATTCGCCCATGTGGTGCGCGGGCTGTGGAATAGCTGGGGCGACGGCGCCTTCGTGCGAGACAAGGAAACCGGGCAATATCTGGATCCGGAAAAACTCCATGTGATGGAGCACAAGGGCGATTTCTTCGGCGCGCGCGGGCCGATCAACGTGCCGCCCTCGCCGCAGGGCGAACCGGTGCTGGTGCAGGCCGGCGCATCCGACGACGGCCGCGAACTGGCCGCCGAGTCGGCCGAGGTCATCTTCGGCGCACAGCAGACGCTCGACGGCGCACGGGAATTTTACGCCGACGTGAAGGGCCGCATGAGCGCCTATGGCCGCGACCCCGACGAACTCAAGATCATGCCCGGCCTGCTGGTGTGCGTCGCGCCCAGCCATGACGAGGCGCAGCGCAAATACGACCAGTTGCAGGATCTGATCGATCCCCGGGCCGGCAAGCAGCTCCTGTCGCGGCGGCTCGATTTCGACCTTACCGGCTATCCCGAGGACGGGCCGCTGCCGGACATGCCGGAAAACAAGCTCGTTTCCACCCGGCGCGAACTGTTCGTCGAGATCGGCCGCCGCGAGAACCTCACCATCCGCGATCTCTACCGCCGCATCGCCGGCGCGCGCGGCCACATGGAAATCATCGGCTCGCCCGTCGAAATCGTCGACATGATGGAACAATGGGTCACTGAGCGCGCCTGCGACGGCTTCAACATCATGCCGCCGGTGTTCCCCGAAAGCCTGCGCGACTTCAACGACATGGTGATCCCCGAATTGCAACGCCGGGGCCTGACCCGCACCGCCTACGAAGGCTCGACGCTGCGCGACAATCTGGGCCTCACCCGCCCGCCATGGCCGACACGGCGGGTCGGCGCGGAGATCGCGGAGGCCGGGGAATAAATCATGGCGGAAGGGGCTACCGAGCTCGCCGGACGCGCGGCGGTGGTCACCGGCAGCGCGCGCAATATCGGTCGCGCGATCGCGCTGGATCTTGCCGCCGGCGGCGCGGCGGTGATGATCAACGCCCGCGCCTCCAAGACCGAGGCCGAGGAGGTGGCGGCGGAAATCAAATCGCGCGGCGGCGAGGCCGCCGTCTTCATGGCCGACGTGACGGTTCCCGAACAGGCGGAAGCGCTGGTCAAGGCCGCCGTCGAGGCCTTCGGCCGGCTCGATTTTCTGGTCAACAACGTTTCGGCGCGCGGCGAAAGTCGGCTTTCCGACATGCCGTTCGAACTGTGGCAGTCGGTGATCGCCAGCACGCTCAACGCGGCGTTCCTGTGCAGCCGGGCGGCGTTGCCCCATCTGACGGCGAGCGGCGAAGCGGCGATCGTCAATATCGGCGGGGTAGCGAGCCACGCGGGTTTCCCGGAACGCGCCCACGTCGCGGCCGCCAAGGCGGGGTTGTGCGGCATGACCGGCGCGCTGGCGCCCGAGCTTGCCGGCGACGGCATCACGGTGAACTGCGTGGTGCCGGCGTTGATCAACACCGACCGCAGCGGGGGTACTATTCCGCCCCACTATGCGCGCCGGCCGATCCCCATGAACCGGCCCGGCGAGCCCGAGGAGGTCGCCGCCCTGGTGCGTTTCCTGTGCGGCCCGGGCGCGCGTTTCATCAGCGGCCAGACCATGCACGTTAACGGCGCCTGGCACGTGACGATCTGACTCTCGAAAATTCGTTATTACGTGGTGTCGGCGCCGTCGATCAGGATGTACGCCATGCGGCAGGGCTTGTCGGAGCGGTTGACCCAGCAATGGTTGGTGCCGCGCTGGATGACCACGTCGCCCGCTTTCAGGGGAACGTCGTCGTCGTCGAGCAGCAGCACGATCTCGCCTTCCAGCACGATGGCGTAATCGACGGTTTCGGTCTTGTGCATCAGGGGATGGCGCGCGCCGTCGATGATGCGGTGCGCCGCGCCAACCTCGGCGAAGGCGCGCTTGCCGTCGATCTCGGCGGTCGCCTCGGGCGGCTCGGGCGGGTATTCGGAAATTCGGAAATTGACGCCGTGGGACGGCGGTTCCAGCGTGAACGCCACATCGGCGGCGGCCTCGTCCACGTCGCCGCCGTAATTGGCCGGCGCGGAATCGGTGCGCCAGATATTGGTGCGCCCGCCCGGGCGGTGTGCCGAGGTCACGATGTTGGGGGCCGGGCCGTCGAAGAGAACCACGGCCTTGCCGTTCGCATCATGGCCGGTAACAACGCGCCGGATCGGTCTCAGCATGATTATTCCGCCGTCTGGATCGCCGCGAGGATTTCACCCGGCGCGACCGGCGCGCGGCCGAGATGAACGCCGAACGGCGTCAGCGCATCCTCGATCGCGGAGATAACGGCGGCCGGCGCCGGCACCCCGCCGCATTCGCCGATGCCCTTCACGCCCAGCGGGTTCTGCGGCGTCGGCATGCCGGCGTGCACGATATCGACCGGCGGCATGCCGGTAGCCGAGACCAGCAGATAATCGGCGAGGTTGGTGGTCAGCGGCTGGGCGTTGTCGTCATAGCCCATGAATTCGAACAGGGAATCGCCGATGCCGTGGGCCGCGCCGCCCAGTATCTGACCGTCGGCCATCATCGGATTGATGACGTTGCCGGCGTCATGGGCGATCACATAGTTGAGGATTTCGGTCGCTCCGGTCTCGATATCAACCTCGACCTCGGCGATGGCGGTGCCGCTGGAATACGCCATATGGTCCATCACCACGGTTTCGGTGGCCTCCATGCCGGGCTCGATGCCGCCGGGCAGCGTGTATCCCGGAACCCCGGCGACGGCCTTGGCGACCTGCCTGAGACTGACTTTCATTTCCGGCACGCCGCGCACGCGGATCTCGCCCTTCTCGATCTCGAGATCCTCTTCCGAGGCCTCCAATATGTGCGAAGCGACCTTCAGCGCCTTCTCGCGCACCTTTATCGCCGCCACATGGGCCGACGTGCCGGCCATCACCGCGAGGCGGCTGTTGGCCGCGCCGAGCCCGAGCGAGGTCGCCTGGGTGTCGCCGGTCACCACGGTCACGTTTCCCATGTCGCCGCCCAGCTGCTCGGCGACGATCTGGGCGCACATGGTTTTGGTGCCCTGGCCGATCGCGGTGCCGCCGGTGTGGACGTGGATATGGCCGGAGCCGCCGATCCGCACGGTGACGATTTCGAACGGGCCGCGCCCGGTGCCTTTCACGAAATTCCCCATGCCCATGCCGAGATAGCGCCCCTCGGCGCGCGCCTTGGCCTGGCGCGCCGGGAAATCGTCCCAGCCGGCGCGGTCCAGCGCCGCCGCCTGGCATTTCGCGTAATCGCCGCTGTCGAGCGTCACCGCCAGATCGCCGCGCGTCTTCAGCGGCAGTTCACAGGGCATCCGTTCGGTGGGGATCAGGTTGCGGCGGCGGATCTCGGCCCGGTCGAGGCCAAGCTCGCGCGCGACGCGATCAAGCAGCCGCTCCATCACGAACGTGCCCTGGGGGTGTCCGGCGCCGCGCACCGGGGTCACCGGCACCTTGTTGGTCAACGCCAGCCTGACATTCATGCGGTAATGCGGCACATCGTAGCCCAGCGTCACCGTTTCGGCCGCGTTATAGGCGAGGTTCACGCCGCGCGCGGTGAACGCGCCGTGGTCGTGGATCAGCCCGCCCCGTATGCCCTGCACGCGTCCCTCGCCATCGACCGCGATCTCGGTTTCCCAGTACTGGTCGCGCTCCTGGGTGGTGGCGACGAAGTGTTCGCGCCGGTCCTCGACCCACTTGATCGGGCGGCCGACGATGATGGAAGCCAGCGTCAGGGTGACGTCTTCCTGGTACACCACCAGCTTGGGGCCGAAGCCGCCGCCGATATCGGGCGTCAGCACGTGGAACCGGTCCTCGTCGCGCCCGGTCATGTCGACCAGCACATTGCGCAGCGAATGCGGCATCTGGGTCGAGGACCACAGCGTCACGATATCGCGCGCCGCGTCATGGCTCGCGATGCAGCCGCGGCACTCTATCGAGTGGCTGCCGCCGCGATGCATCCAGAGCTGTTCCGAAAACACATGCGCCGCGCCCGCGAACGCCGCGTCGACATCGCCGTAGGCCATATCGAATTCGGCGAGCAGATTATGCTTGGCGTCTCCGTGGACCGGCGGCGCGCCGTCGGCCAGCGCCTCGCGGCAATCGGAAGCCGCCGGCAGGGGCTCGAAATTCACTTCGACCAGAGCGGCGGCGTCCTCGGCCACGTAACGGTCCTCGGCGATCACCACCGCGATCGGCTCGCCCACATAAACCGCCTCGCCGCGCGCCAGCGCAGGGCGATTGCGCTCCTGGCGATAGCTCGGGCTGGGTAGGCCGACGACAATTTCGTCGTTGATCAGATAGGGAAGCAAATCGTCGTGGGAGAGCACCGCGATAACGCCGGGATGGGCCAGCGCGGCGGCGGCGTCGATGCCCCGGATGGCCGCATGGGCGAACGGGCTGCGCACGAACGCCGCCTCGACCATGCCGGGCGGCGACATGTCGTCGATGAAACACGCCCGGCCGCGCAGCAGCGCCGGGTCTTCCAGCCGCTGGGCGGCGGTGCCGAGAACTTTCGTGGCCAATTCGGACGAGCCTCCCTCTGATTTGTCCTCCGCTATACCGGAAACGCCCGCGTCAAACCAGCGTACGCAAGGGCTCGCGCGGATCGGCTTGATCGATCCGTCGCGTCACACTGTGGCACGAATGGCCCGTTTTTGGCATATGCCGGTCTGACGCAAAATATGGCGTCGGCTTATCTTTCGAACGTTCGCCGGAGACGACGAATATCGGAACAAACAGATAGCCAAGACGAAAGGACATTCGCCATGAACACGATAGATATTGCCAACCACGACACCCAAACCAACCGTTACCAACGGTGTATCGAAACGTCCAAACGGGTTCGCTGGGAAATCGAAGACGACGTCATTCGAGGCCGCGGGTTCAGTCGTTCGGAAAAATTCCTGCCGGATGGTTTGTCCCTCGCCCCATTGTTCACCACCCTTTCCGACGCGGAAAAGCGCTTTGTGAGCCAGATCCAGGGGCGCACCTACGCCAACGTGTTCGGCCTCGCCGAGCGCTTCGTAAACGCCAAGGTGCTGGAAATCAGCAGCGATCACTGGTTCGGCGATCAGACCGCCCTGGAAGCGCTGGTCCGATTCAGCGACGAGGAGATCAAGCACCAGGCGCTGTTCCGCCGCATCGAAACGATGATCGAAGAGGTGTCGCCTCCCGGCTATTGCTTCGAGGCGGATCCCGATGACGTGGCTCGCACGGTGCTCGGCAAAGGCACATGGGCGGTATTGGGGTTAACGCTGGATATCGAGCTGTTCACCCAGCTCCATTATCGGCAAAGCATCGAGGCCGATGATGCGCTCTCCGAACTGTACCGCGACGTGTTCCTCTACCACTGGAAAGAAGAAAGCCAGCACGCGATCCTGGACGAGTTGGAATGGGTCCGGGACGACGCCATGCTCACGGCATCGGAAAGGGATCAGGCGGTCGACGAGTTCATCGAACTGGTCATCGCGGTCGATGAAATCCTCCAGGGTCAGGCCGTGGCCGACGCCGGATACTTTGCGGCCAATTGCGGACGGGCCATGAACGATGACGAAGCGCAATCGATCGCGGCCGGCTTTCTCGAGGCGTATCGCTGGCAATACATCCACTCGGGCGCGCAGCACCCCCGTTTCGGCGACGTGCTCACCAGCCTGATCACGGAAGCCCAGGGCAAGCGTATCCAGGCGGCCATCGAGACGCTGCACTGACGATGACACGGGCTTTGCAACTGCCTCGAAAACGAAAACGGCGGTCCTCCGGGACCGCCGTTTCACTTCTGCAACAGGACGATCCGGCCGCGCGCCGTGCGGTCGCGCACCGCGCGCAAGGCCTCGGCGAATTTCTCCATGGGCAGGGTGGTCATGGGCAACGGGCCGATCCTGCCTTCCGTGTAGAGCGCAAAAAGCTCCTCGAAGCAGGCCGCCATGATATCGGGCGTGCGCTTGCGGTAATCGGCGATCTGAAGGCCGCAAACATCGATATTTTTCACCAGAACATAGTTCGCCTTGATCTCGGGAATCCGCCCGGCGGCGAAGCCGATCACGATGAGGCGCCCGCGCCAGGCCAGCGCGCGCAGGGCCGCATCGAAGATATCGTCGCCCAGCGGATCGATCACGATATCGGCACCGCGCCCGTCGGTGACGGCGTAAACCTGGTCGCGGAGCGAATCGCGCAGATCGGGGGCCGCCAGATCGATGACCGCGTCCGCGCCGGCCTCCTCCACCAGGTCACGTTTTTCGGGATTCGAGATCCCCGCCAGCACGTGGGCTCCCAACGCCTTCCCCAATTGCACGGCGGCGAGGCCGACCCCGCCGGAAGCCCCCAGCACCAGAATGGTCTCACCCACCCGGTAGCGGCCCCGTTCGCAGATCGAGAGCCAGGCGGTATCGAACACCAGCGCCATGCAGGCCGCCTCGGCAAACGGCATGGTTTCCGGCAGACAGTAGCACTGGCCGGCGGGGACCGCGATTAGCTCGGCGTAGCCGCCGCCCGGCTCGCACATGGCGACAACGCGGTCGCCGACCTCGAAGCCCGTGGCCGCGGCGCCGACCTCGCGCACAATCCCGGCCGGGCCCTTGCCCGGGATGAACGGCAGCGCCGGACGCGCCTGATGCCGGCCGCCGATCAGGAGCAGATCCACATAATTCACCGCCGTCGCGTGCACCTCGATCAGGATTTCGTCCGGTTTGCATTCCGGATCGGGCGCCTCGCGGATCGGCAAATCCTCGAAGGATCCGTATTCGTCGACGACAACGGCGCGCATGATACTTTTCCCGACTTTACGTTACGACCGCGACCGGCACCGCGGTCTCGTCGCGGATCCAGTTCAGGAGTTCGCGTTTCTCGATTTTGCCGTTGCTCATCAGCGGAATCTCGTCGAGCTCCAGGGTGAATTCCGGCATCTCGAAACGCGACAGGCCACACGCCGCGAGATGGTCGAGGATGTCGCCCGCATCCGCGCGCGCGCCATGCCGGTACATCACCGCGAGGCAGACCCGTTCGCCGAGGCGCGCATCGGCGAGCGGCACGGCGGCGGCGCGTTCCACATCGGCGTGACTCACGGCGAGTTCCTCGATGCGCGCCGGGTTGATGTTGTGGCCGCCGCGAATGATCACCTCCTTGGCGCGCCCGGTAATCCGCAGATAGCCATTCTCGTCGATCCATCCCATATCGCCGGTCATGAACCAGCCCTGCGCGTTGAAGGCCGCCTCGGTCGCCAGTTGATCGTCGAAATAACCCAGCATCAGGCAGGCCCCGCGACCGCCGATCTGGCCTATTTCGCCGATGGGCGCGAGCGCATCGGGATCGTCGGCGTCGAAGATGCGAATTTCATAGCCCGCGCAGGCCTTGCCGCAGCTTTCCGTCACCAGCACCGGGGCGTCGTCGGGCCTGGTGTATTGATGACCGTTGGTTTCGGTCATGCCGTAGCCGCTCTGCGGCGTCACGCCACGGCGCAGCAGTTCGGCGATGGTATCGGCCGACGCCGCCGCACCGGATACCCGGAACCCCTTGATCTGTTCGAACCGGTCGATTCCGCGCGCGCGCAATTCGTCCAGCAGGTCGATCGCATGGGTCGGCACGCCGACCAGATAGCTCGTGCCGGTCTCGACCAGCCGGTCGATCAGGCTTTCGGATCGCTCCAGATCATGGATGACCAGTTCGGCCCCGCCGAACAGCGCGGTCAGAAAAGTGCCGACGCCGAGATTGTGACAGAACGGGCTCATGGAATAGACCACCGTGCCGAAGCCGACATGCCAGTCCGTCGACAGCGCGCGGGCTGTGACAAGCTGTGTGTTGTCGCTGTGCATCACGCCCTTGGGACCGCCGGTCGACCCGGAGGTAAAGGCGAGATAGCTCACCGCGTCGGGATCGCCCGAAGGCGGCGGCGCGTCCTCGACGCCCTCAAGCGCGCCGCCGAACAAATCCTCCGAACCGACCATCCCGACGCGGATAATCCGGCGCAGCGAGCCCAGATGATCGAGCGCGGCTTCAATGTCGCGGCCGTCGGCATCGGCGCCAAACCCCGCCTGATAGACGAACGCCGAGGCGCGCATCCGCTCCATCATGCTCACCACTTCGGCCACCGAGTGATTGCGGTGCGGCGACGAACAGCACACCAGACCGTTGCGCGAACACGCCAGCAGGGCGATCACCGTTTCGATCCGATCCGGCATCCAAGTCGCGACCCGGCATC
This sequence comes from uncultured Rhodospirillaceae bacterium, assembly GCA_964587515.1. Taxonomy (GTDB): domain Bacteria; phylum Pseudomonadota; class Alphaproteobacteria; order MPNO01; family MPNO01; genus CAZPMO01. The sequence goes on along the minus strand of CAZPMO010000136.1, from coordinate 327 downwards.
CCTGGTCCAGCCCGGCCCCGGAGAGAAGGCCGGCGAAGGCATCCACCGCCTGGATCAGCTCGGCATAGGTAAGCCGTCGAACCCGGTCACGCACCGCGAAATTGTCGGGTCTGTCGGCCGCGTGGCGGCGCAATATGTCGTAGCTCGTCTCGTCGCCCCAATGGCCGAGCCGGTGGAACTCCCGGAGGTTTTCCGCATTCAACAGCGTCAGGACGGGCGCGGTCATCTAGGCCACCACGCGAAGACGAAATCAGCCGATGCGACCAAGAACCCTCACCCTCCCACCCTCTCCCGCAAGCGGGAGAGGTGATTTCGGCGAATCGCTTT
>CAZPMO010000135.1:0-13258 GCA_964587515.1 uncultured Rhodospirillaceae bacterium | reverse complement strand
CGCCGCGCGCATCGTGATGATCTGCACCGGCACCGGCTCCGCCCCGTTTCGCGGCATGACCGAACGCCGCCGTCGTCGCGCGGCGATGTACGCGGCGGGCTCGCTGCATCTGTTCTTCGGCGCGCGCCGGCGCGCGGAACTGCCCTATTTCGGGCCGCTGATGAAGATGCCGAAGGAGCTGATCGACGTCGAACTCGCATTCTCGCGCGAGACCGACACGCCGCGCCAATATGTCCAGGATCGGATGCGCGCCCGCGCCGACGATCTCGCGCGTCTGCTGGCCGACGACCATTCGTGCTTTTTCATCTGCGGCCACAAGCGCATGGAGGCCGGCGTCCAGGAAGCTCTCGCGGAAATTTGCGCCGGCCACGGCATGGACTGGGACGAGTTGCTGCCGCGATTGCGCGAGTCCGGCCGCTTCCACGTCGAAACCTATTCGTAGGCGGTTTAGCGGCGCAGGCCGCTTGTGATGGCGACATAGTCGGGGTGTTCGGGGGTGATCAGCCCGTGGCGGACGCAGAAATCGATGACCACGAGATTGCAATTGAACTTGAACTCGGCGGTCTCGGCAACGGTCTCCATCACCTTCTCGATCGGCCAGAGATAGAACTCGGCGACCTCGCCGTCGGTGTTCACCGGCGTGAAATCACCCGGCAGTTCCAGATCGTAATTGAACATCACGTCCGGCTTCAGCCCGTCCCCGGTTTCCTGGCAATAGGAGATCATGCTGACGGCGCGCGCGCGGCCCGCGATTTCGGGCGGCACCGAGGCTTCCTCGCCGGCTTCCTTGACCACATTGTCCATGGGCGAGATGCCGACCGGCTGGCCGCCGGCGATGATGTTGTCGAGCATGCCGGGATAAGTGTGCTTGCCGGTGGCGCGGCGCGCGATCCACATATGGATCGTCCCGCCCTTGCGCACGAAGCCGTTGACATGGACGCCATAGGCCGTGATCCCGAAGAATGGCGCCGCGGCGCGCTCCATTTCCATCGCATGCGGCCCGGCGAACGAGGTTCCGACCGGATAATATTCACCGCGCCAGCCCGGGATTTCGCCAGTCTCGGCAAGATCGCGTAGCGCCTTATCGGCGGCAAGCGAGCGCGCATCATAATCATCCAGCCCGGCCGCCATGCTCACCGCTTCGTCGGCAACCGCGAACGCGTCCGGATAGGCGCGCAATTTTTCCGCGAAACCGCGCCGCACCCAGCCGACGCGCGCGCCGGCCGCCACGAACGGCAAAAAACCGGCCAAATCGTGGGCGTTACATTCTTCGATGCGGTGGAGAAAACTCACCCCGGCGGTCTGTCGGCGCGCCGTACCCGGGCGCTGGCCGATTTGAGCTGGCCGCAGGCGGCCATGATGTCGCGGCCGCGCGCCGCGCGCACCGGCGAGGTATAGCCGGCCCGGTTGACGATTTCCGCGAAGGCGGCGATGGCGCCCTTGGTGGCGCATTCATAGGGCGCGCCGGGCCAGGGGTTGAACGGGATCAGGTTGATCTTGGCCGGAATGCCGGCGATCAGACGCACGAGCCCGCGCGCGTCGGCCGGTGAATCATTGACTCCCTTCAGCATCACATATTCGAAAGTGATGCGGCGTGAGTTGCGCGAGCCGGGATAATCGCGGCACGCGGCCAGCAGTTCCGCGATCGGGTGCTTGCGGTTGATCGGCACCAGCACGTCGCGCAATTCGTCGGTGACCGCGTGCAGCGAGATCGCGAGGCGGACGCCAAGGTCGCGCCCGACATCGGCGATGGCCGGCGCCACACCGGCCGTCGAAAGCGTGATGCGCCGCCGTCCGACATTGACGCCTTCGCCGTCCATTATGATATTCAAAGCCTTTTTCACGTTTTCGTAGTTATAGAGCGGCTCGCCCATCCCCATCATCACAATGTTCGACAGCAGCCTGCCGTGGGCCGGCGACGGCCATTCGCCGACCGTGTCGCGGGCGTGCATCATCTGACCGACGATCTCGCCCGCCGTCAGGTTGCGCACCATCGGCTGCGTGCCGGTATGGCAAAAGGCGCAGCTCAGCGTGCAGCCGACCTGAGACGAAATGCACAGCGCGCCGCGATCGGCCTCGGGAATGAACACCGTTTCGGCTTCACGACCGTCGGTGAACCCAAGCAGCCATTTGCGCGTGCCATCGGTGGAAATCTGCTCGTTCGCGACGTCGGGCCGCCCGATGGTGAAACGCTCGGCAAGCTCGCCGCGCAAAGGGCGCGTCAGCGTCGTCATTTCGTCGATATCGCGCACGCCGCGATGGTAGATCCAGTGCCAGACCTGCTTGGCGCGGAACGGCGGCAGGCCGAACTCGGCCAGCGCCGCGCCAAGCTCGGCGCGCGACAGCCCGACGAGATCGATTTTGCCGCCATCGTCGCCCTCGGGCGCGGGTTTTTCGGCGTGCTCCAGCATATCCCGAATATAGGGTCCTCGACCGCCGAGCGCTATTGCGCCGCCACGGTCTGGGCCGATACCCGGCGCAACCAGATGTTCGACACCATGACCATCAGGATCAAAGGCGCGACGGCGACGTTCACCATCTGCCAGCCGAGCAGGTGATTCAGCGCGCCGGACCCGAACGACGCCAGCGCGGCGACGCCGAACACCATCATGTCGTTCAGCCCCTGCACCCGGGCGCGTTCGACGTCGGAATAAGTGGTGGTCAGCAGCGTGGTGGCGCCCACGAACAGGAAGTTCCAACCCATCCCCTGGATGAAGTTGGATGCCCAGAAATTCCACACATCCATGCCCGACAGGTTGATCGCCACGGCGCTGGCCTGCAACAGCGTGCCGGTCAGCATGATATTGGCCAGCCCGTAACGCGCGATCAGGTGTCCGGTGAAGAAGGACGGCGCGAACATCCCGACGATGTGCCACTGGATCACGAAAGCGGAATCGGAAAAGGCGTGCTGGTGCATGGACATCGCGATCGGCGTCGACGCCATGAGCAGCACCATCACCCCCCACGCGCTCATCGCCGACGCCAGCGCAATCACGAATCGCGGCTGGCGCGCGATCTCGATCAGCGGCCGGCCCCCGTGAGCGCGTTCACGCGCCGCCGGGCGCGGCGTATCGAGAAAGGAAAGAACCACGACTTTTATCACCGAAATGCCGATCAGCGCCGCATAGCAGCCCGCGAACAGCGCCGGCGTAATCAATTCGCGGGTTTGCTTGGCAAGCTCGGGACCGATGAAGGCGGCAACCACCCCGCCCGCGAGCACATAGGAGATGGCGCGGCCGCGATAGGTTTCGGGCGCCGCGTCGGCGGCGGCGAAGCGGTAAAAGACCGCGAACCCGTTGCCCACGCCGAGGAAACACGCGCCGATCCAAAGAAACTGGAATTGGGCGCTCAACAACGCGTGGATCGCCAACAGCCCGCCCACAACATAGAACGCCTCGCCCGAGATAAAGCCCCAGCGCCGGCCCATCCGGCGCATCAGTATAGAGGCGGGGTAGGCGGCGACCATGGTCGACAGCCACTGCATGGCGTGGGGCAGCGTCACCAGGGTCTTGTCTTCGGCCAGGATTTGCCCGGCCAGTGGCGCCGCCAGGATCACCATGGACAGCGCCGAGCCGTTCAGCGCCTGCGCGGTGGCCAGCAGGAAGATGTTTCGTCGGGTGCGCGGCGTACTCATAAATCGGCGTCAGCGTACACCGCACGCCTTCCCGATGGCGCGGTAGGCTTTGGTGAATCCCAGCAGGGAGTAGGTATCGGTGGTCACGGTGCCGCGCGCCGAGGTGCCGCGCACCCGCATGCGGCGGCCCCTCATCATCGCCTTGACCAGGGCGGTGTCGGATTTGGCGTCGCGCGACCAGGCGGTTTCCCGGTCGGTAAACAGCACGAAGCGCTGACGGTCGATCACGACCCGCGCCTCGCTTTCCTTGCGATAGGTATAGCCGGCCGTGAATCCAACCTCGTTACGGGTCCGCTCCAGCGGCCGGTGCGCGATCTGAACGAAGACGGGGCCACGCTTTTTGTATTTGCCGCGCTTGTGAATGGGCTCGCCGTGGATATAGCAGACCCTCGCCTTTCCCTCGATAATCATATGGGCGGACCAGGTCTCGAACAGGCCGAGTTCGCGGGTTTCCGCCGCGGCCACGCCCGCCGTTGCGAGCCAGACCGGAACAAAGAGGGCAACGAATTTTACCCAACGCATTTAATCACACACTACCCTTCTTCTTTCGTTTCCAGACCGGTTCGCCGAACACGTGTTCGGGTACCGGCGTCACCGGTCCTCCCGGCACCACCGGGCGCTCGCCGAACCGTTGCACCGATATCACCCGATCATACATCACGATAGCCCCGGCGGCGGCAAGGTTGAGCGAGAACCGCGTCGGGATCTTGACCAGGTGATCGCAGCACGCCACGAGATCCGGAGTCAGCCCGCCGCGCTCCATGCCCAGCACATAGGCGGCGCGCCTTGGATGGCGAAAACTCGGCAGATCGACGGCATTATCGTCGATCTCGACGCCGATCAGCGCGCAATCGTCGGGCAACCGCATCGACTCGACCGAATCGAAATTGTAAAACGGCACCTGACCGCGCGAGTCGGATGTGTCCGAAGAACCGTCTTCGGTCGAACAGGCCGCCGCCACGGTGAACGTGAAACTTGCTCCGAACGCATTCGCGGAACGAAACAAATTGCCGACGTTGATCGCCTTGCTGACGCCCTCGACCCCGATGCCGAAATAACCGCGCATATGAGGGCACGTTGTACCAAGGTCAGCGCTCGGCGCAAGAGCCGGATTCGACACCATGAACGATGACGTCCGCGCGCAATATCAGGCCTACCCCTATCCGCCGCGCGATCCGGCGGACGAGGCGAGGCGGCTGATCACCGGTTCGCCCAGCCATATCCTCGAAATCGACCATTTTTTATACGCCGGCGCGCGCGATTTCACCGCACCGTTCCGCGCCCTGGTGGCGGGTGGCGGCACCGGCGACGCCACAATCATGCTGGCCCAGCAGCTGGCCGACAGCGGCGGGCCGGGCGAGGTGGTCTATCTCGATCTGTCGGACACCACGCTGGGGATCGCCCGGGCGCGGGCCGAAGCGCGCGGGCTGAGCAATTTACGCTTCGTCCAGGGCTCGATCCTCGACCTCGCGACGCTCGGGTTAGGTGAGTTCGATTACATCGATTGCTGCGGCGTCCTCCATCATCTCGACGACCCGTTGGCCGGTCTCCAGGCGCTGCGGGGCGCGCTGGCGCCCGACGGCGGCATGGGACTGATGCTGTATGCGCCGCTGGGACGCACCGGCGTCTATCACGCCCAGGCCATGCTGCGCATGCTGGCCGGCGATGCCGGCGACACCACGAAGCTCGATGTGGCGCGCCGGCTGCTGAACGAACTGCCGCCGACCAACTGGCTGAAACGCAACCCTTTTGTATCGGATCATGCGACGCTGGGCGACGCCGGCATATACGACCTTTTGCTGCATTCGCAGGACCGCGCTTTCAATGTGCTGGAGTTCGCCGACCTGGTCGCCAAGGGCGGTATGCGGCTGGTCGCCTTTTCCCAGCCGCTGCGCTACGAACCTTCCATCTATCTCAGGGATCCCGATCTCAATAGCCGGCTTGCCGGCCTGCCGCCGATCCAGCGCTGCGCCTTCGCGGAGCTATTGTGCGGCAACATGAAGACCCATATCGCCTATGCGGTGCGCGGCGACAACAACCGGGTCACCATTGCGGCGCCCGATTCGGGCGCGGTCGTGCCGGTGCTGCGCGATCTCGATGGCGCGGCCATGGCGCGCGAACTTACCGAAGGCAAGGCGCTGACCATCGATCTTGAAGGCATCAAGGCCAGCTTCAACCTGCCCCGCCTCGCGGCCCCGCTCTTGGCCGCCATCGACGGCAAGCGAAATCTCGACGAAATCAGCGCCGCCATTCCCGGAACGACCCCGCAGGAATTCAGCGCCGAGTTCCAGCAGCTCTATCTGACCCTGAACGGTCTCGGCCGGATGTACCTCCGCCGTCCGGGAGCGTCAGTGGGTTAGGAATTTCGGGCTAAAGCCGGGTGCGGAAATCTTCCAGCCAGGCGAGCCGGGAAGTCGCCTGCGCGATATCGTGATCGAGCCATTCGGCGAAATGACCATCCTCGCCGGCGCAGCTTTCGCCGAGATCGGCGAGGCGGGCAAGCTCCGAACGCGCGGCCTCGATCATCATGTCCGCCTGGTCGCGCCGGTCGTTATCGTCCAGCAGATGCAGAAAGCGCAGCTTCAGCGCCATGGCCAGCTTGTTCGCGTCATTGAACGGCGCGCGAAGGGCGGTGCGCAGCAATTCTATGAGTTCGTTCCGGCCCGCATCGGTCAGCGACAGCAACGCGCCGTCGCCCTCGCCTTCGGCAGCGGCCAGGCCTTCATAGCGCAGCATTTCAATGGATGTGCCCATGAGGTCGAGCGATGGCCCGATGATGCGGCTGACGAAATGGCGCACCTCGCCCGCGACCTCGGCATAGGTCTTGGCGCCGCCGGAAAGCGCGCCCAGCGCCGCCAATCGAATGGCGTCGCGCGGTAGCAGTGAGTTGTCGCTATACATCGCGACCGAGAGTACAAAGAAAATATTAACAAGTCCACCGGGCGCGGGGTCCGTACGTTAAGGTTGCCAATGAGGACCCTTAAAGTTTACAAACAGGCTCCTTAAAGGTTACAACTATTTGAAATATGCTGAAAATGTAGGAAATCCAAAGGCTGGCTACCACCCGACGCGACAGACAGAACCCAAAGGTGAGGGAATTCGTCCTCGGGAATATTCTCGATTACCCGAGTGATATCGCTCGATTGGCGGCTAAAGAATTCGGACTCTCTCGCACCGCCATCAACCGTTATCTCCGCCGTCTTGTCGATGAAGGTTTGTTGACGGCGACGGGAAATACGAATGCTAGGCGCTATCACCTTAAGGAAATCGTCGATATTTCCTTCATAATGGAAGACATCACGGCGCTTTCGTCCGAAGACACCGTCTGGCGGTTCAGAGTACTTCCCCACATCCATAATGTTCCAAGGAATATCGTCGATATCTGCCAGTATGGTTTCACTGAAATGCTGAACAACGTCATAGACCATTCCTTGAGCGATACCGCTATAATTTCCTACCGGCAGAATTATTATCGGATCAGAATGATGGTCATCGATCAAGGGGTCGGCATTTTTGAAAAAATACAAAATGATTTCGGCTTGCCCGACCCGAGAAGCGCGTTGCTTGAACTATCCAAGGGTAAACTGACTTCCAATAAGGCGCGTCATTCCGGCGAAGGAATTTTTTTTACGTCCCGGATGTTCAATGAATTCATAATTCGGTCAGGTGATCTTGCATATTCGCGGCAACGCGAAGACGATGACGATTGGCTGATTGAAACCGATGATATTTTTGAGAGTGAGCAGGGAACCGCTGTGTGTATGGAAATTTCGACCGATGCCACTTGGACCATGAAGGAAATTTTCAGTCGATACGAAGGAGACGATTTAAGGTTCCGAAAAACGCATGTGCCGATCAAGCTTGGCAATTATCCGGGGGAACAACTTGTATCGCGCTCCCAGGCCAAGCGGATTCTTGCCAGGTTCGAGGAGTTCTCAGAGGTGTTCCTGGATTTCGAGGGCGTCGAGGCAATCGGGCAGGCATTCGCCGATGAAATATTTCGGGTCTACCGCAACGAACATCCCGACATTCATATTATTGGAACCCGGGCCAATCCCGACGTACAGCGGATGATAGATCGGGTTGCCGACGATGCAGACGATGCCCAACAACCGTCCCTATTCTAATCCCACGGCCTTGGATCGAACTGCTTGCGTCGGTCAGCCTCTAACGGCGGAATAGGTCAGGCCGCTTTTTCGAGACGCAGCCGGTCCCAGATTTCGCTGAGCGCGGCGACGAGATCCCGCATTTTCCCGTCGTCATGCAGCGGCGACGGCGTCAGGCGGAGGCGCTCTTCGCCCTTGGGCACGGTGGGATAGTTGATCGGCTGGACATAGATGCGATAGCGCGCCATCAGCTCATCCGTGACCTGCTTGCACAGAGCCGCATCGCCCACGAATACCGGCACGATATGGGAGACCGACGGCATTACCGGCAGGCCTGCGTCGCGCAGCATGGATTTCAGCGCCGCGGCGCGTTCCTGGTGGCGCTCGCGCAGCCGCTGGCCCGATTTCAGGATCCGCACGCTTTCAAGCGCCCCGGCGACGATGGCCGGCGGCAACGAGGTGGTGAAGATGAACCCGGCCGCGTAGCTGCGCACGAAATCGATCATCGCGGCCGAGCCCGCGATATAGCCGCCGACCACGCCGAACGCCTTGCCGAGGGTCCCCTGGATCACCGTGATGCGGTGCATCTGGCCGTCGCGTTCGGCGACGCCCGCGCCACGCTCGCCATAGAGCCCGACCGCATGCACTTCGTCGAGATAGGTCATCGCGCCGTAACGATCGGCGACGTCGCACATCTCCGCAATCGGCGCGATGTCGCCGTCCATGGAATAGACCGATTCGAAGGCGACGACCTTGGCAGCGTCCGCGTCGCATTCCGACAGCGCGCGCTCGAGATCGACCGGATCGTTATGGCGGAAAATCTTTTTCTCGGTGCGGCTGTGGCGGATGCCGGCGATCATGGAGGCGTGGTTGAGCTCGTCGGAAACCAGCACGCAATCCGGCAGCATCGCGCCCAGCGTGCTCAGCGCCGCCTCGTTGGCGACATAACCCGATGTAAACACCAGCGCCGCCTCGGTGCCGTGCAGATCGGCCAGTTCGCGTTCCAGCAGCACATGATAATGGGTGGTGCCGGAGATGTTGCGGGTGCCGCCGGCGCCGGATCACGCCCGGGTGCTGGCCCATGCCGAGATAATCGTTGGAACACCAGACGGTAACGTCCTCGACGTTCGAGCCGTCGTGGCTCGCGGCCGTCGGGAAGGCACCCGCGTGGCGTTCCAGATCGGCGAACACCCGGTAGCGGCCCTCGGCCTTCAACTCCGCGATCGAATCAGCGAAATATTTCTCGTAATCCATCGTCTACTCTGTCCTCGACCTACCCACTGCCTTTTAGAATACGCCTTCGGCCGGCGCTTGTGAACTTCCGCGGCGCGGCGCCGTCCACGACATTCATTCTATGATTTTTTGCGGGCTCTAAACCACCAATTCAAGGTGAAGATTCACTTAACTTGTGGCCCCGCTCGCCCATTCCGTGGTCTCGTCGAGGGCGAGGGCGAAGCGGTCAAACATGTCGTCGATCTCGTCGCCCGACATCACGAGCGGCGGCGAAAATCCGATGCGATCGCCCAGCGCGCGGATGATCAGCCCATGCGCCTGGGCGCGGCCCAGCAGATAAGGCCCGACCTTCAACGCCGGGTCGAACGGCGTCCGTGTTTCCTTGTCGGCGACAAGCTCGGCCACCGCCAGCATGCCGACGCCGGAAATCTCGCCCACCATGGGGTGATCGGCGAAGCGGCGTATGCCGGCCTGCATGCGCGGCGCGACCGCGCGCACCCGGCCGACCAGATCGATTTCCTCGTAAATCTTCAGGGTCTCCAGCGCCACCGCGGCGGCGACCGGATGACCGGAATAGGTATAGCCGTGGCCGAAAACGCCCTGGCGGTCGCTCTCGCCGGCGAGGCCTTGATAGATTTCGCCGGTCATCATCACCGCCGAGATCGGGATATAGCCCGACGACAGCGCCTTGGCGCAGGTCACCATATCGGGCTTGAGATCGTAGGTCTCCGCGCCCCACAGATTGCCGGTGCGGCCGAATCCGGTGATCACCTCGTCGGCCACGAACAGCACGTCGTGGCGGCGCAGCACCGCCTGGATTTTGTCGAAATAGGTCGCGGGCGGAAGAATAATTCCACCGGCCCCCATGATGGGTTCGGCGAAGAAGGCGGCGACGGTCTCCGGCCCCTCGTCGAGGATCAGCGCTTCCAGATTGTCCGCCATGCGGGTCGCGAAATCCTCCTCGCTCTCGCCGTCTTCGGCGAGGCGTGGATAATGCGGGCAGTCGGTATGCAGGAACCCCGCGATCGGCAGGTCGAAGGCGGCATGGTTCACCGGCTGGCCGGTGACCGATCCCGCCGCCACCGTGATGCCGTGATAGGCCTTCGCCCGGCCGATGATCTTTTTCTTTTCCGGACGCCCAAGGGCGTTGTTGTAATACCAGATCATCTTGATGGCGGTATCAACGGCCTCCGATCCGGAATTGGCGAAGAACACCTTCTCCATGCCGGCGGGCGCGATCGCCAGCAGCCGTTCGGCAAGCTGGATCTGCGGCTCATGGCTTTTCTGGTTGAAGCCGTGGAAGAACGACAGCCGCCTTATCTGGTCCGCCGCCGCCTCGGCCAGGCGCTCGTTGCCGAAGCCCAGCGAGACGCACCACAGCCCCGCCATGCCTTCGATGTATTTGTTGCCGTCCTCGTCCCAGATATGGACGCCCTCGCCGCGGGTGACCACCAGCGGCCCGTCGCGCTCGTTGGCCAGCGCGTTGGTATAGGGGTGCAGCAGCACCTTGGGATCGCGGGCCGATAGCGAGTTGGGTCCGGGTTGCGCGGTCATGCGAGGTTCCTCGCATCGCCGGGGAGCGGGGATCAGCCCCCGGTGACGCTCATGTGGCGCGGCACGCTGTCGGCGCGACGGCGGTCGATGAAAAAATCGTGGCCCTTGGGCTTGCGCGAAATGGCCTCGTCCAGCGCCTCCATCAGCAAATCGTCGCTTTCGGAAGCCCGCAGCGGCGCGCGCAGATCGGCGGCGTCCTCCTGTCCCAGGCACATATACAGCGTGCCGGTGCAGGTCAGCCGCACCCGGTTGCAGGATTCGCAGAAATTATGGGTCATGGGCGTGATGAACCCGACCCGCCCGCCGGTCTCGGCGACCCGCATATAGCGCGCCGGCCCGCCGGTCCGGTAATCGATATCGCTCAACGTGAAACGCTCGTTCAGCCGCGCCCGCACCATGGACAGCGGCAGATACTGATCGATGCGCGCCCCGGCACCCATCTCGCCCATGGGCATGACCTCGATGAAGGTCAGATCGTGGCCCTGATCGCCGCACCACGCCACCATGTCGGCAAGCTCGTCGTCATTGACGCCCTTCAGCGCGACGGCGTTGATCTTCACGGCCAGTCTTGCGGCGCGCGCCGCGTCCAGCCCGGCCATCACCTTGTCGAGCTTGCCCCAGCGCGTGATGGCGGCGAACTTGTCGGCGTCCAGCGTATCCAGCGAGACGTTGATGCGCCGGACGCCGGCGTCGGCAAGCTCATGGGCGTAACGGTGAAGCTGGCTTGCGTTGGTGGTGAGCGTCAGCTCTTCCAACGCGCCGGTATCGAGATGGCGGCCGAGGCGGCGGATCAGCCACATGATGTTGCGGCGCACCAGCGGCTCGCCGCCGGTCAGACGCAGCTTGCTCACGCCGCGCGCGACGAACGCCGAGCACAGCCGGTCGAGTTCCTCGAGGGTAAGCACGTCGGTTTTGGGCAGAAACGCCATGTCTTCCGACATGCAGTAGACGCAGCGGAAATCGCAGCGATCGGTCACCGAGACGCGAAGATAGGACACCCGGCGCGCATAGGGGTCGATCAGCGGTGTCGTCGTGCCGGCTTCCATCACCAAAATCCCACCAAAATCACCAAAAATCCCGCCCGCCGTCCCGGGCCGTTCTTTGCCTCAGTATATAGCGCACACCCCCGCGAAGGGAAGGGAGGCGGCCTACTCCGCCGCCTGGGCGGCGGTGTCGGCGGCGGGGAGCGTGAGGATGAAGCGGGAGCCCTGGTTGGGGCTGCTTTCCAGGGTGAGGTCGCCGCCCATGAGCTGGGCGAGGCGGCGGGCGATGGAGAGGCCGAGGCCGGCGCCGTCGAGGGTCGCGGCGTCGCCGCCGCCCGTATGAAACACCTCGAAGATTTTCGCCTGCTCGTCGTGGGGCACCCCGATGCCGGTGTCCCAGACGCATATGTCGAGCATGGCGGCGTCGTTCCGGGAGCGCGTGGGCGCGACAACGATGCCGGCGGAGCCGCCGGCGGGCGTGAACTTCACCGCGTTGCCCAGCAGGCTCACGAAGATGCGGCGCAGCCGGTCCGGGTCTCCCATTACGCACCAGTTCTCGGTGGCCGCGACGCCCGTAAGATCGACGCCGCGTTCAGTGGCGCGCTCGGCGACCGTGGTTTTCGCGGCGGCCAGCGTCTCGGCGAGGTTTACCGGTTGCGCGGCAAGGCGGGCGCGTTCGGCCTCGACGGCGGCCAGGTCCATCAGATCGTTGACCACGTGCAGCAGATGTTCGGCGGCATTGCGGATCGATGAGGCGTAGCCGAGATAAGGCTCGGCCAGCGCGCCGAAACTCTGGCGCTCCGACATCTCCGCGAAGCCGATGATGGCGTTCAACGGCGTACGCAGCTCATGACTCATGCGGCTGAGATGTTCGACATCCGTCGTGCCGGACGCTTCCCCGCTTGTCACGGGCGCGTCGATTGGTCGGATTCTCGCCAAGGTCCCCCGACTCCTGATCCCCGAATAGACTCACATTTAACAAAAGTCCGCGCCGCTGGCGAGCGGGAAATTCACTCGCCGCCGAGTTGTCCCCGCGCGTGAAATCAACCATATTTCCCTTATGAGCGATTATCTGATCCGGCCCGACCCGTCCGATCCCCGGCTGACCGCGCGCGTCACCGGCGTCGACCAGGACGGCGCGCCGGTCGAAACCTCGGTCACGGTCGAGCGTCCGCTGACGCTCTATCTCAACGGCCAGGAAATCGTCACCCTGATGACGGTGGGCGATTATCTCGACTGCCTCGCGGTCGGCTATCTGATCAACCAGAACATGCTGGTCGCCGACGACGAGATCACCGCCATCGATTACGACGAAGAGGTCGAGACCATCGTGGTGCGCACCAAGCGCCGCACCGATTTCGAACAGAAGCTGAAGAAGAAGACGCGCACCTCGGGCTGCGCGCTGGGCACCGTGTTCGGCGATCTGATGGAGAAGTTCGACGAGGTCGAGCTCGATGCCGACGCGGTGGTGAAGACGTCGTGGCTGCGGGCGCTGTCGAAGACCATCAACACCACGCCGAGTTTGTATCTGGAGGCCGGCGCCATCCACGGCTGCGTGCTGTGCGAGGGGCCGCGCGCGCTGGTCTATATGGAAGACGTCGGGCGCCACAACGCGGTCGACAAGATCGCCGGCTATATGTTCCTGAACAAGATCCCGCCGGACGACAAGCTGTTCTACACCACCGGGCGGCTGACCTCGGAAATGGTGATCAAGACGGTGCAGATGGGCATCCCCATCCTGGTTTCAC